>JAKACY010000080.1 GCA_021821025.1 Bacillota bacterium | reverse complement strand
GAAAACCATCCCTTTCTTGCGCAATCGCACGCCCTCCTAATTCAAACATCTTTTCAAAAAGAGCAACCTGATGCCCCTTTGAAGCCAGGAGTCCAGCAACGGAAATTCCGGCCACCCCACCACCCACGACTACAACTCTAGACATTCGATACCACCTCTTTCCTGCACACTCATCGTAGCTCCATATGATCACAGCTCCGATCACCACGTGAAACGAAGCGGCTAAACTCTATTTCAGATAGACGGCCGTGCCATCAAGTGGTACTAAAAATGGGGAAGATTCTATAACTGCGTCGTTTATCAGCATAGATTAACTGCAGCTTGACATAGTGCGCTATGTCACACCACCGCGACATGATGATGAGGGATTAGTAAACGTATGGAGGATTCACCACTGTAAATGCAAAAGTCTGTCCTATATGAAGCGTGTAGCCTGTAGGAACGGCTATCTCCAACTCACAATTAAACGACGAAAGATAAACGGCAACACGCCGATCTGCCTCGTGTAAAAATTGTTCTTTCACGGTACCTTGCAGCACTGGGCCGAGATCGGGCTGCGCCTCCGGTACAACACGGCTTGGATGGAAGGCAAACGTTTGTCCGTTTCCATCCGTGAGCAGGTGCGTATAACCGAGCAGCTTAGCGACTTCCCACGACTTAGGATGCATCATCAAGTGCTCCGGCGCGCCATACTGCAAGATTTGGCCATGGTTGAGGATCGCCATCTCATCCGCCATCCGCTGCGCTTCGGCCAAATCATGTGTCACCATGATGATCGTGGTGCCAAGGTCATTTTGCAAGTCCATTACCGCATCTTGAAGTATCCGACGTAGTGACCAGTCCAAAGCTGAAAAAGGCTCATCCAGTAACAGAATCTCCGGGCGCCCTACGATCGATCGAACGATAACCGCACGCTGTGTAAGGCCTCCTGACAACTGACTGGGCTTTGCATCCAGATATGGACCAAGTCCAACCCTTTCAATCCAGGCCTCTATCCATGGGTCCCTTTTTGTTCGCACGCCAAAATAGATGTTGTCACGAACCGAGAGGTGCGGAAAAAGGGTAGCACCCTGCTCCATCAACACGACGCCGCGACGCCATGCCGAAACGTTCAACCCATGCCCACTTTTCACATCGATCAGGACTCGTCCGTTGACCGACAGGTATGCGGTGTGCAAGCGATTCTCAAATCCTGCGATGACGCTTAACACGCTGGATTTGCCAGCAGCAGACGGTCCAAATATGCTGTAGACTGACGCAGGGTTCACCTGCAGTGCGATATCGAGCGTAAATGCACGCCGGGGTAATTTACAACGAAATTCGATCAGAGTGAAACCTCCTCCACACGACACTTGCAAGTGGCAGCGGAAGTGCGATCACGACGAGCAGCAGTGTAAGCGCAAGCGCGCCGGGCAATCCCTGTTCAGACAGTGCAATCCAGATGCTGACCGGAAGCGTGTTCGGATAATACGCAATGACGATCACAGCTCCGAATGCCCCGATCGCGCGAGCGAACGCCATCGCAAAGCCTACGATCAGCCCGGGGCTGGCCAAAGGCATTGTCACATACAACATCGTCCGCAAGGGAGACACACCGAGCGAGAGGGATACACGCTCATGCCTTCGGTCCACTTGATTAAAAGCTGCCTGTGCCGCAAAGACGTAGTACGGGATCGACTCATAAAGTTGCGCCAAGATGACGGCTAAAAAGGTGTTGGACGCGCTGAGTCCGAAGTGTGACAGCACTCTTCCCATAAACCCGTAGGGACCGTAGAAGTACATCAGCAACAAACCGATCACAAGAGGTGGCATCAACAGCGGGATCAGCAGCAAGAATTCGATGATAATCCAAGCTCTGCCTTGACCATGTGCGAGATAATAGCCCAGAGGCGTTCCTATAAACAAAATGACGGCCATGCTGATGGCGGTGCACCACAGCGATGTGACAAGTGGGGATCCACCGCTTGTCACCCAAACGCGCCACACACTAGGCCAAGACACTTGTAACAGCAGCGAGATAAATGGGATGAGCAAAAACGCAGTAGAAAGCCATCCCGCCAAGACAGCCAGGGATGGCGTAAAGTAGGGTTTGCGCATAAGGTGACCTCTAACCTTGGTAACGAATAGAAGACGGAATGGCCGACTTCTTGCCCCACGTAAGTATCTTAGTCAAAATATAGCCGTTTTTCTTGTAAATGTCTCTGCCCTGCTTTGAGAGAAGAAATGAAACAAACTTCTCCCCAGCCGCCTGATCCGGATTGCCAGGTACGGTCGCCACGTAAACTTCGATCGGGCTGCCGCTGACGGTCTTTCCATTCACGCGCATGCGGGCTTTGCTGTAGATCGATTGATACGCGGGATCGCCCATGTTCATCGTCGCCGGAAGTTTGATGTACGGCACATGGTACTGGATGGCTTCAGGCAAAAATGCGCTGGTTGCATCTAACTGACCTGACTGCAAGCGCGACAAGATCGCCTCTTCAGCAAAAATCTGTTTAGGGTTGATGTCGGCTCCAAGGACCTTGTCTACCACGCCATTTTTCAGATGAAGCTGCTGTTGTGCCAGATGCATCATGAGTATAAATGCTTGGCCTTGTGGGTCTGTATCTGGATTGGTTCGGCCTAGATGAAATCCTGGTTGCTGCATCAATGTAAACAGGTCTCGAAGAGGCAACTTGCCTTGCGCGATTTCCTTTAGCTTTGGCGCATACGGGCTGTTTGGCGAGTAAGCGACTACCAGAGGTGAGCTTGCGAAGCCAATCGCCCACTTGGGCCTTTTAGTCCCCATCTGAGTAAATGGCGCTGTGCCGATGCTCTCAAAGACATTCGGCGTAATTTCCCCACTGGCAATCAGATGGGCGACACCAAATGATCCACCGCCTCGCCCTTCGTATTGTACGCCCGTCGCCTTGGTAAATGCAGGTGAAACAAACACATCGTTAACCACTTGCAAGGATCCGGCATAAGCGATATTTACCTGCTGCCTGACTGCGGACGCCGTCTGTTTTGGTGACACAGCCCCCGTTTGCGCACTGCATCCAGTCACAAATAAAGCGCTGGAAAGAACCAACCCCAGGCTGGTCAATCCCTTTACCATCACGACTCCCCCTTTATGATCTGCCCGGTCCTTAACACATTACACGGGCCAAAACGCTCAAGATCCCACCGAAACACATCCGACTGCAGCAGTTCTAAAGCGCGCTTCACATCGGGGGTATCCAGAATCTGATTCGGAATCCAAAGCTCACATCGTTCGTTTTGAATCGGTATAAAGTCCAAGTGGTACATCGCAGCCGCACTGGCGATGCCAACACCGACATCCGCAATACCGCTTGCCACTGCCTCCGCCACCTGCTGGTGGCCGGCCACTTCCCATGTGTACTGAGGGATTTCACTAGGATCCATCTGAGCTTCGCCAAGAAGGCGCTCTATCAGCTTGCGTACACCAGACCCAGCAGGTCGATTAACCATGCGCAATCGACCGCCTGAAAGGTCATCGACGCTTGAAAATCCCTTGGGATTCCCATGCTGGACTATGAAACCGACTTGCCAATCTGCAAAGTGAACACGTGTGATATGCGTGTTAGAAGCACTTTTCTCACTCGCCGTATCAGGCACATGTACTGCTGCGATGTGCACGACTTGATCCGACAACTGTTGCGTCGCCCGGGCGTTGTCAATATTCAGCCACATCACGTTTTCATGGAGTGAGGGACTTGAACGTTGCAAATGCTCGGCTAGAACCCCCAATCCGAGATCGCATCCAGCAATTACAAACGACGTACGAATCTCTGTGCCCGGTGAAACCTTGACACGAATTTGCACGCCAGACAACCGTTTATCAACGGTTGCAACATAGGGCGCGACATGAATTCGAGTCGTTTGCGCCAAAGCGGGTCTGACCACCATCCGCCCACCCACATCGGCGAGGATGACACGGTCCCCAACCTGAAGATCATCTTGGGGCCAACTTTGGAACACTTCTTGTTGCAAGTCGCTGACTTCACAAAAAAGATCCTCGACTGACACGTGGAAAGTTCGCGCCAGGCGCAGCGCTACGAGTGCGCTCGGTATCATCTGATTCATTTCGATGAGCCGAACAGATTGCCGTGTCACACCGATTTTCTCAGCTAGATCCATTCTTGACATGCCACGAGACACGCGCAAGTCTTGAACTCGATTGACTAGCATCACGCACCATTCTCTCACACATCGTATAATATGATTTACACACGGAAATTATATTTTCCAGATCTAAAAATTGTCAAGTCAATCATGGCATGTGATGACACGTAACAAAAAACATGTCAGCGTCTGGTTGACCAAGCTGACATGCATATTGGATACCAATATGTGTTTGTGATTGCGCAGGTTCAGGAAACTCTATTAAAAAGAGCGACCCAAGGGAGTCGGCTGCCCATCGATCGACGTCGAGTTATATGTGCGCTGAAATTCGGCGATCCCATCCACACCCTTTTGAAGCGCCCACCGATCCATCGTTTCTCGCTTTGCGACAAAATCATAAAGAGGGACGCCATACCCGCACGACGTGACCACAAGGTGAATATCTGCACGGATAATCTGCCGCACCCCAGCCATGGGATCAAAGCGTGACATCAGTTCTTCAAACCTCTCTGAAGTGGGCAAAATTACTTCACCGCGCCCATAAAGCTTCATGATCAATGGTGATCGATCAAAAGAGCAGAACATGAAGGTGATCCTGCCGTTTTCAGCAATGTGTGTGCTGGTTTCATTGCCACTTCCAGTCAGATCCAGATACATAACTTCGTTCGGACTTAGTATGCGGAATGTATCATACCCTTTGGGTGATAGATTGATGTGACCCTTCAGTGAGTCCGGTGCAGTAGCGACAAAAAACATGTGTTGTTTTTCGATAAATGCTAACAGACTGGGCTCAATCGAATGAAACTGTTCAGCCATCGTCTTCTCCCCCATCCTTGGTACAGTCTCTTTCGTTTCAAACTACAGGGCAGTGTCGTCTTGCTTTTTGTCTCCATCGTGATGGAAAAAGGGTTCACGCAAGACCTTCAGGGCATGTGGCAAGATGTCCACCAGCGATTCAAATGATTCCACTGCCCCTTTTGGACTTCCCGGCAAGTTTACGATCAACGTACGATTACGAATGCCCGCTACGGCACGCGATAATAAAGCCAAAGGCGTGTGCGCCATTCCTTGTCTACGCATCTGCTCTGCCATCCCCGGAACGGGACGATCCATGACCGCTGTTGTTGCCTCCGGCGTTACGTCGCGCTGGCTTAGCCCGGTCCCGCCTGTTGTCAGCAAAAGTGGAATGTCTTGCTCACAAAGCTCGATCAGCGCCGATTCGATCATGCTCTTTTCATCCGCCACGATCATTTGGCGTACCACATCATATCCGTAGTTAATGACCGCACTGACGAGCACTGGGCCGGATCGATCCACGCGCACCTTGTTGTATGCGCTATCGCTGACCGTCACGATCGCCACTTTCCCCCACTCTTCGCTGGACAAATGGCCACCTCCTTTGTTTCATACCCGCTTTCACCACATCTCATGGCACGGTCATGCACTTAGATAGATCCCACCGTCAAATAAACGGGAACCAGTGTGCCATCGGTCAGATCTGCCTCCGGTTCGATCTGCGCGAGACCAGTCATGCCTAAAAAGCTGCCTAAGCTACCCGATGACTGCTCAGGATGCAAGTCGATCCACAACTCGGCCCCGTCCACCACCAGGCGTCCGCGTAAAAAGCGCGTAAGATTCGCTCTTCGTTTGTTGGGCCAGTGCCTCATCCGCGCTGACACAACCTTTGGAAGGCGTTCGTTGCCTTTTCCCATCATCCGGGCGAGAACTGGCAATAAAAACACATGTGCATTGACGTAAGCCGCAGCAGGATTGCCAGATAAGGCAAGAACCACCTTCCCGTCGTAGAGTCCCGCATACACGGGGGTGCCTGGGCGCATGCGCACGCCCCAAAAGATGCGTCGCACGCCCAACGACTCAAGTACAGATGGGACCAGATCGTAGTCTCCAACTGATACGCCACCCGTTGTAACCAGTAGATCGCAATCATTTAACGCTTCAGAAAATCGCTTCGCAAGGTGCGCGGGATCATCCGATACGGGCACAAGCCCCACATGAGGTATGCCAACAGCCGAGAGAATTCCAGCCAATAAAGCAGTGTTAGAGTCGTATAGCTTTCCATATGTAAGAGGCTCATCTGCGTGAACCAGTTCACTGCCAGTCGCTACGATTGCAACGCGTGGCACATCGTGAACAGATACCACCTGATAGCCATGCATCGCCAGGGTCCCCATGTCAACCGGGCCGATTCGTGTCCCTGCTTCGAGCATGGAACTTTCCTTTAACATATCATGACCCTGAGGCTGTATCGCCTCACCGGGCTGAACCTCCCTAAATACATCCACATACCGCTTACCATCCACCCGCACTTCTTGTGCGTGCTCCAGACGAACGATCGCGTCCGCTCCTGGCGCGATCGGTGCCCCTGTCATGGTTCGATACGCGGTTCCGGGCTTACACTGACCATCTGGATCTTGACCTGCAGGTATGGTGGCGGCGATCTGTAATCGAACAGGGTGCTCCCTGGACGCTGATCGCGTATCGTCAGCTATGACCGCAAAACCGTCCAACATGGCACGGGGAAAAGGCGGCATATCAAATCGTGCAACAACATCTTTCGCCAAAACTCTGCCATAGGACTGTAAAACACCGATCTCCATCGTCGGCATGGGCGCAACTGCGTTGTCTAGTCGCGACACGGCCTCAGATAAAGAGATTAGACGATCCATAAAAAACCCCCACATTAAACAAAACCATGTTGCAATATAGTATACGACTTTGCAAAGCAGTCTGTACAATCGTTGTTGCATCCTGCAAAACGATTACTTATCATAAAGTACGATGTGGATAGACTTCCATGGCGCTTCGCGCCACCAAACAGGCGATGATTATACGGCTCACCGATAATCCGGGATAGCGTCCTGAGAACCCAATTTGACAGACGAGAGATGAACGACCTTGCCCTTTAGAGATAGACAACGAGGATGCCTGGGGGTACCAGACACAAGAGGGCTATGCGGCCGCTCAGCGGATCCGAATGGGTCAACCAGTAGCGCGAAAGGCACGAGCACAAGCGCGATCGTTTTGGCCGGAGGCTACAGTCGGCGCATGGGTTCAGACAAGGCCCTCCTTAAGATTAATCATCGCACGATCGCAGATATCATCACACAAAGGCTATACACACTGACACACGATGTATGGATCGTTCGGCGGTCAGATCAGGCTAAAATTTCTCTCAAGCACGCACAGGTCACATATGACTATCACGAAGGGGACGGACCACTGGCCGGACTTGAGAGTGGGTTGACACACTGCAAATACGATTGGTCGCTGTGTCTCGCTGTCGATACACCATCTCTCAAACTGCCTTTGCTTCAGTATTTGATCGCTAAAAAACAGATGGTAGAAGATCATGCAGATGCCATCGTTTGCGTTTTAGATGGACAAGTTTATCCACTGCTTGCCCTATACAACAAGTCAGTGCTACCTGTAGTGTCAGATATGCTAGCGCAAGGCGATCGCAAGGTGCGCACATTATTATCAAAAATTCGAGTGGAGTATGTTCATGAGATCGAGTGGCATGCCTACGATCCCGCGGGAGAAAGTTTTCGGATGATGAACACACCTGACGACTTTTCCCGCATCAGCAGTTTGATATCAGAACAAAAGGGAGACTCATAAGGTGAAATACGAGGTGCGGGTAGAAGACGCCGTTGGGATGGTACTGGCGCATGACTTGACAAAGATCGTTGCGCATGAATTCAAAGGTACGATATTTCATAAAGGGCACATCATATCTGGGGCGGACATACCCGAATTGTTGAAGATCGGCAAAGAGCGCATCTATGTCCTGAAGTTGGAGCTAGGGGAAGTACATGAAGATGACGCCGCGCTTCGCATGGCAGAGGTGCTCAAACACGAAAGCCTGATGTTTACAGATCCCCATGAGGGCAAGGTTATCGTAAAGGCAGCCCATGCCGGACTGCTGACGATCGACACCGCCCGGTTAGCCACACTCAATCAAATCGGCGAACTCATGGTGGTCACAAAACGCACGCATACCTATGTCAAGCAAAGTGACAAGGTCGCTGGGCTTCGCGTCATCCCATTGATCGCGCAGGAAGAGAAGCTGACTACTTTTAAAGCCATTGCACAGCCTGCACCGCTGATTGAGATTAAACCCTTTCGCAAGATGTCTGTAGGAATCGTAACCACTGGGAGCGAAGTGTTTTATGGCCGAATCCAAGATCGCTTTGGACCAGTCGTGACCGAAAAACTCGCACAATATGAGAAAGTGCTCGTCCTGTCGCAAACGATCGTGAACGATAACCAAGAAGATATTGTAGCAGCGATTCGGTCATTTATAGATCGGGGCGCTGATTTGGTCCTAGTGACCGGGGGGATGTCGGTCGATCCCGATGATCGCAGTCCAGCCGCGATTAAAACAGTTGCTGACCATGTCGTTTCATACGGTATGCCTATTCTTCCGGGTTCAATGACCATGCTGGCGTACGCAGGCCCTGTGGTTTTGATGGGATTACCCGGCGGTGTGATCTACGATCCATTTACAGCATTTGACTTGCTGCTACCGCAGATTATGGCTGGTGTCCGGCCTACTGCGGCTGACATCGCCGCGCTAGGACATGGGGGCATGTTATCGTGAGCGACGCAAGGGTGTTGTCCCCTTTCGTTTTTGGCATCGCCGGTTATAAAAATACAGGAAAAACTACACTCATCTCCCAGTTCATTCGTGAAATGAGCCAAAAGGGAAAACGCGTAGCGACGATCAAACACGACGCGCATGGTTTTTTTGCCCACCCGGATCACACCGATACCGCGAGTCACGCAAAAGCTGGCGCCATCTGCACCGTAATCGCAAGTCCGGATGGACATACTGCAATCGAGCGCCATGAACCAAAAGAGCCGAGCCTGGCGGACCTTTTAAAACGGGTGGCTGGTGTGGATGTCATCCTCGTAGAGGGGTATAAAGACGCTCCCATCGCAAAGTGGGTCTTGCTTTCAGACCCTGGATTAGGTATGCCTTATACGATACCGGACTACATGGTGCATGCTACCTTTCAAGGCAAAGTCTTAGGTTTCGTGGTGCCAAGGCCCCCACTCACCGTGATGCACAGCAGGTATCCCGTCTTTCTACGTGAAGATGTTCCTGCGATGGTGAGGGTCATGGAATATCACATGGCGTAGTCAAACTATACGCATCCTTACCTGTTTACCTGTATGGGATAGGGGCCCAGGGTTCGTTCGGTTCGCCCCACTGCACCTCTCCATCTTGATAAAACTCCTTCTTCCAGATCGGTACGATCTGTTTAAGCGTGTCGATGGCATAACGTGAAGCAGCGTATGCATCCGTACGGTGCGCTGTGGAGATGCCGATCAGCACGCTGATTTCCGATATATCAAGATGACCGATGCGATGCCACATCGCCATTTTATTGATAGGCCACTTCTGCTTACAACGTTCGATGATCTCCTGCATCTTGGCGAGGGCCATCTCTTCATACGCTTCATATTCAAGAAATAGCGTCTGGCGCCCTTTCGTCATCTCTCGTACCGTTCCAGAGAAAAGTACCACCGCCCCTGATAATGGATCGGTGACAAGATCGTACATCTTTGCCGCAGATAGCGGTTCTTTGACGATTGCAACCGCGCCCAATGTTGGTGATAGATTGACGTCTGCCAGCATTACCTCTCGCAAGGTATCATCCTCACGTGGAAGTGGCAAAACAAGCAGTTCATCGCCCTCTGATAGCGCGGTATCCGGTGCTGCATACGACTCATTGCATATCACGTATAAGCGATCTAACACCTGCGCGAGCGCTGGCCAGGACGCCACGAGTTCACGCTTCACATCTGCTACAGTCGCGCCGTCATGGCCGACAGTCAGGTCCATGTGCCGCGGGATCCCTCTTGTCTCGTGTGGTACAGCCAGAAATCGAATACCTATCTGCATCTTTGCACTCTCCCCCAATTTGCTTGTAGCTGTCCTTTGTGGGCGCAGGAATTTCTGACATGTCCTTAAAAATAAAGTTGCGATGCGATACGCCTAAACGATACAATTCAGCCTGATGCCTGACCGTCAAATCATTCAAAACCCGCAATCCTTCTTGCGTCAATCGGATATAAACGCTGCGCCTATCGTTTTCATTAACGAAACGCTCCACA
>JAKACY010000079.1 GCA_021821025.1 Bacillota bacterium | reverse complement strand
CGTGTGTTGAAATTTGTCGAATCATCAATTAACTCTCCTGCCCCATATGTGCTTGTCATGTGTGGCAGGAGAGCCGATCTATTTTACGTCGATATTTAGGGGAAAAAATATACGACTACGTCGATATTTAGGGATGTGGACTATGGAAATCGATTTACGGGAAGCACAAGGTGTTGCAGAGCGTGCAGCTCGCGTAGCCGGAGAACTCATCAGAGAGTGGATTGGTCGTCCTGCACAGACGTTAGAAAAGTCTTCACCACACGATCTCGTAACGGAAGTCGACAAGGCGTGTCAAGAAGCGATTTACCGTGTGTTGCATGAAGCGTTCCCAGATAGCACTTTTTTAGGGGAAGAATCTGTGGCGCCAGGGCCTGAAGCGGCGACGCGCGCGGCGCAAGAGGCAGATCAAACTCTGCTCTGGGTGGTTGATCCCATCGACGGTACGCTGAATTTTATCAGAGGTATTCCAGCGTGCACGGTGTCGATCGGGCTGGTGGTTGAAGGCCGGGCCGTCGTTGGTGTGATCTATGATCCGATGCGCGATGAGATCTTCTCGGCGTACGATGGCGGAGAGGCGACTTGTAACGGCCAGCCGATGAAGGTATCACCTGAACCGGATTTGAGCAGTGCGATTCTCGCGAGCGGTTTTCCAACTGGTGCGTATCGAGGGAAAAATGCTCAGCAGATTATGCGCTTTGGACATCATGTGAGAAATGTGCGGGCGCTCGGATCCGCTGCCATTCATCTGGCTTACGTTGCCGCTGGTAGGCTGGATGGATTTTGGGAAAACGACTTAAATGCCTGGGATCTTTGTGCAGGTGCAGTATTGGTGCAAGTAGCCGGTGGTAAAGTGACCGATGCGGATAACGCGCCTTACGACCTTTTTACGCGTCACATTGCTGCTACAAACGGTAGGATCCATGAGGCCCTGTTGCGTGACCTTGATTTAGATACGCCGCTTAGTCCTTGAACCTTGCCCTTTCGTCCAGAGTAAATGAACAGGAGAATCATATATCCATATGCAAAACCGAGTTGAATCTGCATTTTCAGCAGTGTCATCACTCCCGATTTACAGTAATCGACGAGAGGGTCTGTTGACGGATCTGTACCAATTAACGATGATGTATGGCTATTATAAAGCGGGTCAGATGGACAAGCGTGTCGTGTTCGACTTGTTTTATCGATCAAATCCATGTGACAACGGTTATGTGGTTTGCGCTGGTTTGGAGCAGGCCATCGTATATTTGCATTCTTTATCATTTGATGATGGTGAAATCGCGTATCTACGCAACCTAGGTTTGTTTGACGAGGGATTTCTTCGCCATCTGGAAGACTTTCGATTCACGGGAACGGTTTATGCCATTCCGGAAGGGACACTGGTGTTTCCGCATGAGCCTTTGCTGCGAGTTGAGGGTCCCATTTTTCAGGCCCAGTTGGTCGAATCCGCATTGCTGTCATTTATCAATCATCAAAGCTTAATCGCGACAAAAGCCGCAAGAATTACACATGCTGCAAGGGGCGCCGTGATCGATGAAGCACATGCGGTAAGTGAATTTGGACTGCGGCGGGCACAAAATGCTGATGCAGCAATTTTTGGTGCGAGGGCATCCTATATAGGCGGCTGCTCGAGTACAAGCAATGTCGCAGCAGGCCATAATTTTGGCATTCCGGTGTCAGGAACGCAAGCGCATAGCTGGGTACAGAGCTTCCCATCAGAGCTTGATGCATTTCGGGCTTACGCCGCTGCATACCCCGCCAACACGGTCTTGTTGGTCGACACGTACGACGTGTTGCATTCTGGTGTTTTGCATGCGATACAAGTAGGCCGAGAACTGCGCGAAAAAGGATTCGAGCTCGCCGGAATCCGGATTGACTCTGGGGATTTAGCATACCTATCGAAAGAGGCGAGAAAGCGCCTGGATCGAGCGGGTTTTCCGGGAACAAAGATCATCGTCTCGGATGACTTGGACGAGGAAACGATCAGGGACCTGATATTGCAAGGGGCGCCAATCGACGCTTGGGGCGTTGGAACAGCCCTGATCACAGCGAAAGATTGTCCGGCCTTAGGTGGTGTATATAAGTTATCTGCCGAATACCGTGATGGGTACTATGAGCCGCGTATCAAGGTGTCCGAGAATCCATCGAAGGTTACAAATCCAGGAAAGAAAAAAGTGATCAGGCTCTATGTGGATGGCATGGCTAGCGCTGATTTGATCATGTTGGAAGATGAGCCGTTACCAAGTGGAGAAGGCTTGACGTTATTCGATCCTATTCATACTTATAAGCAAAAGGTGGTTACAGATTATACGGTTCGCGAGCTGTTAGTACCAATATTTATAGATGGGCAACTGGTATACGAGTTGCCATCGGTTGAGGCTATCCGCGACCTCGTACAAGCGGAATTGCAAACGATTGCGCAAGAAACGCTTCGGCCTAAAAATCCTCATGTCTATCATGTCGATCTTTCTTTGCAACTGTGGGAATTAAAACGGGATCTCGTACACAAAATGCGCGCTTAGGGCGTTGTCACTCCATGGACTTCGAACTGATCTACCATGCGTGCAATGTGCGTTTCAACTCGTGCGGCGACGGCGGCTGTTACGCCGTCGCTACAAATCGCTAAAACCACAGGATGACCACTCGTATCGATGATGGCAGCATCATGAAATTCCTTCGGCCAATCTCCTAAAACATGGTACACTGTCTGCCCTGCTGTGATGGCGCTTTTGATGCGGCCTTCGGCAGGCACTTGCAAAAGATCCGCCATCAAAGGCGCGATCGATCGAGGATGCGCAGTTGCCATCGTATGTAAGTAAGCCAGGTATAGGGTTAAATTATACGAAGTAGTAAGATAGGGTAGAGATAATACATCAGTGCTACCGGTTCCTGTGATGAAGCTGTTGATTTGGTCAACGCCAAGTTTTCTGATCAACATATTGGTCGCGACTACATCGCCGTCTACGAGTGCAGCTTTCGCTAATTGTGCCACTGTAAACCGTGTACCAACTGGCATGCCTCCGACAAATCCAGGTCCTGGCTCTTCATCGGACGACTTGAGCGTAACTTCAGTTCTTGGGCTAATAAGGTGGGCCGCAATATCGCTGTATAATGCCATCGTAACCGGTAACGCTATGGTCTGGCCGGCACTATACTCGATATTAGGGTTGTGCCCAAAAGAGGAGCTTGTTGTCAGATCAATACCTGAAACACTAAAAACTCCAGGTTGCGTTTTTAAATATGTACCAATTTGGGATGATAAGTCATCATAAGCTTTATTTCCATAAGGAAGTATGGCGTTCGTCTGTGTGATCTGAAAAATTGAACTACGCAGTTGGACAAAAGCCTTTGGTACCCCCACCGTGATCAACCAGCTACTTAGATATCCGAGGGCTGTAGCTGCGACGGCAGTAAAAAATAAGCGGCTCCACTTAATCTTACGCAAGCGTTTTTTGTAAAGTGAGGCTGGCTTTCTTTTTGCCATCGATCCGGCACGTTTTTTAGCGGGGGGCTTCGCCCTTTGCGTAAGAGGTTTATGATGTGAGGGCGTAGCAGTCCGGTGTGCTTGGCTGCTGTAACTGGTTTTACCATGTTGCTGCTGCCTGGGTTGTTGTTTTTGACGAGAATTTTTTTTGTGGGGTGGCCTTTGGAACGTCTGCACCATGGGAATCTTCCTATCCTGAAAGTCTATCTCTGATATTACTGTTGCTTTGTTTTACGATAACAAGTATGTTTGAAATATAGCTCTGTAGTCTCAGCTTTGTAACTAACACCACCCTATTATACTTTCTTTGGTCATGGAGGGAAACATCTTGAACGACACCCGTATGATCGTACCGACAAAAAGCACATCCCGGGCGGGGGTGGATCCGCGCCGTTCAGGTGTGGATCTTACCCATTCGCGCCCAGGCCGTATTTTGATTGTCGATGACGAGGAAGGCATTCGTGACTTTTTGTTATTTGGGCTACGAGATGAAGGCTATGATGTCATGACAGCGAAAGACGGTGAAGAGGCGCTGCGCATGCTAGAAGAATTTCGTCCGCATGTGGTGCTTCTGGATATCATGTTGCCAGGAATGGACGGGTACGAAGTGTGCCGACTCATGTTACAGAGGGCTCGTGTGGCTGTCATCATGCTGACAGCACGAGATGATGTGGACGAACGCGTGAAAGGTCTAGTCACAGGAGCAGACGACTACGTAGTAAAACCGTTTGCTTTCGCGGAATTGAAGGCGCGTATCGAAGCACGATTTCGCAACCAGTTTCCAGAGTTGTCTGCAGTGGCTCGCGCTGGTAAGTTCGAGATTGACAAGTCTCAGCACTTGATCCGTTATGAGGGTGTGGCCCTGGCTTTGTCTCGGACGGAATATTCTCTGCTTGAAACCCTACTAGAGTCGCCTGGTGTGGCACTGACGCGTGAACATATCATGGCACGGGTCTGGGGAGAGGAGTTTGCTGGCGAGGACAATATTTTGGAAGTGTATATTCGCTACCTGCGCCACAAGCTGGGGGATACCAAAAGGCAATTAATCCGCACGGTGCGCGGAGTCGGATATCGTGTCGATCTTCAATAAAATCAGTTTTTCACGCCGGACCAACACACTCACGCGCGCACTATTTATGCGCTACCTGATGGTGGTCGCTGTCCTGCTTATTCTGGTTGGGATCATTCAGTTGCAGTCGATCCGCAGCGCCTTATCCTTAGCGGGTGAAAGCAGTTTGACGTTTGCTTTGCGCGATGCATTGCCTGAGCCAGAGATTCTTGCGCATATGAATGATAAAGATTTTTCTAAACTTGTTCCCAGTCTATTAGAGTCGCTGAGCGTTCGCGGAATGAATGTGCGCATGTATGATGCGCATCTGCATGCGATCGGAGAGCGTCACTCGCGCTATGATCCGGTTCATTTAATCAACTTTACTCCACAATTCGCCGCAATGGCGCAATTATCGCACATCGCTCCCTTAAGTTCCGCTATCGACGCGAGTCAGATGGAGCTAAAAGGTCAGATTCTTCTTTTTGCGGCCATCCGTTCAAGTAGCACGACGATTGGGTACGTTGAGCTGGGGTATGATCAGTCGCTGTTGTATCCGATTATTTGGCAGAAGGCCTTACAGTTTTTCGCGATCAGCGCCTTCGTGCTCATTTTTGCAGCGCTTTTGCTGACTCCGGTCGTGAGAGTTCCTCTCAAGCCACTCTACCGCTTGATTGAAGCGGCGTTAAAAATTCGTGCAGGCGCCTTTCAGGAGCGACTGCCCGTAATGGGACCTTCGGAAACAGTTCGGCTGGCCGAAGTGATGAACGATGCACTGGATCAACTAGCGCAATCCGTGGAGAATGAACGGTTGGCTTCAAAGCGCATGAAACAATTCGTCGCGGCTGCTTCACATGAATTGCGGACGCCTCTTACTGCTATTCGCGGTTTTACAGAGGTGCTATTGAGACGTTTTGATACGTATAAGACCGAGATGGAATTCTTATATGCAGAAGCGCGGGATTCGGACTTTTTACCTAGCGCCACGATTCATCTTACTTTGCCAGATACGTCGAGACTTGATGATATGCAAAAGGCGCTTTTAACCATGCAACGCGAGACAGGAAGATTGGAGTCTCTCGTAAAGGATTTGTTACAACTGGCTCGCTTGGATGAGGGTATTTCACCTCAACTTAAGGATATCGACCTATCGCATGTGATTGTAAACATGCAGGCGCAACTTGACATGCTGGCGACTGATCGTCAACTGTCATACGATCTTGTACCCACGCGCGTGTACGCAGATGCAACGATGATAGGACAGATCGTTTATAATCTCGTGATGAATGCCATTCAGCACACGCAACCGCAGATTGGAAAGATTGTGGTGACCGTGTCTACCAATTCAGAGGGATCCCCATTCCTCTCAGTTCAGGATAATGGTGCAGGAATTGATAAAGAAAGCCTCGAACGCATTTTTGATCGATTCTACAGGGCTTCGGAAGCTCGAGAGCGAAATCCAGGCGGGGCGGGACTCGGGCTCTCCATCGTGCAGGCTATTGTACAGGCACATGGCGGTATGATTTATGCGCAAAGCGAACTTGGGCAAGGCACGACGATGGTGGTTTTGTTTCAGGGGGAGAGAGAGCGACAGTGAATGTGATTAAAATTGCGCCGCGGGGGTACTGTTACGGTGTGGTGGACGCTGTAACCCTCGCAACTAGAGCGGCTGAGCGAATAGATTTGCCACATCCGATTTATATATTGGGAATGATTGTGCATAACCAGTACGTTGTAGATGCATTTGAAAAGCTCGGTGTGATCACGCTCGATGGGCCGAACCGTCTCGAGATTCTTGAACAGGTTGACCGCGGGACTGTGATTTTTACGGCGCATGGGATTTCGCCCGCTGTCAGAGAAAGAGCGCGAGAAAAGGGGTTAACCGTTATTGATGCGACTTGCCCCGACGTGATGCGCACGCACGCGCTGATCGAAGAAAAGGTAGGCAAAGGATACGACGTCGTGTATATCGGGAAGCCAGGGCATCCTGAGCCAGAAGGCGCGATTGGGGTATCACCTTCTAATGTATATCTAATCGCAACGCCAGATGACGTGGACAGATTACCAGGTAACTTGGGTATGCGTGGCACACCGCCGGGTGAGACCGCCAAGATAATCGTGACAAATCAAACGACGATGAGTCAATGGGACACCAAGGATTTGGTCCAGCGTGTAATCGCTCGCTTTCCTAGTGCAGAAGTTTTTAACGAGATTTGCAATGCCACGCAAATTCGCCAAGATGCGGTGGCAGAGCAGAGTAAAGAGGCGCAACTTTGTATTGTGGTAGGGGATCCGCGCAGCAATAACTCAGGGCGGCTTGCACAGGTGGCCCAGGAAATCGCAGGTGTTCCCGCTTATCGCGTGTCGGATGTTGCACAAATCGAACGTCAGTGGCTCGTTGACATTGATACGGTTGCGGTGACTGCGGGCGCGTCTACTCCAACTCCGATCACCAAAGAAGTGATCGCTTTTCTTGAGGCGTTTGATCCGTCTAATTCCGACACTTGGCATCCCATACGGCGCATCGAGGGGGCAAAGCTTCTACCTACGACAAAGGTACGATGATATCTGGTCGAAGTAGCATGGGAATTTGCGAGGGCGTTTGTGGTATACTTGATAATGGACAGAATTGGAAGAGGAAGGGCTATGACATGCACATACCGGCACAACTTGAGATCAGTTCTGATGAGGATCGCCTGATTTTGACGGCACCAGGAGCAGCGCATTTTATCGATGAATATTTGCGAAGCGGCCTTGAGTCTTTGTCGATGCGCTTTGCGGCTGCACCTTATGCGGGACAACCTCATATGGTCATCGGGCTGCGGGAACGCGGTCGGGGCGTCGACCTACTCGTTCCCGCAGATCAGTGCCAAGTCTTTAGATTAGCACCCACTCATATTCTTATCCGGGCATCCGCGCAAAATGATACACTCGTGATTAACGTCGAGTGGGATGAAATTGCATTTTCAAAATTTGTAGATCACATTCAGGACATGCATCAGCAACTGCCGACTCATGCCGTGTGGAGTGCTTTGGCGGAAGTGCTGGTAGATGATTGAGATCGTAGGCGTATTTATTTAGATTCAAAGTTTAACGGTACTAACATCCCGATTGGGTATCCCCGCTCCTCCGCCTCGCCCAGAACTTTTCCATATGCGAATACCCCACGCAGGTGATTTACGATAAACAGGTTCGTGTTATTCTGAAGCCCATATGTCGCATGAAGGTCAATATCATTTGGATCCATCAAATAGGATTTTGCTAAAGAATACCGCTGTTCAAGCACCTGGTACTGATTCGTCAGGCCATCTTCGAGGACTTTCTTTCCTTCGTCTTGACACCACACCATCTCCGTGACGAGTTCTTCACGCGACATTTCACTCAGTAATTTTTTTGGCATAAAATAGCCTCCTTTGCCCATGAAAGAATTCCCTATATATGTTACCATGATAGGTAGGATATTGCATGGTCTTGCATAGGAGTGAGTGTGGCATGTTAAAGGATCATCCAACCTTGCGTGACTGTCAAGAATTTCACCGTTGGTTGGATCTAGAGAAAGGCTTTTCGAGCGATTTGCCCTTGAATATGATGCTTTTGATGGAAGAAGTTGGGGAGGTGGCAAAAGAGGTTAGACGCTTTGATCATGCACAAAATGATTTGGGCTTGGAAGATAAGTTGGTGACGGCTCGGGATCATTTAGAAGAGGAATTGGCTGATTGCCTGGCATATATCGTTAAGTTGGCGAATTACACGGATATCGATCTCGAACAGGCATATCTGAAGAAGATGCATTATAACGTTCATCGTGTTTGGAACGACTAGACCAGTTTTGATTGGTTGTGTGGGGGAAGAGGACGAACATGAATACCAAAGTGCGTAAAGCAGTCATCCCAGCAGCGGGTATGGGGACACGCTTTTTGCCTGCCACGAAAGCACAGCCAAAGGAAATGTTGCCGCTTGTGGACAAACCGGCCATCCAATACATCGTGGAAGAGGCGGTCGCGTCCGGCATCGAGGACATCCTGATCGTGACAGGTCGGTTTAAGCGCGCTATCGAGGATCATTTTGATCGCTCGATGGAGCTTGAGATGCATTTGGCTGAGCACGAAAAGCGTTCGACGTTAGAAGAGGTGCAGCGCATCTCAAAGTTAGCGAATATTCATTATATCAGGCAGCCAGAGTTAAGAGGCTTAGGACATGCCGTATACATGGCAAGATCTTTTGTCGGTAATGAGCCTTTCGCTGTACTGCTCGGAGATGACATCATCCACTCGGATGTTCCTGCTTTGTCACAGTTATTACAACTTCATGAATCATGCCAGATGTCCGTTATCGGTGTGCAGCCGGTACCCAAAGAGCACGTGTCTAGTTATGGCATCATCGCAGGTTTATCATCTGATGGGCGAGATTATGAGGTGTCTGACATGGTCGAAAAACCGTTTGTCCATGAAGCTCCATCCAATCTTGCGATCGTTGGAAGGTACGTGATTGAACCAAGTATTTTCTCTCATATTGCAGCAACTGCGCCGGGGCGCCAAGGCGAGATTCAATTGACTGATGCGCTTCGTAGCCAGATGTTGAGCGAGGGCCTTCACGCTTGTCGCATCGATGGGTCGCGTTTTGATATCGGCGATAAGATGGGGTACTTAAAGGCGACCATCGGTCTTGCTTTGACGCGCGATGATATGCGGCATGATTTATTAAATTATTTGAATGAAGTGTTGGAACGGGCGCGAACGCAATCTGATTAACCTTTGCGTATCCTGAATTTAGTGCTAGGAGAGATGCGAGTGGCCAGTCGTTCACAATTTGTACGCATCCTAAGAACATTGGACGGTAAGCCTTACATGGGTTATAGGGAGCTTAAGGGAGAATTCGACATAGGCCCCTATACGTTGTATGTAGACTATATTCAAGCTGATCCATTTGCCCCTCCTACGCGAATTCGGGCCGTTTTGCCCGCTGATGTGTTGGGCCTTGAAAGTGCTTTTGCCGCACGTGCGGTGTCCACACCGATTTCTCCAGTTTTTGTTGATGATGATGTGGAAGTAGCCCCCTTGTTTGAAGATGTCGATAAACGGATGGCCATCGAGGACTTCTTGACCAGAAGGCTTGTTTTTGCGCTTGAGATGCTGGGGAGAAAGCGCAGGGGTAGTGGCCGCAGCGGGGTAATCTTGATCGATACGCCACAACAGGCGGTGCTGGCACGTAGCAGTGTTGTGGTCTCTCCGACTGCGATAGAGGTGCGACTGGCCGTTGGTCTTCCTGCTGATGGCAGGAAGATTCGAGCCAAAGACGCCGAGACGATGTTTCTTGAGGATCTGCCGTTTATTTTGCTGCAGGCTTTTTCGCGAAGTGAGTTTCCATTTGATGAGCTTTTTGCGCATGTAATCCTTTACTGCGACCAGTGTTTTATACGCCGCGCGCTTTCTTCGCGCGGCCTTGTTGCATTTGTCGGCGACGGTGCGATCTTAGCGAGACGCAGCGGCATCAGCCAA
Source organism: Bacillota bacterium (assembly GCA_021821025.1). Classification (GTDB taxonomy): domain Bacteria; phylum Bacillota; class Bacilli; order Alicyclobacillales; family SLC66; genus JAKACY01. The sequence goes on along the minus strand of JAKACY010000079.1, from coordinate 308 downwards.
TTGCCGATGGATAAGGGTGTCGCACAAAGCTTTCAATCGCCAGAGTCGCTTCGTGTTACGTTTTCGTTGCCAAGCGGTCGTGAGATTTCCGGCATGGGGATCAAAGCGGGCGTTACGCTCATCGTCGGCGGTGGGTTTCACGGCAAAAGCACGCTGCTTCAAGCCGTGATGCTCGGCGTGTACAACCATATCGCGGGCGATGGCAGGGAATGGTGTATCACAGATGAAGCGGCTGTAAAGGTACGCGCAGAAGACGGAAGGCGAATCAGCCGCGTGGATATATCCGGATTTATTTCCGATCTGCCGCG
>JAKACY010000078.1 GCA_021821025.1 Bacillota bacterium | reverse complement strand
CGTAGCAACCACATTGTCAAAGCTCATCACGATGTCTGCCGTTGCAATAGAAAGGATCGCGTAACTCAAGCGAACAGTACGTTTGTTTTTGTACGCCTCACTGGCATTTGTTTGAACGACCTTTTTACTGAATAACAGAGACAGCGCCAAATAAGATAAAAATAGGCCGCCAAGGGCCTGCAAAAAGGGAAACGTCATAAACTTTCCGAGCGTCAATGTAAGCCATGCGCGAATCACGATCGAAATGATAGTCCCGTACCAAATCGCCTTGCGCCTGTTTTTGGCATCAAGTGAGCTTGCTATCGTTGCAATCACGAGTGCATTGTCGCCAGACAACACAAAATTAACCAGCAGAATCTCCAGCATTTGCTTCAGTTCTGTCACGATGCAACACAACCCCCGACGGTTAACCTGGCTTGGGATGCCTTGTACCATCCTATGCCTCGCAAAGACTCTTATGACGCGATCCCTGATTATCGGCGTAACCGATGTACCCATCCTTTGCGCCAATACAGGATGGCCCAGTATAGAAGTAATACCAGAAGGCTTCCTCCCGCAATAAAGAATAGTTCCCGCTGATGTGATTGAAAGTGCAGGATGCGATGTCCAACGTAAGACTCCAGCGCTACCATCGGTCCTTGCCCAAGGATGGTTGCTGCGACAAATGCGGATAGGCGGACCCTTGATAATCCTGAGGTAATATCGATAATGGAGGCAGGTAGCCAAGGCTGCATACGAAGCATGAGGATCACAAAAAAAGAGGAAAAGCCACGGCTATTTACAATCTTCTCTTCAAGCGCTAGTAACTTTGGGTGAGAAAGCAGCAGCCCATCAAGTTTACGGCGAAAATAGACGGTCATCAACCTTGACGACAGGTAATACAGAATCATGGACCCAGTAAATGCACCCGCCCACGTGCTCAGATACCCCATCCAAAATCCATGAATACTGGCGTTGAAGCCCGCCAGCAGTGCGAATGGCACAAACGGAATCACCGTCTGCAAAACGACCAGCGCATAGCTGATCAGAATGCCATACACGCCGCTTTGCGATATCACGCGCGGAATGAAGCGCCAAACACCCGATGTATACAGCGTGGCTACACCTGCCACGATCAGTGTAGTCGCCAGAACGAGGCGCACCATGCGAACTCTTGAAGCGCCATCCCTGACCTTTTGCATAGACCATGGCCTCCGGGTAAAATTCATCATGTCCACTATTGAAAGAAAAACAACATCGCAAAAATTACGTATGTCGATAGTACCATCATACCTTCAAACCAGTGCGTTTCGCCGTCAAGCGATACCAAACTGATGAGGATAGTCGATAAAAATAGCACGATCGCCTCAGTCGGCGTGAACACTAGCGTAAATAATTGGTGCATAAAGGCGCCCGCGATCACCAACACAGGGCCGACGAACAGCGCGATTTGCAAACTGGAGCCGACTGCAATCTCTACGCTGCCATCCATCTGATTTCTACGCGCTAGTAAAACAGCTATAAACAGTTCTGGCGTGATGCCGATCAGCGGCAAAAAGACCAAGCCGATAAATTCCTGTGACAAGCCCAAGTGTACTGCCAGCGGATGCACAGTACCGACTAACTCATCGCTGAAATACGACACCAAGACGGTGGAGAGCATCAATACAATCATAGCCTTGCGAGCTGACCACTTACTCTTTTCAACCGGACTGACGTCAGGCGTTAAAAAGGAGCGATGCGTGAACAGAGAAAACACAGACCCCATGATATAGACCAATAAAAGAACAATCGCCACACCGACGCTAAATGCTTGTACATGATGCACACCGTGATTTAACATCGCATACATACTTGTCACAGATAGCCCGATTACGGCGACGAACAGCATGGCACTGTTGACGCCAGCTTTAACGCGGCTAAATTTTTGAACGCTCGTCTTGAATCCAGCTACGATCATGCAAACGCCAAGCGTCAAAAGCAGATTCGCCATGATACCACCGATCACAGTCGCTTTAACGACACTGTAAAGGCCAGCGCGTAACGCCAAAAGAGCAATAATGAGTTCTACGCTGTTACCAAAAGTCGCACCGAGCAGTGCGCCTACACCTGAGCCGAACCAGGTGCCAAGAGCCTCGGTTGCTTGCCCGATGAGACGCGCAAGCAATATGACGGACGCTGCTGACATTAAAAATATTAGCACCATGGAAACATGCCAAATGCCAACCACAAAGGCGACAATGCAGACGGAGGTGATGACTCCGAAAAAAAGACGTTCGTTCATCACCTCACCTCATTTCAGACCATGTTAAGTTCTTCCACATCATACCCTTTTCAATATGGCGGAATCAATCAATCCCGCTAGCCTTACGATCTGTCATAGAACTTGTTTCACCGACGACCACAGAGTCAGTGGAACTTGCCGGAAGGCCCTGGTTTTCTTTTATATACCTCGCTTCAGCAACGACATCTTCCCACTCTTCACGCGACATAAGGAGCAAAGCTTTCGCTTCTTTAGACACCATCATGGCTCTTCCGATGGCCCCTACAATCATCGGACGAACCGTCTTTTTCGCGGTTGGTCCGATGATAGCACCCAGCACCATCGCACCTGCGGTATACATTGCGCCTTTAAAAATGGTGTGTTTTACGCCCACTTACATGATCCTCCTTTGGTGCAACACATCTAAATTTTTGGCAAGCGCACCCATGACAATAAGTTTTGATTGGATTCTTTACTCTTTTGCTTCATATATGAGAAAAACTCTCCTAGAAACAAGTTCCAATCAGCGCCAACTTTACGTTTATCCTGCCCTTCCTGGACCATTTGCACACTTTTATCTATCGCTTGGCGCAAAGTGGAAAGGGACGTGTCAAGCAGTTCGCTCACTTCACCTTTCATGGTTGACCCCCCTTATGCGTGTGCGAATTCAGGAACCTTATACGCCACAACTGCGGCTGCTACGGCGCCGAGCATCGCCAACGGTGGCAGTGGTACCACCTGAAAGATCGAGCCTAAAAATGGAATGTAAACAGCTGAGACCAGTAACAGGCTCGTCCCCCAAAACGTTGCCCGAAGCATGCGATTAGATGACTTAACTGCTCGCCTTTTTTCACCGTCTTGATGCCAGAACTCAATTTGCAACAGCTGGCCTAGGATAAGTGTAAGAGTTGCCATCGTACGAGCGACGCTGACATCTCCGAACATCTTGATCCCCAACCAAAACACCAAGAACGCAGATCCACCAATTCGAACCGCTCGTCCGAGAAGTCTTCTTATAAAGGTCGGTTCCGTCAAATCCTGTTCCACACGCGGGGCTTCTTCCAGCTTCTTGGTCCTTCTGTCGCTCGTCAGGATTGCGAGCGTCGGAAGCGCATCGGTCACCAGGTTCACGAGCAGGATTTGAATCGGTGCGATTGGCAGTTCGATACCTAGCAAAACGGATGCTGCAACAAACAGGACTTCACCCAAGTTGCCCGATAGTAAATAACCGAGCGCACGCCGGATGTTGCTAAAAATGCCGCGGCCTTCTTCAACCGCGCGAACGATCGTCACAAAGTTATCATCTTCAATCGTCAAAGCGCTGGCTTCTTTCGTGACATCGGTTCCGGACTGTCCCATAGCGATACCCACATCTGCGTGTCTTACGGCGGGCGCATCATTTACGCCATCGCCGGTCATCGCTACCACATGACCGCGCGACCTCAGTGCTTTGACGATCGCAAGCTTATGTCTAGGAGACACACGCGCATAGATAGAGATATGGTCTACCACAGCTTCAAGTTCCTCTTGGCTAAGGGCATCCAAGCGGTCTCCGGTCATGACTTCATACGGTTTATCTGTGGCGACAAGCCCGATCTCCTTGCCGATCGCGATCGCCGTCGCCGGATGATCTCCCGTGATCATGACAACTTTTATACCAGCTTTTTTGCATGACTCCACGCTTTCTTTAACCTGTTGCCTTGGTGGATCCATCATGCCGATGAGGCCAGCAAAGATCAAGTGTTGTTCCAATTCATGCGGTACAGTCGGCAGGTCCTCCCCCAATTCCAAGGAGGAATCGCTTGGTATCACTCGATATGCTAAGCAGATGACGCGTAGGGCGCTTTTCGCCATGTCCTCTGCATATTTAAAGAGGTGCTCACGATACGATTCGGTAAGCATGGCTACACCATCTGGGCCAAGTCGACTGTCGCAGCGAGCTAAAACCTCTTCAGCCGCGCCTTTGACGATCAGTACACGACCCACATCTGCTTTACAGATCACGCTCATGCGCCTTTTTTCCGATTCAAATGGAGATTCATGCGTGCGCTTAATATTTTTTCGAAGCTCACCCACGTGTTGACCGGCCTTTTGCGCAAAAACCAAAAGTGCGGACTCAGTTGGATCCCCGGCTGCCGCGCCAGAATCAAAATCGATGTTCGCATCATTACATAAGGCACCGTACCGCGCGATCGTCATGAGTTCCTCATGCGTAGCGCCTTTAGTCTGCTTTTCAACCGTCCCCTGTAACGAAAAACCATCTCCGGTTACTTTCCAGATCGACTCACCATTCGTGACCATACGCACGGTCATCTCATTTTTCGTCAGGGTACCCGTTTTGTCCGAACAAATCACCGTAGCTCGGCCGAGCGTTTCCAACGCAGACATGTGTCTTACTAGCGCCTTTTGTCTTCCCATGCGCCGAACCCCTACCGTAAACGCAACTGTGATGAGCAGCGGCAAACCCTCAGGAACCGCAGATGCGGCAAGCGTAAGCCCGGTTAAAATCATCGTGCTCGATGGAAACCCACGAAGTAGGCCGATCACCGTTACAAAGAACACGGTCGTAAAGATCGTGGCGACTAAAATCTTTCCGAAAGCGCGCACCCGTTTTTGCAGCGGTGTAATGAGCACCTCATGAACCGACAACTGCTCCGCCAGTTGCCCCATCTGAGTTCGGCTTGCCGTGCGCACCACCAAAAGGCGAGCACGTCCTCGATTCACACAGGTGCCAAGATACACAGTGTTTTTTGCTAGCGGTGTTTTGGAAAATTCATCTGCGCCGCAAGCCTCTTTTGGTACAGGGACGGATTCACCAGTGAGTGCCGATTCATCCACTTCAAAGGAACGCGCATGAAGCAAGATCCCGTCCGCTGGAATACGATCCCCAGCCTCAAGCAAAACGATATCTCCTGACACCAGGTCTTCGGAAGGGATAACTTGTGACACGCCGTCTCGAATGACAGTTGAAGCTTGGGAACCGAGTGCTCGCAGGGCATTTGCTTCACGATTTGCACGGCGCTCCTGCGCCACGGCCACCGCGCAATTGATGGCGATCACCGATAGCATCGATAAGGCGTCAAAAATCCGTCCCAGCGAAAGGGATACCCCAGCCACGCCAAAGAGCGTCAAAGTCATATAGTCCTTTAATTGTTCCACCGCTGTCTTCCACCAAGGAGGCGCGATCGGTTGAGGCAGTCGATTTTTACCGTAATCCTGAAGTTTCAAAAGGGCATCTTGGGACGATAAACCATGACTTGCAGACCCCGGGTTGTACACCTGAATGACTTCATCCGTCGAAATCGTCGTCGTCGTATGTGTAGGTTTGTCCCGAGCACGCCGCCAAATAGTAAGACCACTGTCGATTGAAGAGAGCCCAAGTGGCTTCTCCCTACTAGCCTCAGCTATACGATCGATCATCATAACAATTTTCACGGTGACGTCTTCGTCCGCGAAAGAGCGGTACAAGATAAGCAGGCGCCCCGTTCGAGGATCTGCTCGAACTTCAGTAGTCTCAGGCACCAACGCCATCTGTGCGACTAGCAACTGCGCCATGTTCACATTGCCCCGTAAACCCGGAATCGCAATCCGCAATCTTCCCGGCACTTGCCGAGCGATAGAGCATGCTGCAAAGTGTTGCATGTTGCACTCCCCCACCTTTCACCGATATTCTGGACAATACGGGTAGTTTAGCTCACATGAATCGAGGTATCCGAGGAAATATAGTCCATATTCATGCTAAGATAGGCATCATGCAAAACTCATTCTATCAAGGAGGTCGGTGAGACTTTGCCCAAATGGTTCAGGCGAGGGATTTCTTGGCTTTGGGCAGGTGTTATTTTTGCGCTTGTCATCATCCTCATCGTGAAAGAACGAGCGGGGATATTCGCAGCTCTGCCTTTTTTACGACAGGCTAATTACTGGTTTTTGGCGGCGCTCGCGGGACTTGAGGTTATCTACTTTCTCTTCCAGGCATTTGCAGTAAAAATTTTATATCGGCTCTATAATCGGAGCGCAAAAGTGTTGCCAGTCACAGCCATGCTCTTTCAATCGACGATGCTAAATGAGATATTACCGACATCGGGAGCGTCAGGGACTGCAGGGTTTATTTATTGGGGGGAACGGTTGGGGCTTTCCATCCGCGACTCAGTGGGTGTGACCATTTGGTTAACGGCCCTAACTTATATTGCGCTGTTGCCCATCGTCGCAATTTGTATCCGTACGATCGGGCTACTCCCCAAAAGTCAGAGCAGGCTCATAACAGGCGCGCTAGAGAGCGCATTTTGGTTTTCGATCGCACTGATCGTCGTGCTGATCGCACTATATCGCTATACGGTGCGAAATACGAATGAATTTCATGATTTGCCCATGGAAAACCAGAGCCGTATCCGTTACTATATAAAGCTAAGGATAAGTAAAATCACCGCGTGGTTGCGGCAAGCATTCGTATCTTATACCAAAGGAGAGATTGGCAAAGAATTAAGGATGGCGAAAGCGCATCCGTGGGCGCTAGTTTCATCCGCAGCGCTGTTAACCGCTATATATGCTGTTCGAGTGCTGATGCTTGAACTGAGTTTTGTCGCCCTGCACACGCCCTTGTCATTGTTGACTGCCACTTATGTATACGCTTTGACACTGCTTTTCTCGGTCGTCTCGCTCGCCCCGACGACTCTCGGTGTCGTGGAAGTAGCCTTAACGGCGACGCTCGGGTGGTTTGGTGTTCCCTTACCGATTGCAGTGGCCGGAACAATCTTGTATCGGGTAGCATCGTTTTGGTTACCGATTCCAGTTGGGCTTGTCAGCCAGTGGTATTTGTCTTATCTCGCACATAGCATATAAATCAATTTGTAGAATACTATTTTCATATACTGTTTCTGACTGCAAAGATGCGTAGGAATTGCTCTGTCAGCCCAGAACATAGTAAAATAATGAATTAACTGGCAACGATCTTGCTTTCATATCGAATTTTGGCCAACTTAGGAGGCTATTCATGAATGAGGAACGGTTGACGGCTCCATCTGCAAGGCAGAGGGGAGACACCGACACGAGGGAGAGCGAATCTGCGGCCCGCATGTTCGGACAGGTGGTATCAACCGCAGTTGAATCAGCGATGGCGAGAATCAATCGCAGCAACGCTAAAGATAATGTCGCTATATTCGTGGACTATGACAACGTATATTGGACGCTGATGAATCGGTACCGCCATGATCCAGATCATGAGGATTCGGATAAAAACCTGTTTGAACGCTTATGGAATTTCTACGGTATGGATAACATTCGCATGTTTAAGGCATATGCTGATTTTGAACAAGTGGACGCGAACTTGACCAGTCTGCAAAAAAAACGGATACAGATTCGCCATGTGTATGCAAACGGTAAAAACGAAGATAAAGCTAAAAATGCTTCAGATATCGAGTTATCAATCGATGCTATGGAAACATCCTATTCAGATCCTAATATCACCTGTTATGTATTCGTGACTGCAGATAGCGATATGATTCCGATCATGAGCCGGATGCTTTTTAGAGGAAAATATGTGGAACTGTTTTATGTAGAAGACGCGATCGCAAAGCATACTGACATTCGCAACTATGCGCACGAGAGTTATGACTTGCTGCAGTTTTTAGGTGTGGATGTAAGCCCTAAAAATCCTTCAGACTACTTGAGTGATGCGATGAACTACATCTCAGAATGGCATGCGCAGCCTGCAAACAAAACGAAAAACTTAGGTCCGAAGTGGTTGCGCGATGGTTTGGCAGATTATTTGGCCATTCCAAGCAACACTGCAAGTCAGGTGATCGACCTGTTACACCGTGGAGGATATATCCGTGAAGAACTACGTACCAATGAGTATGGCACACATAAAAACATCGTATTAGTAGCAGACGAGGAAGACCTGAACGAGGGTTCCGAGAACCAAACGCCAGGCGAATAACATCGTGTAAATTGGGCAATGTATGATTTGGGCGGCGGAATTAGGATATAAATGACACAGATCTCAAAGTCGTGGTGTCGAACACTGTCAAACACTGTCGAAAAAACGTGTTTCGCGGAATTAGTCGTGTCGAATCTTGACATACTATGCGATTAAGCGATATGATTACAGTAATTTATGAGTGCACCTATTTTTCCGCCCTTATCTGCCCCGAATTTATTGTGCGCGTAAAGAAAAACTCAGGTGGTGATCATCACCCCTGAGTTTTTCTGTGCTGTCGTGATTCAATTTGTCGCGCCATCACGCGCAGTTGTCATCCACGCACGATCACTCGCTTTGTATGTAGGCAAATAAAAGTGAAACCGTGCCTACGATCGCATCCCGGTGCGTGCGTTCATAAGCATGAGACGAGTCGATCCCAGGCCCGATCAGCGCAGTCGCTAGATCGTAACCGGCCCGTCTCGCGGCGCTCGCGTCCGATGAGTAGTGTGGGTAGATATCGATTGCGTGCGCGATGTGGTTTCTTTCCGCCAGATAGATCAGCTTTTTCTTTAGTTCATAATGATAAGGACCGCTGGCATCTTTCGCGCAGATCGAAACAACATGCTCAGTTGTGTTGAGCCCTTCCCCGATTGCGCCCATATCCACGGCTACATATTCAAACGCATCAGGCGTTATGTTCGAGTTCCCACCATAGCCGATCTCCTCATCTGTGCTGATGATGATCGATAGCGTATAGGGCAGCTCGATCGCTTCGTCGTGGATCGCCTGCAAAATGGACAATAGAATGCCAACGCTCGCCTTGTCATCAAGGTGACGCGACTTCAAATGCCCACTTGGAAGAAGCACGGCGCGCGGATCAAATGAAACAAAATCGCCCACACGAATGCCGAGCTTCGCTACGCCCGCCGCGTCACTCACCATCTCGTCGAGCCGGACCTCCACTGTATCTTCGGTTCGCTCTTCCACCTCTTTGTACACGTGCACGGAGGCTTTATGCGCTGCGATCGTACCAGCGTACTGCGCACCCTCCAACGTGTGCACTTTACAGTACTCACCTTCGATCGATGAAAAACGAAACCCTCCGACCGGCGACAGTTTCAGCCGTCCGGTCGGCAGCACCTGTTTAACCACAGCGCCAAGTGTATCCACGTGCGCTGCGAGTACTCGTGTCATCGCGCTTTTCCCTGGGACATGGATCACGAGGCCACCTTTATAGGTGCGCTGCAGTGAAAAACCCCATTCAGCCGCCGTATGATAGCAATACTCAATCGCTCGATCCGTAAATCCTGTCGGGCTCGGGATGTTTACCAGCTTCAAGATATGGCTCATCGACCGCTCAACGATATCCGCAAATCCTGGCTCTTGATTCGAAATAAAGCGCACAACCATCACCCTTATCCTGATTATCGGCGCAGCCGTATATAGACTAGCTGGGATGATTGTACCATATTGTTACGGTTGGGGCGGGATCCAATCAATAGACGCCGCATGCTTTACATATGGCGGCGGCACTGGCGCATCTTTTAACAGCCTCGCGGCAGCCGATGAGATCGCTGACGCCATTTTTAGACGATACAACGGATCCTTTAACCGAACGACATCCAACTGGTTGGTCACAAACCCGACTTCCACGAGCACGGCCGGACACGGGGCATGCCGCAACAAAAAGAGGTTCTTGCGACCGACCGCCCTTTGCGTGGAACCGGCTATAGCATTGACCGCCGCCTGCGTGCTTGCGGCTAGGATCTTGCTGCTTTCAGAATGCACATCGTAAAATACAATCGGCCCGCGATCCACCGGATTCACCGAGCTATTCACATGAACGCTAATCATCCCAACCGCCCTGCTCTCACGCATCAGTGTGAGGCGATTCTGTAAGTCGCGTTTATGGCGCGATGATAGCCCAGATGGATATAATTTTGATACGTCCGTATCATGATCGCGCGTCATTTTTACAAGATAACCCTGTTTTTCTAGATCACGTCTTACCTGAAGCCCCATCTGCAACGTCACTTCTTTTTCCAAAATGCCCCCTCCACTCGCCCCACCGTCAATGCCGCCATGCCCAGGGTCCACGACGATGATCCTTTTGTGCACAGAAGGCTTGTGGTCAGGCTGAGGGACCATTTGCCTCGGCTGCGATTTCGAGGTAAAGGGCCAGATCCAAACAGATTCTTTGGCGTACGTGGTTGATACATCCGCGAAAAGCCATG
>JAKACY010000077.1 GCA_021821025.1 Bacillota bacterium | reverse complement strand
AACGCAGTTATTTTAGCACATAATTATGAGCTTCCTGAAATCCAGGATATCGCTGATGTGCTGGGAGATTCTCTGATGCTTGCGCGTGCGGCAGCCAAAACGTCGGCTGACGTGATTGTGTTATGTGGGGTTCATTTTATGGCTGAAACGGCGGCGATTCTAAATCCGAACAAGACCGTGCTATTACCTGATACAGAGGCCGGTTGTTCTTTGGCTGACTCCATCACGGTTGACCAGTTGCGTACTTGGAAGAAGGAATATCCCGATGCGATTGTTATTTCTTACGTGAACACGTCTGCCGAGGTAAAAGCTGAAAGTGATTACTGCTGCACCTCATCGAATGCCGTTCAAATTGTACAATCAATTCCTGAGGATCAAGAAATCTTATTCCTGCCTGATGTGTTTCTTGGCTCCTACGTACAACGTGTGACAGGGAGAAAAAACATGCACATTTGGCCTGGAGAATGCCATGTTCATGCCGGTATTGCTCCTACGGACGTTGATCAGGTTCTTGAGCAACACCCACAGGCTGATTTGCTGATTCATCCTGAGTGTGGATGTTCGACATCAAATCTGTATTTGCTCGCCGATGGCATTCTTCCGGATGATCGAACACATATCCTATCGACAAACGGAATGCTGCAACATGTAAATGACTCCTCGGCTAATGAGTTTGTTGTTGCGACAGAAGTGGGCATTTTGCACCAGATGAAGCGCCAAAATCCGGCGAAGCGATTTGTTGCAGCCAATCGGGAGGCGGTTTGCCCATTCATGAAGATGATCACCCTCCCAAAGGTGTTGGATTCCTTGATGAACTTGAAGCATGTGATCACGGTTCCGCAGGAGATTCGATCACAGGCTCGAGCCGCAATCGACCGTATGATTTCAATTGGCTAACTTATATTTCAGAAAAACTTGATTGCCCGGCCTTTCCTATGTCTATGCGATACTGATGGCCCGAGCCGCGACAATAACGAGAGACAGCGATGATTGGATTATCGTCAAGGACTTTATCCGTTTCGACAGAACCGCGGTATCAGTTGGACTAAACGCAGTACTCGTGTTAAATGCCAGAAACATATAATCGACAAAACCAGGTTTCCATCCGCCCCACCCTTCAATTTCATTTGAGAGTTGAGGGAAGAGTAGGTCGGGTGGGCCTGGTCCGATATCAGACCCATTTTCCAATTGACCACCTAAAGAAAGTTTCGTATAGTTATTGTGTCAATTGTGAATGCGTTTTCTATGGTCACCATCAAGGTATCACAGTAGGTACATAGGGAGGGAACCGCATGGCTAGCACCACAGAGGCTCAGTATGAACTTGATCACGTGAACACGTATAGCGCACCGTCAGATTTGAAGATCACCGATCTTCGTTTTGTGGATATCGTGGGCGCACCAATGCACTGCACACTTATAAAAATGTATACCAACCAGGGTTTGGTGGGGTATGGAGAAGTTCGTGATGCCGCGAGCAAGACATTTGCGCTGATGCTAAAAAGTCGACTGATTGGTGAAAACCCTTGCAACGTTGATAAGATTTTTCGCAGGATTAAGCAGTTCGGCGGTCATGGCAGACAGGGCGGCGGCGTGAGCGGCATTGAGGTTGCGCTGTGGGACTTAGCTGGAAAGGCGTATGGCGTGCCCGTGTATCAGATGTTAGGCGGGAAGTTTCGCGATAACATCCGGCTGTATTGTGATACGGATGTGCAGGGCAAGGATACCGGCGAAGCGATGGGTAAAGCGTTGAAAAAGCGTATGAAACAAGGTTATACCTTTTTGAAAATGGATCTTGGCATCAATCAGGTGATTCAGGAGCCGGGAACACTCAGTGCGCCGCTAGGTTTTTTGGAAGATATGAGAGAGGTTTCGCGCGCTTATTGGGAGGCGCACCAAAAGCGAGATGAAAAGAGTGCGCAAGAGTACCGCAGGCTACGCAACCGCCTATACGATGTGAATAATATTGCACATCCTTTCACCGGCATTCGCTTGACGGAAAAAGGCCTGCACATGCTAGAAGACTATGTGCAGGAAGTCAGGTCGATCATCGGTTACGAGGTTCCTCTTGCGATCGATCACTTTGGACACATTGGAATCGACGACTGCATTCGCTTGGGAAATAAGCTGGACCGATATAATCTGGCTTGGCTTGAGGACATGGTGCCATGGCAGTATACGGATCAATACGTGCGTCTCGCAAATTCTTGTAAGACCCCGGTTTGTACGGGCGAGGACATTTATTTGAAGGAAAACTTCAAACCCTTGTTGGCATCGGGTGGCGTATCGGTGATTCATCCTGACGTGCTGACAGCAGGCGGTATTTACGAACTGAAAAAAATCGGTGACATGGCGCAGGATTACGGTGTCGCAATGGCGATTCACATGGCGGAAAGCCCGATTGCATGTCTCGCTGCCGTTCACGCAGCTGCGGCCACTGAAAACTTCTTGGCGCTTGAGTTTCACTCGGTAGATGTGCCGTGGTGGGAGCAGATGGTTAAAGGTTTGCAGAGTCCGATCGTCGAACACGGGTGGATCAAGGTGCCGGATCGACCCGGACTTGGCATCGAAGAGCTAGATGATGAGGTGTTGGCAGAGCATATTCATCCAGACATTCCTGGCCTGTGGGAGGACACCTCCAGTTGGGATCAGGAATGGTCTCACGACAGGCTCTGGAGTTAGGCGAAGGCGAACGGGCGAAGAGCATCTATTTATGAAAGGGCGTTAGGCCGTGCAAAAAAATCGAGTTGCGTTTATAGCAGACGCGGATAGTCCTTCGGCAAAAGCGATAGCCAAGCGGTTAGCGGATCTTGGCATGTCGCTAGTGCTCAATTCACCGTCTTGTGGAGAACGTATTGGGCAAGACGTGAAGGCGCTGCAGGATCAAGGGGCCAAGATTCAAATCGTTACAAGTCCTTTAACATCGACGCAAGCCGTCAAAGGTGTATTGAACGAGATTATCGAAAGGTTCGGGCGGCTCGACGTGCTGATCCATAACATTGATGTGTTGCAACCGACCAGCATCGAGGCGTGTGATGAGAGCCTCTACGCGGATTTAATCGATCAGAATGTGAAGACGGCGTTTTTATGCACGCAGATCATGGGCGCGCAGATGGCCGTACACCAGCATGGAAAGATCATCTACGTGAGTTCGATCCACGATGAAAAACCGACGGGAAGTTCATTTCCGTACGCCTTGGCCAAAGGTGCTGTCAAGATGCTTTGCAAGGAGGCGGCGCTCGACCTGGGGCGTGACGGTGTAACGGTCAATCTCATCGAGATGGGGCCTGTTGACGGGGACAACGTTAAATTTGCCAGCCCAATCTCATCCGTCTACGAGCATTACGACCACAAAATCCCTTCCGTCGTGATGGGTACATACGATGATTTAGCTGAACTGGTTGGATTTATGGCCGTATTTCGGTCTAATTTTCTAAATGGCGCCGATGTCCGGCTCGACGGTGGATTTACGCTTCACTATATGGACCACAAGATGCGGGAAACACCCGTGATGGAGGCCTGAGCATGGAACGCAAAGTTGCGCTCATCACCGGAGCGGGGACCGGCATCGGCAAAGGCATCGCTGTGGAGCTCGCGAAGATCGGATACAATATCGGAGTGAACTATAACTCTAGCGAACAGGGCGCCCTTGACACGATCTCGCGCATCGAAGAAGTTGGAGGAGAGGGCCTCTTGGTTCGGGCAGATGTTTCCGATAAAGAGCAGGTCACGCAGATGGTAAAGGCTGTGGTCGATCGTTTTGGCGGCATCGATGTATTGGTCAATAACGCGGCGATGCAGACAAACCTCTCTTTGCGTGACTATGACGAAGAGAAGTATGACCGCGTGATGAACATTAATCTAAAGGGTTACTTTTTCTGCACACAGGCTGTAATTCCATTCATGAAAGCGCATCGCCATGGCAGGATCATCAACATTTCTTCCGTGCATGGCAAACGCCCGACTGATTTTGATACGGTGTACGCCATGACAAAAGGCGGTATTAAGATGCTCACAAGGGAAAGCGCTATCGAATTGGCGAAGTACGGCATGACGGTCAACACGATCGAACCGGGAGCCGTGGACATCGGCGTGAAAAGCGGGAACCCGCGTCCCATCGTGTCTAAAGAGGCTGCCGTAAAGATGCAACGAAGAAGTTCGAAGAGCCAGTATCCTTTAGGTCGCGTGGGTAAACCGCAAGACGTTGGTCACATGGTCGCATATATGGTTTCTGATCAAACTGAGTTTTTAAGTGGCGCCTCAATTCGCCTCGATGGCGCGAGCATGTTGATGTAGACCACTAGTTCTAGATGCACAAATACGCCCACCCAGGATCTGCACGGACTGAGTGGGCGTATTTGTGTGTGTCAGGATATCTTAAGCCCGACAAAGATTGCTTGCTGCACTGCAGCTTCAAAGTGATTCGCGTAAAGGGAATTATGAATATATACCAATCAAACTCGGACGATACAAGACGAATGGGAAACCCTCATGGTATAATTGTTGTTCTGCGCAGTTTTGCTTATTCAAAGTTACCAAGTGTGGAGGCGCGAGACTTGTCCCTTGAAACTCCTGAAGTTCCAGAGATCGATCCCGTACAACAGGAACGAGCACACCTGAATGATGTGGTTCATACGATGGATTCGATGCTTGACGAGTTCTACAGTCATCTGAGGTATGCCACAAATGAGAAAGATGACGCTGATGAGGCACAGACAGCAGAAGAGGTTGCCCAAGCGGTCGTTGAAAGCGTGCGTCAGGAAGAGTTTCAACTGCTGACGGCTGCGAGGCGCGAGCCATACTTCGGGCGTCTTGATTTTCAGGAGCACGGGCACTCAGATGTGCTCCCCCTTTATATCGGTAAGCGAGGCGTTGAAAATAGAGCTAATGGGGAGATTTTAGTCGTCGATTGGCGGGCGCCTGTTGCCAGCCTTTTTTATTCATTTTCAGGGCAGGAGATCGCTCAGTATGAATCGCCGTCAGGTCCTGTAGAAGGTCAAGTTTACCTGAAACGCAACATCTCGATTCGCAACGGTAAATTAGATCGCGTCGTAGACAGTTTCGTCCTGGGCGAAGACAACCTTAACGTCGCAGACAGTTTTCTGCTGTATCGCCTAGGCGAAAACAAGGATAATCGCTTACGCGACATCGTTTCGACGATTCAGGCAGAGCAGGATCGCATCATCCGCGCGGATCGGGGGCTCGCGCTGATCATTCAAGGCGTGGCAGGAAGCGGGAAGACGACGGTGGCCTTACACCGTCTGGCATACCTCTTGTATCAGTACAGCGACAAAATTCGTGCCGAACGCATGGTGATTTTCGCACCAAACGCCATGTTCGTCGACTATATCTCGGAAGTCCTGCCGGAACTTGGTGTCGGTGGCATTATTCAAACGACATTTTTTTCCTGGGCATTACAACTTTTAAATCATGCTGTGCGGTTGCGGCCGTCTGACCAAAGAGTTGCCAGGTGGTTTGCTGTCGATGTTTTGGCGCGCGACGAGGCCGATTTTGAATTGATGAAGTTCAAGGGTTCACAGACGTTTTTGAACAGAATTGATCAGAAGCTTGAACAACTCGAGCGATCTTTCTTTCCACATGGAGATTTTGAGGCGTGGCCAGGGAAGGTGCTCTCTGAGTCGATGATTTACGAATGGTTTGCCAACGACTATGTGCACTACCCGCTTGCACAGCGGCGTGAAAGGGTTTTAAAGCGCGTAAAAAGGTGGTATGAAATTGAGTGCAAGAACATCGGGGATGCAAACCGCAGATCGGCACAAAAGAAGTTGGCAGATTCTAAGTTTCGGGCCTATAAAAAAGGTTGGACGGAGGTTACGTTTCTTTCATTTTATCGACAGTTGACTGCTGAGTTGCCGCAAAAGTCTGTATCCCGATTATCGGCGCAGCCGTCTAATCATCCCGTGTTTAGTGGCGCGAAGCGCCATGAAAGTCTATCTCGGCAAGGACGCCCGGAAGTCGACGTTGAAGATTTGGCGCCACTGCTTTATATTTACGGCAAATTGCACGGGATTGATAGTAATCTTCGGTTTGATCACGTGGTGATCGACGAAGCACAGGACTTTTCTAGTTTGGAGCTTTACGTGCTACAATCTTATTGTCCGAGTGGTTCATTTACGATTCTAGGCGATCTCTCGCAAAGCATTCATACATACCGTGGCATCAGCGAATGGGACGCGTTTACATCGCTATTTGACGAGGATAAAAGAGCGTACTTTCAACTTGATGTAAGCTATCGCTCGACTACAGAGATCATCGAGTTTGCAAATTCGGTCATTGGGCATTTCAGGCAGTTCACTCTAGCCAAACCCGTGTTTCGTAGCGGGGAGCCGGTCGTCGTCAAGCGCATCTTGAGATCGGAACGCCTATCGGGCGTGGTAGATGAGATTCGATCCTTGCAAGATCGTGTCAGTACAATTGCGGTGGTTTGTCGCAGCGAACGGGATTGTCTGCCGTTTTATCTGGCCGTTACCGAAGCAGGCATTGCTTCACAATTGATATCGGGGACGGATCAGCACTATCGAGGGGGCGTCTCCGTGCTGCCGGTGTACCTGACAAAGGGACTCGAGTTTGATGCGGTCATCCTTGTGGATGTCGACAGCGTGAATTATGATCTGTCAGCGCAGAGTGCCAAGCTGCTGTACGTGGGCTGTACGCGGGCGTTGCATCAGCTGGTTGTGCACTATACAGAGCAGTGCTCACCGCTGCTTGAAACGCATTGCACCACGATAGATCCATGATCTGATGACACAATAGATGGTGGTGAACACCCCTGTTTGACTATACAGAACTACAACTCTCTGCCATGCAAGAGATCGGCAATATTGGCGCGGGCAATGCGGCGACCGCGCTGTCTGAGCTCGTTCATGCCCAACTGCAGATGTCTGTACCGAGGGTGAAAATCCTGCCTTTTGCCGAGGTTTCCGCAGAGGTTGGTGGTGGCGACGCGATACTCGCGGCTGTTCTCTTTCAACTGTCTGGCGATCTCGACGGGATGATGTACTGGATTTTACCGCTTTCCTCCGCGCAAGCCCTCATCGCACAGTTTTTTGACGTGCAGTCGAGCGAATGGAGCGAAATGTCGTTATCGATGCTGCAAGAAGTCGGCAACATTGTTGCTGGGGCTTATCTTTCCGCCGTGTGCGACTTTACGGATTTGCGCGTATATCCTACACCACCTGCCATGACGGTGGATATGGCAGACGCTGTGCTGGCAGACGGCATGATCTACGCGGCGGACGAGCAAGACGCTGTCGTGCTGATCGAAACAGACCTACAAGCAAAGCAGATCGAACTTTCGGGGTATTTTTTCATCATGCCGCGCGCGGCCTCTTTATTCACACTGCTTGGCGCGTTAGGAGTGTGACGGGGATTGGAAACTTCGATCGGTATCGGGGAATACGCAGTGGCTATTGCACCGGATTTGCTTAAGACTGTAGGCCTTGGTTCATGCGTCGGCGTAGTCCTTTTTGATCAGGGAATGCAATTGGCGGGGATGATCCATGTGATGCTGCCCAAGAACACGGGTAAAGGCAACGCCTCAAAATATGCAGATACAGGCATCCGCATACTACTCGAGGAACTGCGCAGACGTGGCGCGAAGCGAATCGTGGCAAAGATCGCTGGTGGCGCCCAGATGTTTGCCACGCTCCGCACGATGCAGATGGGCCTGAAAAATGTGGAAGAAGTTAAACAGGTGTTGCTTGAAGAATCTGTTCCGCTGATCGCGCAAGACGTGGGCGGAAACTCGGGGAGAACAATCGTTTTTCACATTGACAGCGCACAACTGCATATCACCGGACGCGACATGTCTCTCATCATCTAATTTCTACGAAATTGACTACGACTAAGGGTACATTTGGACTACATGGATTGATCCGGTTTGTTTTTGTGATGATCGTTTTCGACTCGTATACTAATGGCAACCACGTAGATTAAGGGTGTGTATCGTACCGTGTACTGCAGCAGAAGGTGAAGCGATATGAGGTTTGTGCTAAGGTTTGATGATTTTATTGTCGCACCACTTCAAGCGCTTTGGCTCATTGTCGGCATCGTTGGTTACTGGGAGTTAGTACAACACTGGAGACGTCTCCCACGTACCAAGCGTTTTGTTAACGTTTGGGTGTGGGAGATGTGCGAGGCGCTCTTGCCACAATGCGGGTTGATCTTGTGGCAGATGAACATCCATCCTATCAGTCTATTGGTCTTTATCGTCTACACAGTGATGGTTACGACGTTACAGTGGGATCGCGAACATCGAGTGCCTTCCGGCGGTTTGTTGATCATTGCGTTGCAGGCTCTGTTAGTATTTTTTTATCCAGGGTGGCACGTGTATCCGATGACTGTCCGCGCAGCTTTGTTGGTGACCGAGTCGATCGCGGTGCTCGAGCCTTTGTTTGGCCTGTCTCCAGTTTTGGTACTTTTTGTAGCGATGATCGGTATGGGTTTGGAGGCATGGATCAGGCCGGGTTCCCCAGGAGCGCAGACTTCCGATTGGGTGCAGGGTACGACAATGGCGGTTGGATTTTTGTTTTATCTGCGCGTACGTCGCTACCATGAACAACTAGAGCGTGAACGCGATCATGACCCACTGACTGGCCTTCTAAATCGCCGCGGCTTTCGCGGGTGGGTGGAACGCCACCGCAATGACACAGTGACGGCTCTGGCGATCGATTTGGATGAGTTCAAGCACATCAACGATACGTATGGACATGATGTGGGCGACGAGATTCTGGTGGAGGTTTCCAAGCGGTTGCAAATTGGCGCTAGGCCACTAGATGCGGTGGTGCGACTCGGTGGGGATGAGTTTGGGATTTACATTCATGACAAAGAGATGCCCGAAGTCACGGATATCGCATGGCAGATGCATGCACAGTTGACGCAGGACATATTTTTCAGCGTGTGTGGAGGTCGGCCATTTTCGATCAAGGCGAGCGTCGGCGCCGCAAGAGGGAAGCTCAGTGCACCCCTTATGAGGCAGGCGGATCAAGCTTTGCTGCAGGCGAAAAGGACCAGCAAGAACACGGTGGTATGGTTTGAAAAAGGGGGAAGTGGCGCGCCCGGAGCGCCTGTGTCGCTACGGTGGGTAACGGATGCGATGCGCATACTCGTGCGCAATTCCGCACAGGGATATCTGCTGACAGACCGCGCTCACGTGATAGTGGATGCGAACGCCGCTTTTGAAAGAATGAGTGGCTATTCCAAACAGCATATGGTGGGCAGAAAACCTAGCATGTTCGCAGCGCGCGAGAGTAAAAATGCGCAGTTTTATGCGGATTTGGAGGCTGAGCTGGCCCAGCACGGGTATTGGGAAGGAACGTTTACCAATGCCACACCGTCTGGAGAAACATGGCTAGCAAAAGAGGCGATATCTTCCTTTGAAGTTGG
The DNA here is from genome assembly GCA_021821025.1 of Bacillota bacterium. Taxonomy (GTDB): domain Bacteria; phylum Bacillota; class Bacilli; order Alicyclobacillales; family SLC66; genus JAKACY01. Next base: position 1,175 of record JAKACY010000077.1, on the reverse strand, counting down.
AGGGCAGATCGTTGGCTATTGGGCCGTTATAGCGATGATAGTGGAATGATTTCATTGTAGTCATGTGAGAGTAGGGATTATGGATCATGAGTACGGATTATCTATCGATGTTTATCGATGAAACGAGGGAGCATTTACAGGCTTGGTCTGACAAGATGATCGAGTGGGAGCACTCACACGACGGCACTGTCATTCCTGAAATTTTCCGTGCTGCGCATACCATTAAGGGCATGGCGATGACGATGGGCTTTGCGCAGATGGGTGAGATTACGCACCATGCGGAAAGCTTACTTGACGCATTGCGAACACAGAGGATCAATGTCACGACGGACGGCGTCAACGTCTTGCTCGAAGCGCTAGATACACTTGAAACTCTTTTAGGTGAAGTGGAGGAAACAGGCGCCGAAACGCAGCTAGACATCGCGGCGTTATTGAGAAAGTTAGATGTGGCAGCAAGCGGCGAGGATAAGAATCGGTCCAACGCTGCTGATTGCGGTATAGATCAACAGTCCCAAGTGTTGGCCGCGGTAGTTGAACAGGCGCGCAAAAAAGGCATGCGGGTATTTGAATTCACGATCGGATTCAAGGAAGAGTGCATGATGCCTCTGGCGAGATTTGCGCAGGTGTTGCAGCAGTTTGATCCTGATGCGCTCTTGTCTACGACGCCAGACAGTACAGTGCTAGACTCGGGTGACTATCGAGGGGATATCAGTTTCATCGTTGCATCTGAAGACGACCTTGAGCACTTTGGCGAGCGGATTGCCGATGTGTCCGAAGTTTTCGTAAAGGCTGTGCGCGAATGGATGGACCAGGATCTTCATTCGCCTGATCCTGAGACACTGTCCGAGACGGTGTTGCCCGAAAATGGGCTAATTGCAGGGGAGCATGTTGACGCCGTAATCGTCGAGGCTTTGAAGCGCGATTTGTATGTATACGAAGTGGGCGTTCGCTTGGCCACAGCCACAGCCATGAAGGGGCCGCGGATGTTCATGGTTTTTGAAGCGATCGGTGGACAAGATCACTTGCTGCATACGCAGCCTGCCATGGTTGATATCGAATCTGAAAAAATCGAGCGCGATGGGCAGTTTATCATGTGGTCAACCAGCGGCGGTGATGCTATAGATCGTGCGAGTTTAGAATTGGTTGAAGGTGAGTTAGTGGAGGTAGGTGAGTGT
>JAKACY010000076.1 GCA_021821025.1 Bacillota bacterium | reverse complement strand
CCTCTCTCTGCGCGTAGAGCTTAATCAAATCTTCAGCAATATCCTGAACGGAGCGCTTTACTTTACTTTTGGTGCGCGCCCAATCGGTACCACCAAGATGATTTAGTCGCGGTTCCCGGTCCTCACTGCCAAGGTACTTTTGCACCTGATTGATCTGTTCAACAGGTACAAAGAGCTTATCGTTGCCAGCGTACTTCAAATTCAAATAGTCTCGGTGCTTGCCTTCGATCACGAGCGTCTCAATCCCGACATAGCGGCCGATGCCGTGGCTGACGTGTACCACGTAATCGCCTACATGCAGGTCCTGGTAGCTCTTGATACGGGCAGCCTCCGACGCGTCTGCGCGCACCCGTCTGGCGCGATGCCGGTTCACGAATACTTCATTTTCCGTAATGATGGACAAATGCGCATTCGTCAACTCAAACCCTTCGGCCAAATTACCAACGATAATCATCGGGTGTGGACAATTCGAATCAAAGTCCGTACAGCGTTCTGCCTTGATCTTGAAGTCTTCTAATACACGCATGAGGCGCAGAGCCCGTTCGTCGCTGCTAGCCACAAAAATCACGTGATAATTCTGTTTCTTAAACCGTGACACTTCTCCTTTTAACAGTGGCAATTGACCATGAAACTGTTGCATCGAACGCATATTCAAATTCACCGCAACCGCATTCGGCGCTCCTTGAATGTGGCGCGCAAATAAGCTGACATGCAACTGCGGAAATCCAGGTGCGTGAAGTATCTGGCTAAGGTCGATTTCCTCGATCAGGTTTGGCAAGATCTCTCCATGCTCAAGGGCAGAAACGATCCATTCGGCTTCTTCGCGAAAAGTATGCTCCATGGTCTCCATCAGGCGCGTTGGTTCATCGTAGATCACCACTGTGCCCCTAATTGCATAACTCAAAAGATCTGCACGCCGATCGTAAAAAAGGCGCGCATATCGCAACAGCCCAGGAAAATGAATGCCTGTCTTCATGCGCTCGATATCCCGTTCAATCGATTGCTTAAGCTTTTCACGCAATTCCTGCGAACCCACTCGCTCTATGTGTTGGTGTAGCAAACCCTCGACCTGTTCGGCCAACGACACCAAGCGGGCCTGAGACAGTACCCATTCACGTGCGGGCCAGATCGTGACCTCTTTGATCTGATCGAGCGACCTTTGCGTCTCAGCATCAAACGATCGTATAGAATCCACTTCATCGTCAAACCACTCAATGCGTAATGGATCTTGATCCAGCGGATACACGTCGATGAGACCGCCGCGCACGCTGAACTGTCCTCTGGTCTCAACAATCTCTGCGCGTTCATAGCCGAGTAGCGTCAAATGTTCGATGGCTGACGCTAGCGGGATTTCTTGCCCGCGCTTGATTGAGATCACAGAAGTGCCAAGCGTCTCAGGTGAAATCAACTGTTGCTTTAATCCGCGAATCGTCGTCACGACGATGCATGGATTGCCACCTACCAAAGTGGCTAGCGCCTTCATACGCAGCCCAGCAAGTTCAGGACTATATGCCAATATATCGCTGTGGGATACCTCTCGCTCTGGAAACAGGAAGACTCGATCTGCGCCAACCATTTCTGACAGATCTGAAACCGCAGCCTCCGCGCTTTGCATGCTATGTGTCGCAATAATCAATGGGCGACCTAAGTGATGCAACGCGGCGTAATAAAACCTTCTAGCGGAGCCCGTCACACCAGACAAGGAGCCCTGCATTTGACCCTTGTTAAAGCTCTGGGCAAGCATCTGTGCCTCGGGTAAACTGCTAAAATAATCAATGAGTGCCTGCAATCTGAGATCCCCCCACCAAAAGACAAAACCTTAGGCCATTCACGCAACTGAACCTATAGGGTGCAAACTACAAAGAAGCCTTAGCACACTGCCAAGGCCCTTATGCATGATGCCATGTTAAAAGCACACGACGCATACTTCATGCGCGTGAATCACTCCCAAATGCGTGCACCCGAACCGCGGTGGAAAAACGCTACTGTAAAGGCGTCTGTTCCAGCATCAACTCCGGATTTTGACGCAACGCAGCTTCGCAGTACTCACAAACTGTTTTTACATATGTGGTTTGGTCAAGTTCATTATAATGAATCATATCCGAGCGTTCTTCCGGAGTCAAAATCAAAAACCCTTTTGTGGCCGTATCCGCTTGAGGACCATCCAACATGCCCATAAACGTCTTACAATGTTTACAATAATATACGATATTCATCTGCTTCGCACCCCATTTTTGTGTAAACAAGATGTGAGAAATATCATCCATCACCTGTTTACACAGTAGTATGGGACCTAAGCTTGTGAATTAAACACATTCATCACGATCGCAAATGGCTCTTGGCACGCGGCAACAGCTGCCTTTGCGGCTCGTTCAACCGCATCATCGATCAGTTCCCGTTCCGATTTTCCAAAACCTGAAAGCACAAAATCTCGCACCGTGATATCAAACGGGGGCCTTCCGATCCCGATGCGAATACGCGGAAAATCTGAGCTTCCGATCGCCTGAATGATCGACTTCATGCCATTGTGACCGCCCGCGCTACCCTTCGCACGCAGGCGGATATTGCCGACGGGAAGGTCCAAATCATCGTAAACTACCAGCAAATCATTCTCGAAATCTGATTGTTTGAGAAAATGAACAGCCTCTCCAACCGCGCGACCACTGTCGTTCATGTAGGTCATGGGCATCATAAAGTATACCCGCTCACCACCGATGACACTCTCGGCAACCTTCGCCTGCCACTTCTCCTTAAATGAGGTCGTGCCTAACATTCGCGCGATATGATCCACGCACCAAAACCCGACATTATGTCGGGTTTTGGCATACTCTTTGCCTGGGTTGCCCAAGCCGACGATCAATTTTGCCATTCTGCCCTCCCAGAGGCTGTTTGACTGTTTATAGCGATTGCTGCGAAGTTACAGCTTCTGGATCAGCAGGATTCTCCGTCACTGTCGTTTTCGGCGCCACGACTGACACGACCAGCTCATCTTGAGCCGTGGCTAGCACCACCCCGTCCGGAAGCGGGACATCTTTCGCAAACAATGTATCGCCAAGCCGCAAGCTCGCAACGTTGATTTGCAAGAAGTCTGGTATACGGTTAGCAAATCCCGTAACCTGCACCTCTCTGAGTTGCTGCTGTACGATTCCACCGCGCCTTTCTAATTGCTCCAACCCCTCAAGATAGACTGGCACAGGTGCAGTGATTTCTTCACCCATCGATATTGCGTGCAACTCAACATGCAGGACATTTCGATCTACAGGGTGATACATCACGTCTTGAATGATGGCGGGGGTAGACTGACCCTGCAAGTTCACCTGAATCATTCTATGGCCTGCAATCTTCTTTCGATATTCGATGCCTGGCAAAACGACAGATATCGGTGGCATCGATTTACCATAAATGACTGCGGGAATATCCCCATTTGCTCTGATTTTTCGCAGATCACTCTTCTTTGCCCCAACGCGCAGCGAAACAGAAATACTTGGTACGCCCACAGTGTAACAGACTCCTTCCGGCAAGGCAGAATGGACTTTCAGGCACTTTCGCGCCACAAAAGACGAATAAGAATATTGTGCCCTGAACCGGAAAAATTAGTCAAACAACTCACTGATAGAACGCATCTCATGCACCCTTAAAATCGCTTCCGCGATCATCTCTGCGACAGATAAGACAACCATCTTATCGATGCGGTTTTCAGCATTTAACGCGATGGAGTTGGTAACTACAACCTCTTTAAGCGGAGCGCTTTGCAGACGCATCAATGCAGGTGCTGAAAGAACCGCGTGGGTACAGCATGCATATACGTCTGTGGCGCCTTTTTCAAGCAAAGCCTCTGCGGCAAGTGAGATTGTCCCTGCCGTATCGATCATATCGTCGATCAAAATCGCAGTTTTTCCTGTGATATCGCCGATAATATTCATAACCTGAGCCACGTTGGGTTCTGGGCGCCTTTTATCGATAATCGCGATCGTAGAACCAAGTCGTTCTGCCATTTGGCGCGCCCGCGTTACACCGCCTAGGTCGGGTGACACTACAACAGTGTTCTCAAGGCCCTTACCAAGAAAGTATTTCGCCAAAATCGGCAAGCCCACCAGATGATCAACTGGTATATTAAAGAACCCCTGAATTTGTCCTGCGTGCAGGTCCATACAGATCACCCGACTCGCACCTGCAGTCTGAATCAGGTCTGCGACAAGTTTGGCCGTGATCGGGTCCCGCGATCGAGCCTTCCGGTCTTGACGCGCATACCCGTAATATGGGATCACTACGTTGATGCTTTTAGCAGATGCCCTTTTTAATGCATCCACAGTGATCAACAACTCCATCAAGTGTTCATTGACCGGTGCTGATGTCGACTGTACAACGAAGACGTTACAGCCGCGTACGCTTTCCCCTAACGTGATGTGAACTTCGCCATCTCGAAATCGATTGACTTGACACCTTCCTAAGTCGATACCGATCTCTGATGCGATCTCACGCGCTAAATCTGGATTGGAATTGCCAGTAAACAGCTTAAGCTTTGGGTCCTGATACCCCAGGCCGATCACCCCCTGTGCCCGTCCTTCTGCCTCAAGCGCTCACGTAACTTGGCTGCATATGCAGGCTTTGTCGTCTGCCGCTCCCTTGCGATCGCAAAAGACCCATCTGCCACATCGTCCGTGATCGTCGATCCCGTCGCAACATAGCCTTCTTTGCCAACCGTGACTGGCGCGATGAGATTCACATTGGATCCCACAAAGCTTCCATCTTCAATGACGGTACGATGCTTCTGATAACCATCATAGTTGACTGTGACGACACCGCACCCGATGTTAACGGATGCCCCTACATCACTGTCTCCGACGTAAGCCAAATGACTAACCTTCGTACCATTTCCTATGGTCGAATTCTTAATTTCTACAAAGTCGCCGATCTTCACATCTTGCCCAATAAAACTGCCTGGCCGAATGTATGCAAACGGTCCCACGTGCGACAGAGAATCTACCGTGCTGTCCACGATGACTGAGGAATCCACTATAGCCTCATCTTTGATGATGGCGTTTTCCAGGCGTGCATTGGGGCCGATAACGCAATCCTCCCCTACACTTGTGAGTCCTTTAAGGTAACTGCCAGGCCAAATCACCGTATCGCGCCCAATCAACACATCCGCTTCAATATAGGTAGTTGCAGGGTCGATCACAGTCACCCCCGCCTGCATATGCCGTAGGATGATGCGACGCCGCATCTTTTGCTCCACAACCGATAGTTGAACCCGATCATTGACGTTCGCGATATCATCGGCGTCTTTCACGATGACCGGAACCACGCGGCCCCCATCTTGGTTGATATATTTCACACAATCTGTAAGCAAAAGTTCGCCTTGCGCGTTATCAGATGTAAGCCTTGGTAAAGCCGCGCGAAGAGAGGGCGTCCAAAATGCATAAATCCCAGTGTTCACCTCTGTGATGAGACGCTGATCTAAAGTGGCATCCTTTTCCTCAACAATCTGCGTCACAGCGCCTGTTGCACTGCGAATAATGCGACCATACGAGTATGGGTCAGGAAGGACCGCGGTCATGAGAGATGTCGCCTTCTCCTTCTCTGCGGTTTCCATCAGGCGCGCGATTTCCTCACGACGAACCAGGGGACAATCTCCATATAAAACGACAGTTATACCGTTATCGGGAAGGTATGGGATCACTTGCTGTACTGCGTGGCCTGTGCCAAGTTGCTCTTCTTGCCGTATATAGCTAACTTCATCACCTAAAACATCGCGCACCTGGGACTCCAAGCGCCCTACCACGACAAATAAGCGGTCAAAACCGACCGCCTGCATCTCTGATACGATATGAGCGATCATCGGCTTACCGCATACTTCATGCACAACCTTATGACGCTTTGAATTCATCCGTTTACCTAGCCCGGCTGCCAAAATTACGCCGATATTCACTGCGCAGTCACACCCCTGAAGTCGTCTTTGCAGCTTCACTATACCCCAGAAAATAACTGCGTTCAATTCCCATATCACATATTTCAAACCAATGCTTAGCCGACACTCCCCATAGGTTTTCTCATTCGATCCCCTGTAAACAGAGTATCGGCCCCCTGAAAGCCCTCGAAAATAGCGATGCTAGTCTCCGACTACCGAAGCTGCATCCAAGTCATCATCCGATCTGTGGTACTCTTCTAACACTGCCTCTTGGATCTTCTGACGCGTAGTTGAAGTGATCGGATGCGCGATATCCCTAAACTCACCATCAGGGGTTCTCTTGCTCGGCATCGCCACGAACATTCCAGTGTTGCCATCGATTACACGGATGTCATGCACAACAAACTCATGATCAAACGTGATCGATGCGATCGCTTTCATTCTGCCTTCGGTGGCCACTTTACGCAACCGCACGTCTGTAATCTGCACCCCCAACCACCATCCCCGTGAAAGTATAAGTAGGTCTGAGGATGTAATTCCACAATGGGTGCAAAACTCCTGCCTGATTTTTCGGAAATCCGTAAAATTTACGACAGAAAATGACCGATTATACCAATGCAGTCACTTCAATTTCGACTTTTGCATCCCTTGGCAACCTCGCCACCTGAACAGTCGAGCGCGCCGGTCTATGATCGGCAAAGGCATTCACATACACCTCGTTAACTACTGGAAAATCACTCATATCTACGAGAAATACGGTCGCTTTGACCACTTTTGCGAGCGAACTACCTGCAGATTCCAACACAGCTTTCAAATTCGCAAACACTTGTGCAGTTTGTTCACGCACATCATCCGATACTATCTTCCCATCTGTCGTAAGCGGGATCTGGCCCGACGTAAAAATGAGCCCCCCTGCAATTACGCCTTGAGCATATGGACCAATCGCTGCGGGAGCATCTGGCGTTTGGATGAAGTCGATCTTAGACATGAATTGTTCCCTCCATCATGGAAAAATAATTTCCTGGCTTGATCATGATCTTTCGCGCAGACTCATCCACTTCGGTCAGGGATAACAACGACACATATTGATCCACCAGCTTGTCAGAAGGTTCCGCTGTTTCCATGAACACACCTGTCCCTACGACTTGGGCCGAAAACTCATTGATAAGCCCTGTCATCCCTTTTACGGTGCCGCCTGCTTTCATAAAATCATCGATGATCAAAACCCGTGCGCCTTCATGAATCGAGCGCTTCGATAAAGACATCGTCTGAATTCGCTTTTCGGATCCCGAAACATAGTTCGTACTGACAGACGATCCTTCACTCCACTTGTGATCGCGCCGTGCAACGACAAATGGACAGTTCAAATACTGTGCAGTCATCACTGCCAGTGGAATTCCCTTCGTCTCGACAGTGAGCACAACATTTGGCTCTTTTTCTACAAAAATCCTGGCAAACATCTTCCCAGCAATCCTCAGCATTTGTGGCTTGCCCAGAAGATCTGTCATATACAGATACCCACCGGGCAAAATGCGATCATCTTGCTCTAAGGACTCTTTCACCTCATCTACGAACGAGGCGGCCCGGTCGTCCGACAGGCTGACTTGATAAATCACCCCACCTGTCGCGCCAACGTGGGTGTGCAGTGTGCCTTCCCCATCCGACTCCATGACCGAGCGGATAATAGCCAAATCCTCGCTGATCGACGACTTTGCCGATATGAAACGTTGCGCCATATCCGTTAAAGAAAGCGGCTCTCCCGGATGATCCATCAGCTCTCGAGTGAGGCGTACAATTCGATCGCTTCTGCGCATCCGCCGCTCTCCCCTTTATCATTTACGCTAGAGCGACTATATCACTTGCAAAGTGGCAACTGCAACAAGACTAACAAGTTTGACACAAAAACACCTCTTTAAACAACGATCGCATGGTCGTATAAACACGCTTGGCGCGCTGTTCCCGCTCAAACAAGCCAAACACTGTCGGACCGCTCCCGCTCATGAGCACCACTTGTGCCCCAAGTCGCTGCATATGATCCTTGACCTTGGCCACCTCAGGGTATAAACCCATCGTAACAGGTTCCAACACATTGCCCGCCGCATCAGCAACCCCTTGCATCGAATGGTGTGCTAGAGCGTCGATCATGAGCTTCGCACGTGGATGCGACTTAATCTGATCTACGCGCAAGTTCCCGTACACATCAGCAGTAGAAACGGCGATCGGGGGCTTAGCCAAAACGGTCCAAAGTGCTGGCGACTCACCCACTTCCTCAATAACTTCGCCTCGACCTCTAGCGATAGCCGTGCCGCCTGTGACACAAAAAGGCACGTCTGAGCCGATCTGGGCACCAATCTCTCGCAATTGCTGGGCCGTCAAACCGAGGTTCCAAAACTTATTTAATCCACGCATCACCGCTGCGGCATCAGTCGATCCACCACCAAGGCCTGCAGATATCGGAATGCGTTTATCGATGTCGATCACGATATGAGGGACAATCCCGGCACGAGAGGCGAGCAGGTCTGCGGCGCGATAAGCCAAGTTACGTTCATCCGTCGGCATATAGAGTGCGTTAGAGCGAATCTCAATTCCGGGGTTTTTATTCTTCGAAATGGATATATAATCGCACAGATCAATCGTCTGCATCGTCATTTCAACCTCGTGATATCCGTCTGACCGTTTGTCGATCACGTCAAGCGTAAGATTGATCTTAGCCCTGGCTTTTTCAAACACCATCATCATCTCTCCCCGACACACTATAACACGAAAAGGAGCTGTCTCATAAATAACGAGACAGCTCCACGCAACAGATATTGTAGCCATTAAATCGCGTGCGTAGCAGAAGGTTGACGCTCCTCTACTAAAAGCGCGTGCACCTCTTTTGCGCCCCGCCTTTCTAGAAGAGCCTTTACGGGGTGCAATTCCTCATGAAACATCAGCAGCAAGGGCTGGTCGCGCTGCTCATTAAGCGCATTTTCTAAAGCCTTGCACTCATCATATTCAATAAGCGTTTTAACATCTGGAAATGCATCTCTGACAGCATCGACGATCAACTGCGCCACTTCACCGCGGCGTCGCCCGCGCGTATCGCCATCTTCTTTCACATACAGCGGGTTAAAATACGTGGCCGCTGTCCGCGCTGCTTCCTGAATAATCTCGTCATCACGGTCACCAGGAAAGCCGATGATAGCCGGCACACGACTCTGAGTCAGCTTAGCTACCATTTCGCCTATCGCTCGGATGCCGTCCGGATTGTGACCGTAGTCTGCAATGACATGTGTCCCTGATGGCATCTTGAATAAATTGACACGCCCATGGTTGTGCATATCTGACCGGAATTGGCGCAATGCCTGTGCGCACTTTTGTCGGTTAATACCCAAGTGCCGTGCCGCGGCGATCGCGCATAACGCGTTTGCAATATGAAACTGCGCTGCCCCCTGAAGTGTAATAGGAAGCTCGTCTGCCCGGGCAATTCTCCACTCGAGTGCACCTGCAGCTTCAATCATCCATCCATCTCGTAGGAAAAATGCCGTCCCGCCGCGAGCTAGATGCCTAGAAACTGCACCGTTATGCTCGTGCGTGCTGATAAACACCACAGGATGCTTCAGCCGTGCCGCAAGCTTGACTAGTTGCGGATCATCAGCATTGAGGACAGCAATTCCTGAATGTGGCATAATGCACTCAGCCACAAGAGACTTGACGTGTACGATATCCTCTAACGTGTGCAGCCCATCTTGACCGATATGGTCTTTGGCCACGTTAGTAATCACCCCCACATCAGCCACTTGGTACCCTAAGCCACCACGAATGATGCCTCCGCGAGCTGTTTCAAGCACCGCCACATCGATTTCCGAATCTGATAGCACCAGTTGCGCACTTCGCGGGCCTGCATTGTCTCCAGGTAACACCAAATCGTCGTTGATGTAAACGCCATCGGTCGTAGTCATGCCGACCGCAAGTCCTGCCGACCGCAAAATATGATTGATCATGCGCGTAGTCGTAGTCTTGCCATTCGTGCCGGTCACGCTGACGACAGGAACCCTCGTTTTTGTGGCGTCCGGGTATAACGACTCGATAATCGCTGCGGCTGCATCGCGCGGCTGTCCGATACTCGGATAGTGATGCATACGGATGCCAGGAGCAGCGTTGACCTCGATCACTGCATAACCCGCTTCTGCATTCGTGCGAATATCAGCACAAATAAGGTCAATCCCGCATACATCAAGCCCAATCGCCCGCGCGCATCGAATCGCTACACTTTGATACGTCGGATGCACGTCTGCAGTGACATCCATTGCAGTACCACCAGTGCTCAAGTTGGCGCTATCCCTTAAAAGGACGATTTCCCCGACACCTGGTACGGAGTCGAGCGTTCGGCCGGACACCTGCAAGAATCGCTGTGCTACGTCATCGATGACAATTTTCGTCAGCGGCTTTTCATGACCGTCCCCACGGTTCGGTTGACGATTGACCATCTCAATCAGATCTTGTATAGCATGGACTCCATCTCCGATTACCTGTGCCGGAATTCGCTCCGAAGCAGCGATCAATTGCCCATCGACCACTAAGAGACGGTACTGACGGCCCGGGAGGTAAGATTCAACCACGACCTGAGGGCTGACCGCTTGTGCAATATAAAACGCTTGCACGGTGCTGTGAAGATCCTTTAAGTCGATAGATACTCCCCGCCCTTGACTGCCGTTCAATGGTTTGACAACCACTGGCTTGTCG
>JAKACY010000075.1 GCA_021821025.1 Bacillota bacterium | reverse complement strand
GATGAACTGACGGAACTAGGACACACATTCAACGCCATGCTAGATCGCATTACGCTGGCATTTTCACGTGAGCGTCAGTTTATCGCTGACGCGTCACATGAACTGCGCACGCCTCTTTCTGTGCTGGAGGGTTATGTTCATCTTCTTCGCAGTTGGGGTTGGGAAAACAAAGAGGTGCGAGAAGAATCGGTGCAGGCGATCGAGGAGGAAGTTACACACCTTCGTTCGATCGCAAATGAACTGTTGGCGCTGGCTACGGTTGAAGGCAGCTTGTCGGATGATGTGCCAGTCATTTTGGCGGCTCAAGCTGCTGAAAGAATTTATAAGAAGTGGGCTCGGCTCTATCCTTCATATGATTGGCATCTTGAGCTTTGCGATGCGAGTCTTACGGGCGTTAAGATCAATGAGGTGCACCTGGAGCAGATTTTGCGGGCGCTGCTTGATAACGCCAGAAAGTATACGCCGGCAGGCAAGAAAATTGCGATGTCTGTAGCGCGCGCAGACGACTTTGTGGTGCTTTCGATCCATGACGAAGGTCAAGGTATCCCTAAAGAAGACCTGCCATATGTGACCGAGCGGTTTTATCGGGCGGATAAAGCCCGAAGTCGCCAGGAGGGGGGAGCCGGACTGGGACTCGCGATCTGCCGGGCGATTGTGGAGCGCGCGAAAGGCGAGATGATCGTCGCTAGTGTTGTTGCCTCCGGCACGGAGGTGCGCATTATTTTGCCTGCTTGTGAAGAAAAAGAAGGTGATTGACCTGGGTGCGAAGCAGGTTGTGCATCTGCGAGCTTACAGTGAATACAGCTTGCTCTATAGTAGCGCACGCATCGAAGAGCTGGCGAAGGCGGCTGTGATGGACGGCATGCCCGCGCTCGGAGTCGCCGATCGAGGTGGGATGTATGGAGCCATCGCGATCTATTCGGCGTTGCAAAAGGCTTCCGTCGCGCCGATCTTAGGGCAGACGGTGCGCGTTGTCGAGTCGCGCGATATCCGGCCCGGGATGACCAAAATAGTAGAGCTGGCTTTGATCGCGACTAGCGTTCTGGGTTATCGCTCGCTTTGCGAGTTATCCTCAAAAGCACAGTTGAATAGCCGCGCGGATCTGATTTGCAACACTTGGGATGAACTGAGGCTGCATCACGAAGGTTTGCTGTGTTTGACGGGCGGGTTGGATGGACCTTTTGGTGTGGCGCTAGATGGATTTGCCAGTCGATCGCGCGAGGAAATCACTGCGATCATCGACCGGGTTTGGTCTTTTTTAAGCAAGATATATGGTCCAAAGCAAGTCTATGTGGAACTGCTTGAAAATGGAGCGGCGCAACCGCATGAATTCAATCAAGTGCTTTATGAGGCGGCAACAAACCTCCATATGCCGGTGGTTGGAACCACGGAGATACGGCATATGCGCCAAGCGGATCTGCGACTCATCGATGTGCTCCAAGGCATCAAGCAGTCTACATCGCTCTCAGATGCGGCGCTGCAAAGAGTGCCTGGAGCTAGTTTCCATTTTCGGACAGCGCAAGAGATGCATGCACTGTTCAAGGACTTCCCGGGAGCCCTCGAAGCGACGTTAGAGATCGCACAGCGCGCGCGTCTATCTTTGTCGCTGCATCAGTTGCAGATGCCGGGTTTTGAACTGAACCAGGGCGTGACAGAGGACGCCTTTTTGGAGCAATTGGCCACGGAAAAACTGCCTGTGCGCGTGAAAAGTCCTTCCTTGCAATACGTACAGAGGCTTCAGTACGAGCTCTCGATCATCAAAAAGTTGGGTTTTTCGGGTTACTTTTTAATCGTGTGGGATTTTATCCAATATGCGCATGAACACAAGATATCGACAGGTCCAGGTCGGGGGTCGGCCGCAGGTAGCCTTGTGGCCTACGTGCTATCGATCACAGATGTTGATCCGATCGAGTATCACCTTTTATTTGAGCGGTTCCTCAATCCTGAAAGGGTATCATGGCCTGACATCGATATCGACTTTGAAACAGAGCGGCGCTATGAAGTGATTCACTATGTGACGCAGAAGTATGGCGCAGATCGGGTAGCGCAAATCGGCACATTGGGGACGTTTGCGGCGCGGGCGGCGATCCGCGACGTGGGCCGCGTGTTGCAAGTTTTGCAACATGAGATCGATCAGATCACTCGCAAGATCCCTGGCATGCCTGGCGTCACTCTTGAACATGCGTTAGCGGCTGATGAGAGCTTGAGGACTATGATCGAGCGCAGTCCTGCCTTGAGTCGAACAGTAGAATTGGCCAGGCGTATCGAAGGGTTACCGCGCCATCCCTCGATTCATGCGGCGGGCGTCGTGATTGCGAAAACTCCTCTTCCTTCGTATGTGCCCCTGATGCCGGGTGCGGAAGGGATCTCCGTCACGCAGTACAGCATGCAAGACATCGAAGCGCTCGGACTGCTAAAGATGGACTTTTTGGGGTTGCGGACGTTGACCATATGCGACCGGACCCTTCGCTTTATTGAGCGTACCCGCGGACGCAGCATCGCCTACGATGAAGTCTGTATGGATGAACAGACGAAGCAGCTGTTGGCGGATGGGGACACTGACGGATGCTTTCAGCTAGAGTCAAATGGCGTCAAACACGTGTTGCGTGAACTTCGTCCGACCGATTTAGAGGATCTGATTGCCGTCATATCGCTTTATCGCCCTGGTCCGATGGAACAAATCGGCGCATTTATCCGCGCCAGAAATGGGCAGGAACCGATTCATTATGAGGTGCCAGAACTCGAGCCGATCCTTGCGCCAACTTACGGCATCCTCGTCTATCAAGAGCAAATCATGCAGATCGCAGCCAGTTTGGCAGGATTTACGCTGGGCGAAGCTGATATGTTGCGCCGCGCAGTCAGCAAGAAAAAGCACGATGACCTTGTCCGAGCCAGAGTGGATTTCGTGCAGGGGTGTCTGCGAAAGGGATTTGATGAACAGGTTGCTGATCGCGTATACGACTTGATCGTCAGGTTCGCCGATTACGGATTCAATCGTTCGCACGCGGCGGCATACGCGGTCCTGGCTTTGCGCACGGCTTATCTCAAGGCAAACTATCGAGCGGAGTTTATGTCGAGCCTGATCACGGACAGCGTCTCGCGACCTGACAAGGTGGCACAATACGCGCTGGCCTGTCGGCGTGCTGGAATCGCTGTTTTGCAGCCGGATATCAACGAGAGCCAACCTGACTCTACACCAGAGCGGCAGGCTGACGGGCAAGTCGCAGTGCGCTTGGGGTTGTTTTGCATCAAGAATGTTGGTACATCTGCTGTGCAGAACATCTGTCAGGAGCGTGATTCAGGAGGAGCGTTTAAATCGCTTCACGATCTGTGCGAGCGCGTAGATACAAAAGCTGCGACGAAACGGGTGTTGGAGAGCCTGATTCAAGCAGGTGCGCTCGACTCTGTTATGACATCGCGACGTCAGGCCCTGATTGAATTAGAGAGAACTTTTGATCAGATGGTGCGTCTAAAACCACGGCGCGACGACAACCAACTGTCATGGCCCGGGTTTGAGACCATTCGGTCCAATGAACTGGATACTACACCCGATCTGAGGACTCCAGAGCGTGCGTCGCCGGATATCAGGGAAGAAATGGATGCGTGGGAAAATGAGCTAATCGGGCTCGTCGTTTCGCGCGACCCTTTTGCGGATGTAGAGAAACTTCGGTTGCATTTGGCTACAATGACCATCCAAGAATTATCTGAAGCCATGCAATTACGTGCAGCAACCTCTAATCCCATGCATTTTGTGGCGAAAATCGGTTCGAGCCGTAGCGTGCGAACCAAAAAGGGCGAAGCGATGGCGTTTGTAACAGTGGAAGATTCCACTGCGAGCGCAGAATTGGTTTTGTTTCCCGCGGTTTATCGGCTTTTAGAAATGCCGCCCATGCCAGAACAGCTGGTCGAAGTGGTTGCACGTGTGGACCAGAATGGGTCGAAGTCATGGATTGTCGTGAAATTTAATATGCTTGACCAAGAGACATCATTAAGGGAGTCTCAGGAGGCTGAGCCTGCGCTCGAGCAAAAACACAGCGTACAGGACACGCGAACGGTCTATATACGCATCGAGAAACGGTTCGAGGAAGATCGGACGACATTGTTCGCCCTGCGCCAGATTCTGCTGCGGCATCAAGGGTCTAACCGCGTCGTTCTCATCTACGAATCAGGGAAAATGCGACCACTGGATGCTCTGTTTGTAGAGATTAATGAGGTTCTGCTAAGTGAGATCAAGCATCTGATGGGCGCATTGTCTGTTCGAATCGACACCGCACTATGAAGATGACAGACTGCACGATTCGTGGTGAAGTGCCATTTTCTGCGGCGTGTGCAGAATGTGTCGAGTTAAATACAGTTTCGATTTGTTGCACCTCTACTTTTAAGCGTGTTAAGATGAATCTACTGTAGAATATCGGCGCAGCCGTATATTCTTTCCGGTTGGTGGCGCGAAGAGCCACCCGCGTCTTATTGTACAAGTTACGCGAAGAGTTCGCGTTGGCATAAAGTAGACTCGGCAGTTTATAGAGATGCGCGCTGAAGCTGCGCGCTGGGAGGTAGTGATAGCATGTGGACTGTGATCTACATAGCACCTACTTTACGGCTCGCCCAAAAGATTTGCGAAACGTTGGCGGCCGAAGGCTTCTTGGCTAAACAGCGGCAGGCCAGCACAAAAAAGGAACAGTACGAGATTTTAGTGCCGGAATCAGAGATTGAAGACATTAAGGATTTATTTAATGATATTCTCCATTCATCCCTTTCCTAAGATCGATCAGGGAAGATGGCAGTTTTTCGTGGTGCGGATATGAGGTGACGGAGTGTTAAAAGATTTATTTCCTAAGAAAAAACGCTATGCGACCATATCGCCTCATCCAAGCGCGCGCGATAAGGTGCCTGAAGGTCTGATGAATAAGTGTAAAAGCTGTGGTGAGATTCTCTTAACTAAAGAGTTAGAAAAGCACGCCAAGACGTGTCCTCACTGTGGCTATCACTTTACTCTATCAGCACCAGAACGGATTCGTTTGACGCTGGATGAAGGGTCATTTGAGGAGTTCGACGCGGGACTTATCCCAGAAGACCCCCTTCATTTTCCGGATTATCCCGATAAGATTAAAAAGGCGCAGGACACAACAGGCCTTCATGAGGCTACGATCACGGGCGCCGGAACGATCAATGGATTGCCAGTGGTCATTGGCGTTATGGACGCACGTTTTATCATGGGAAGCATGGGTTCTGTCGTCGGGGAGAAATTGACGCGAGCGGTGGAACAGGCAGTCGAGCGTGGGGTGCCCATGATTATCTTTTCAGTGTCCGGTGGAGCACGTATGCAAGAGGGCATATTTTCACTCATGCAGATGGCGAAGGTCTCTGCTGCGTTGGCACGACTCTCTGCGGTTGGATTGCTGTATATCTCCGTGCTTACAAACCCGACCACGGGGGGCG
This sequence comes from Bacillota bacterium, assembly GCA_021821025.1. Taxonomy (GTDB): domain Bacteria; phylum Bacillota; class Bacilli; order Alicyclobacillales; family SLC66; genus JAKACY01. Next base: position 5,266 of record JAKACY010000075.1, on the reverse strand, counting down.
TGACAGCTAGTTTTGCGATGCAAGGAGATTTGAATATATCCGAGCCGGGCGCTGTTATTGGGTTTGCTGGGCGCAGGATTATCGAACAGACGATTCGCCAGAAACTGCCGGACGAGTTTCAGACGGCGGAGTTTGTTTTAGAACATGGCATGTTGGACAGCGTGGTGCACCGTAAAGATTTGCGGGCATTTCTTGCATCCGTTTTGGCTTTGCATGCGAAGGAGGGCACAGTGATTGGCGGCGGACCTACCCTTTGAAAAACCGTTGGTGGAATTGCGCATAAAAATTGAGGAGTTAAAGCGTTTCACCGAGGAAAAGGGCATTGACATGAGTGAGGAAGTGGCGACGCTCGAGTCCAAAGCCAAAGCTTTGGCTGAAACGATCTATCGTGATTTGAAACCTTGGCAAAAGGTACAGATTGCAAGACACCCAGATCGCCCGACAACCCTTGATTATATTCGCGGTCTTTGCACAGACTTTGTGGAACTGCACGGCGATCGTAGCTTTCGTGATGATCCAGCTATTGTAGGCGGCGTTGGTCGCTTTGATGGGTATCCTATCACTGTAATCGGCACGCAAAAGGGACGAGACACGAAAGAAAATATTTATCGCAACTTTGGCATGGCTCATCCTGAAGGGTACCGAAAGGCTCTTCGCCTCATGAAGCAGGCAGAGAAGTTCGGTCGCCCTGTCTTGACGTTTATCGATACTGCGGGTGCGTATCCTGGCATTGGGGGCGAGGAACGCGGTCAAGGTGAGGCTGTGGCGCGCAACTTGATCGAGATGGCCAATCTGCGTGTTCCGATCGTATGCGTTGTGACGGGCGAGGGTGGCAGTGGTGGTGCACTGGGTATCGGCTTAGGCGATCGCATCCTGATGTTGGAACATGCGTACTACTCGGTCATTTCACCGGAGTCAGCTGCTGCCTTGTTGTGGAAAGATTCGACGCAAGGGGAGCGGGCTGCGGACTCGATGCACATCACGGCGCAGGATTTGTTTCGCTTTGGCGTAGTCGATGAGATCCTGCTTGAACCCTTTGGTGGCGCGCAACGTGCTCCGACAGATATGATTCAGACTGTCCATGATGCGGTTTCTCGTGCGTTGACAGAGCTAAAAGTCAAGAGACCGACCGATTTGCTTGAGTACCGGTACCAAAAGTATCGGCGTATCGGGGAATTTACAGAAAGCGTCGTGTCGGTGGATGTCGATGAGGAGGTTACTGTAGAACCTGTGTCCTCCGTAAGTGCAGGATTTGGGCGCGTTGTGTCGAATGATAATTCATAGACGTAGACTTGGCGTAAACCACGGTCTGCGGGAACCCGTCGTCGATTGCATGGCAACATTTAAGACGCACGTGATCCAACCGGGTCGCTTGGCGTCTTTTGCCGAAGCGGCTGCGGACGAAACATGTGCATGAATGTGTGTTTGTGCACGAGGCAAAGGGAGGAAGACACCGTGAGCGAAGTTACCGGTATGCAAGAACAAAACAGCATGGTGAGAAGGATCGGGGTTCTCACAAGCGGCGGCGATGCGCCAGGCATGAATGCAGCGGTCAGAGCTGTTGTGCGAAAAGGCTTATATCATGATTTGGAAGTAGTTGGGATTAAACACGGGTACTTGGGACTGATCCGCGGAGAGTTGGAAACGCTCGACTTAGGATCCGTTGCAGATATCATTCAACGCGGTGGGACTAAGCTATATACGGCCCGTTGCGAAGAATTCAAAACGCCAGAAGGACAAGCAAGTGGCGCGCAAGTACTGAGGGATAACGGGATTGATGCCTTGGTTGTCATTGGCGGGGATGGGTCATTTCGAGGTGCTAGAGCGTTGTCGCATTTGGGCGTAAAGACGATCGGGATTCCCGGAACGATTGATAACGACATTCCTTGCACAGACTATACGATTGGATTTGATACAGCTGTCAATACTGTGATTGACGCCATTGACAAAATTCGAGACACCGCAACATCTCATGAGCGAACTTATGTGATTGAGGTGATGGGGAGAAATGCAGGCGACATTGCCATGATCGCGGGTCTTGCAGGGGGCGCTGAATCAATTCTTATTCCCGAAGCGCCTTTTGATCTTGATTCGGTTTTAGAGAAGCTGCAACACGGTGTGAGCCGCGGTAAACGACACAGCATCATCTTAGTGGCGGAAGGCGTAGGTCATGGGATGAAGATCGGTGAAGTGATCGCTGAGCGAACCGGATGGGAAGTTCGAGTGACGGTACTTGGCCATCTACAGCGTGGGGGATCACCCACTGCATTTGACAGAGCGCTTGCCTCTCGAATGGGTGCCTGGGCTGTGGATCTTCTCATGCAAGGGCAGACATCCAAAATGATCGGCATTAAAGGCAATCAGTTGATAGCCACAGATATCGATGAAGCGTTGGCGACGCCGCGCACGGTGGATTTGTCGATTTATGATTTGGCAGGGATTTTATCTATATAGTTGCCGTATGACGCTTGCACTCGATATAGAAGGAGAGAATTTAATGCGTAAGACTAAAATTGTTTGTACTATGGGGCCGTCTACCGCTGACCTTGATGTTTTGCGTCAGCTTATTCGCGCTGGCATGAATGTGGCCCGATTGAATTTTTCCCATGGCAGTCACGAAGATCATCAAAGGATGATCGAGCGAGTCCGTGAAGCAGCTCGGCTTGAGGGTAAGATCGTCGGCATCATGCTTGATATTAAAGGTCCTAAGATTCGTACGGGCATGATTGAAAACGGTGAGGTGGAGTTGAATGATAACGACCACATCGTTCTTACGACGGATGAAGTTTTGGGGACCAAGTCCCGCGTGTCGATCAGCTATGAAGGCTTGCCAGAAGACGTATCTGCTGGTTCGACGATCCGTATCGATGACGGCCTGATCGGTTTGCATGTGGAAAAGGTAGAAGGAAATGATATCCACTGTATCGTGACCAACGGGGGCATACTGAAGAACCGCAAAGGCATCAACGCACCTGGTGTGCGCTTACGCCTGCCAGGTGTGACGGAAAAAGATATTGAGGACATCAAATTTGGCATTCAACAAGGTGTGGATCTGATCGCAGCGTCTTTCGTGCGTAAGGCTGCAGATGTGCTTGAGATTCGTAAGCTGTTGGAAGAGCATCATGCGCATTGCCTTATCATCTCGAAGATTGAAGCTCAAGAAGGACTCGATTTGATCGATGAGATTCTAGCGGTATCGGATGGTTTGATGGTGGCCCGTGGTGATCTCGGCGTTGAGATTCCGACGGAAGAAGTACCGATCGCCCAGAAGCTTTTAATCGAGCGTTGTAACAAAGCTGGGAAGATCGTTATTACCGCTACGCAGATGCTTGACTCGATGCAACGCAACCCACGCCCTACACGTGCTGAAGCAACTGACGTGGCCAACGCTATCTTCGATGGTACGGATGCGATCATGTTGAGCGGCGAAACGGCAGCAGGACGTTATCCCGTTGAAGCGGTTCAGACGATGGCGCAAATCGCTGCCCGTGCAGAGCAAGCAATTTTGAGCCATGAAGTCAATGACCGTCATTCTTATGAAGTAGAGCGCACGCAAACAGATGCGATTAGTCATGCAGTGCAGACAGTAGCAGATGAACTGGACGCGCGTGCCATCATCACATCGACGGAGACGGGATTCACACCGCGTATGGTCGCGAAACACCGTCCAAAAGGTACGATCGTGGCTGTGACCCCGCATAGCACCGTAGCGCGGCAATTGACGGTGTCATGGGGTGTCAACCCTGTTTTGTCGCGAGAAGTGCGGTCTACAGACGAGATGCTCGAAGTAGCAGTCGATTCCGCTCTGTCAGCGGGGCTTGTCAGCAGCGGTGATTTAGTCGTCATTACTGCGGGTGTGCCAGTTGGCGAAGCGGGTACAACAAACTTGCTTAAGATTCATACGATCGGTGATGTACTTGCTCGCGGCGTTGGCATCGGTAACAGTGGCGCCGTTGGAAGAGCCGTCGTGGCGACTCGCACACAGGATGTTTTGGCTAGAGTGCAAACCGGTGATATTTTGATCACGACTGGAACAGATAGCGACATGGTGCCTGCACTCGAGCAGGCAGTCGCAGTGGTGACTGAAGAAGCAGGGCTGACTTCTCATGCAGCGATCGTAGGGTTGTCTTTGGGAATCCCGGTTATCGTCGGCGCTGCAGGGGCAACGCAGGCGGTCAGAGATGGCGAGACTGTCACGGTTGATGCGCAACGAGGCTTGCTCTATCGGGGAAAAGCCAACGTTCTATAAGGTATTCTTGCTATCATTCGGGTTGCATCCAGAAAAGTGAACGCTAAGGCGGGGCATGTAGATGCTCTGCCTTTTTTTACACGAGGCTGTCAGGGGAGAGGAAGAGTTTGGACGGGGATAAACAGATTAAACAGCAGGAAGGCACAAGCTCCCTGATCGTTCGAGTCCGCTATCAGGAGACCGATCAGATGGGCGTGGCATGGCATGGAAATTATGTCGGGTGGTTTGAAATCGCCCGCACAGAGTGGTGGCGGAGTCAAGGAGAGTCGTATCGAGAACTTGAGGAAAAAGGGTACTATCTTCCGGTTCTGCGGATGGGGTGTGACTATAAAGAGTCTGCGCGCTTTGATGACGTGCTAGAAGTTTTCCCGAGTCTGCAATCCTACAATGGTGCGCGACTAACATTCTCCTATCGGATCGAACGCACAAGCGATAGAAAAGTGATCGCAGCGGGTTTTACTGAGCACGCATTCGTCGATCGAAGTTTTCACATCGTGCGAATCGACCGCCATCTGCCGCAAATTCACCAGGTGTTAATCAGGTCTTAAGCGGATGGCGTCCAATTCTACGTCACAAGTTAGTCATGACGGCGTACGGCGGCTGGCGTAGCGTTCTACCATGTCTGTCGGCTTCCACCGTGTCCATGAGCGTCGTAGGTGAACCGATCGGGGAGGCTGTACTGGCTTTTATGTGTTAGGAGATCACATTCCGACGGCATGGTATTTTGGAGCCGTGTTGGTTAGCGGGTGTGTTGTTTTTCCTAAGCGAGACACATCGAGACGAGGGGAAGACGGAGAAACAGGCATAGGTAGGAGGACTCGGAGTGGTCCCGTGTTTATCGGACGCTTGTCGAAAGCGTCGTGCGATTCCCGTCGAATTTCCTGGGAAATGGTCGATTGGTGTATTGAACAAGGCGCATAGTTCTGCCGTTATGTTTAGATGCTACATATGATATCCATCAGTTCATCTCGATATCACAGAACTACTATTTCACTCTGCGAACCGGTGGTTCATAGG
>JAKACY010000074.1 GCA_021821025.1 Bacillota bacterium | reverse complement strand
CTTTTCTGAGGCTAACCCCTTGTCGATCGCTGTCGTGATGACTCCTACCCCGAGCGGCTTGGTTAAGATGAGTACATCGGCTTCCTGCACCGAACTCTTACTCACATATCGCTCTGGATGAATGAAACCAGTGACTGTCAAGCCGTATTTTGGGGCGTGATCGTCGTACGTATGACCGCCTAGAATCGGCACACCTGCCTGCGCCATCATATCCGCTCCGCCGCGCAGAATTTCGTTAAGATACCCAATGGGCAGCGTATTGACTGGGAATCCGACGATGTTGAGCGCAAATGAGGGAGTAGCCCCCATCGCGTAGATGTCGCTCAACGCGTTAGCTGCAGCAATGCGCCCAAACTCATATGGGTCATTGACAACCGGACTGATATAGTCGATTGTCTGCACAATCGCGTATTCATCTGAAATGCGTACAACGCTGGCATCATCCCCAGCTCCGACCAAGATATCATCTCGATGAACTCTGGAAACAGTATCGGGCAATGAACGCAGAACCTGCGTCAAGTCGAAAGGGCCGACTTTACACGCTCAGCCAGCGCCAGGCGAAAATGACGTCAATTGTATGGGCGGTAGGTTCATTGACGGTTAGTCCTCATTTCACACGATTAGGAGCGATGTTTGCTATAATGATTTTGCTTGGAATTATTATACACGGATGCTTTTGGTTATGAAATGCACGAGAGGCGATGGATCATGGACTTTCAACAAATCAATACCTTTTATCATGTGGCGCGCCGCCTCAATTTCACCCGAGCATCGGAGGACCTCAAATTGAGTCAACCTGCCGTCTCGCGGCAGATCGAGGCGTTAGAAGGGGATATCGGGTTGCCCCTTTTTCACCGGTCTCATCGAACGATTGCGCTGACGGAAGCTGGCCTGATTCTTTACAGGCAAGCAGAGCAGATTCTGGCGCTGGTCGATCAGACGAGGTCAGCAATAGAGTCGCTAAAAAATCTCGAGTCAGGGTCGCTGTCGATTGGCTGTAGTTCGACGATCGGCAATTACGTGCTGCCGCGCACGATTCTCGAATTTTCCCAAAAGTATCCGGGTATTCAATTGGACGTGCACATTGACTGCACCGAGGTGGTCCTTCGCTCAGCCGAAGAGGGCACCACGGACATAGTCATCATCGCCGGACCGGTGGAAACGAATACGCTGTATATGGAGCCATTTCTTAGCGATGAGATCGTTTTGGTGATGAGCCGGGATCATCCGCTAGGCAAAAGCGAGCAACTCACGCTTGATGCGCTGCTGGGATACCCGCTACTCATACGCCCAGCAGGATCCCACAGTCGTAAGACTGTTCTCGAACATTTCGAGCGGATCGGTTGGAAGCCTAAGCTTTTCGTCGAGATGGATACTACAGAAGCCATTAAGCAAGTCATCCTGTCTGGCGACGGCGTCGCGTTCATGTCAAAATATGCGGTATGGTCCGAGCGAGCGTGTGGCATGATCCGAGTGATCGACCAGGCCCCCTTCAAAATCTCGCGGTCATTCTTCATCGCCACGCCTAAGTCCCTCACGCCTTCGGCTGCGCTACTCACATTTAAGTCATTTATACAGAAGAATTCCACAGCAAGTGTGTGACTCTTTCCATAATCTACGGTGGCATATCAAGAGTATCACAGCCTATATAGCTTGGACTATCACCTCTCTCCATACTTTCTAAACAAAGTAACTATACAATATCACGGGTAGAGTTAGAGCTCTTAGAGCAGCATACTCATGGATTTGTGGCAGCTCCATGCGGAAGAATAATTCTTTCAAATTCGATAAACGGGGAGGAAAAATTCGTTTTATATAGAATATTGATATAGTTCTGCGAATACGCTTGTCACAGGAATCCAAACTTCGCGATGAGAGAGGAGATCAGGTATGAAGAAGAAGGCACTGTCAGCGTTGATGGCTGTCGCTTTAACCAGTTTTCCAGTGTTTGCTTCTACTGCGTATGGGTACTCTGGTACGAATGCATCCTCTAACGGCAACTCGTCTTCTCAAGCAGACATGCAGCAGCTTGGTCCGCAAACTAGCGTGCTGCGGCCCGGTGCGGATCCAAATAATCCGTTCGACTATCCGTATCTGCCACCAACTGTATCACCGCCAATCGCAGGTCCTAGAATGAACGTTCCTCAACCTCCTGCTCCGCTCACACCTGGTACAAGCACGACCACTGCTTTTGGGGCCGCGTCTGGCGCCGGTATGACTACGGCGTCGGGGACGTCGACGACCACAAACGGTGCGGCGAGTGCAACGATGACTCCGGCCGTGAGCAGTAGTGCCGCAACCAATGCTGCCGCGTCTGATCTGCAGGATACGAAGGAAAAGGACGCAATCGGAACAGCCGATCTTGCACTAGGTAAACCCTACGTCATCGGTACGCAGTGGCCGGATCAGCTATTTAGCCACATTGAAACTACAAACTTTCCTAACACAGGGCAGCTTACAGACGGGAAGACGGCCTCACTAAGTTTTTCAGATAAAGGCTGGGTTGGCCTGTTAAGGCAGTATGGTCGCAGTATCGTGGTCAATCTCGGCACGCAGCAGCACGTCAGGCGTGTGTCATTGGATTTTCTACAAAACCTAGGGGCAGGGATCGAGTTTCCTGATAGTGTCACGTATTACGCATCGAATGACGGTGTGAGCTGGTATAGACTCGGTACGGCTTGGTCCTCGCAAGGTGCAGGAGACTTTACTCCGCAAACGCAGTCGTATGCCGTTGATACGGATGTCAACGCACAGTACATTCGCGCGCAGTTTGACGATAAGGTGTTCGCATTTACCGACGAATTTGCCGTGTATGGTTCTGCCGAGTCCGACAGCAAAGCAAAAAGCCCAGAAGATGAGGGCCATGCCCTCACTCAAATCATGGGAGATAACTACTTAGTCGACAAGAAAGCGCCGGGTTTGCCAGGGCTTCCAGACTCTAAACAGCCGACTTCTCCTTCTGGATATCTGACAGCAAATGAAGAGGCAAGTGGCAAGATTAACAACATGCAACTCGTTTATACAGGCGCATATGGTTCCGAGGGTACTTGGACGCAGAGCGACTTTTTACCCATGATCGCCCAGGAGAATGCGAGCGGCACCCCGACTGGATGGCTCTATGACGCCACATTGATCGGACCCTACCAGTCTCAACTGCAGACTTCAACGACAGGATGGTCTGGCTGGCTTAATGATTTGTTTGCGCCTAATATCGAACTTTCAGCTATGAATCAAGCAGTAGGTACGCTAAAGCAACGATTGAACGATCCTAGCTTTGAAGAGAAGGTCGTTATTACCATCCCAGGATTGACTGCGAATCCCAGCGATTTTGGAACTGTGGACGCCTCAGGACAAAGTCTTGATTTGAACCCGGCCGATGTTGGACCCCAAGTGGCAGCGGTCAATAAGGTTCGCGCCATCAACTGGTACATTCAACAGGTTGAAAGTGATTGGCGGCAGGCGGACTTTAAGAATCTGCAGCTTACAGGATTCTATTGGGGCCCTGAGTCCCTGAATGTCAGTGATCCATATGATCCGCAGATTGTGCGAGCAACGTCTGACCTCGTGCATCATGCAGGAGGACTGTTTTACTGGATTCCGTTCTATGGGGCAACTGGGATCAATGACTGGCGATCATTAGGTTTCGATGCGGTCATGGTTCAACCTAACGTGTCGTTTAACTGGGGGATCAACGCCGCTGCTAGACTGCAATCGGTGGCACAGATGGATCAGTGGTATCATATGGGCATTGAGATTGAAGCGCACTGGGATGTGACTTCTACCAATACGAACCTTGCCCAGGTTGCACAGAATAAGTATTTTGATTACTTCACCGGCGGGTATGTATATGGGTATGAGGGCAGTGCCCTAAAAAGTTATTATCTCAACTCGAAGACGCTAGTGGATGCCTACCAAAACCCGAACCCATTTTATCATCAAGTGTATGATAACACGGTTCAATTCGTAAACGGCAAGTGGGACAGTCCCACGTTTCAGTAAGCCCATCCTGATTATCGGCGCAGCCGTAAACTTTACACGTCAAATGCCCTGTGCAGGAACTGCGCAGGGCATCTTCCTGCGATCGCAGACGCATGTTACTACATACTAGACTATTGGCGCGTAATGTAGGGATCGTAGCCCATAAAGGCAGACAAGGTAGTCCAGACGCGATTGGTTATGTCAAATAGCTTTGGCCCGTTCCCCACTTGCACCTGGTTTCTTTGAGGATCGATGTGCACGGTGATTACTTGACTTGATGTGGCTATGAACCGTAGCTTCGCTCCACCTCTTAGTGCTGTTCCTCCGTAGAAAGATGTCCGAATGTCGATCGGTAGGTGATTGATCTGGTTCACTAATTCCTTGATATGGACTTGGCTTGTGATGGCTGACGTAACCGCATGCGCATTTGCATCGCCCTGTGAGACCGGTTGATATTGTACCTCGAGCCGCTGTATGCCTTCTCGAATCAGGGAGGAATTCGGCCTCTGGGAAGTGACGCTATTTGTAATCCAGTATCCGATATCGGTATGCTGCGGATTAGTTTCGGATCGCTTGACGTCAAGTTCCGCAGTTAAGGCGGGCATTGACTTTAAGTGGTAAAGTAGGCGGCGCCGCACAGGATCACCCACATGGCTTGAATGTGCGCCGATAAAACCCAACCGCGGCATCGTAGCGATGAACCAGTTGGTCACCTGATCTGGTGGTGCTGCAACTACAAACGTGGCAGAACCAGCCCATAAGTAGGGAGATGATGACCGGACGACAACCACAGCATCCTGTTTGCCTTGCATCGAAATGGAACCCGGATATACAGGTATCTTGATCTCGTGACCACCCGCTAACAACGGCTGTGGTTTGGCCGTACCATGCTCTGACGCGATCTTAATCAACATCACTGGCATTGCAGAGACTTTGGTAGTATGGCGTATGATCGGCACAGGAGAGTGCATCATCTTTGCATTCGCAATACTTGTGCCAAGTAGCAGTGAGATCGTTAGAGCAGCTAATCCGCTCCCGGCTAATCCTTTTTGAATCCGTCGGATGAGCAAATCGCGAGCCACCGTAATCCCTCCAGTAGAGATAAAAATGGTGCGAAGCAAAGTCCGGGCACAACATCCATATCAATGATCAAATATTTGAACATGTTTGTCAACCTGATCGGGAGAACGGACGCGAGATGGTGGAAAATGTGGCCGCTACAACATGCAGGAAGTTTGCAGATACATAACGAATACTTCACAATCAAGATGTGGTGATCGAGGAGGCATTAGCGTGGAGTATCAATATCCGATTGGAAGACCTGAGATTCCGGATGAGATTCGCATGGAACATATCGAAAAGTGGGTAGAGGATATCGCTGCGGCGCCGGATTTGATACGAAAAGCGGTTCAAGGGCTGAATGAAAAACAGTTAGATACGCCCTATCGACCGGAGGGGTGGACGGTTCGGCAGGTCGTGCATCACCTAGCAGACAGCCATATGGTGACGTATTTGAACTTTCGAAGCGGGCTCCTAGGCCAGGATGTACCTATGCGTACAGGAGACGTAAATGGGTGGGCCATGACAAAAGATTATCTAACCGGCGACGTCACGACGTCTGTCGATGCGTTAGACGCACTGCATCGGCGCTGGGTGACGCTGCTAGAAACGATGTCGGACGAGGATTTTAAGCGCAATATGATCGCGGCCAATGGGTCGCAGCGTAGTTTAGGCACGCTGCTCGCGATCTATGCCTGGCATGGTAGGCACCATGTGGCACACATCACAGAACTGCGCAGCCGCATGGGGTGGTAAGTTGAAATGATAGTTACGCATAACGCTTTGCACGACCGAGCGCGAGAAGATGATGCGGCTGCGCCGATAACTGCGATGGAAACGGCGATGCGCATGCAAGAAGCGCAAAAGTTATTGCAGCAGTATTTCGGATATCCGGCGTTTCGGCAGGGGCAAGAGACGATCGTCGAGCATGTGCTGTCGGGGTTTGACACACTTGGCATTATGCCGACAGGCGGCGGGAAGTCGATCTGCTATCAGATCCCTGCGCTGCTTCATGGCCGCCCGACATTGGTGATCTCACCGCTGATTTCACTCATGAAAGATCAGGTGGATGCGCTAGAGCAAGTCGGCATCCCAGCGGCTTTTATCAACAGTTCACTCACGGCAAGTGAAGTCCGTGAGCGTCTATCCAGCGCTTTCTCGGGTGCGTACAAGCTGCTTTATGTCGCGCCGGAACGGCTTGAATCGGAGTCGTTTCGTGGGCTTTTGCAATCATTGCGCCCAGCTATAGTGGCGGTCGATGAGGCACACTGTCTGTCGCAATGGGGACATGACTTTCGACCGAGCTATCTTAGTATCGCAGCGCTGATTGATGAACTGATTGAGCGTCCGATCGTGACGGCATTTACAGCGACGGCGACGGCGGAAGTCATGCAGGATATCGTCAGGATTTTACGCTTGCAGGATCCGCGCGTCGTCGTCACAGGATTTGATCGGGCCAACTTGTCGTTTACAGTTGTGCAGGGTGAGGATAAGCGCGATTACATCCAGCGTTACGTGAAAGAACACGTGGGACAGGCTGGCATTATTTATGCTGCGACGCGTAAAGATGTGGATAACTTGTATGCGTGGTTGCAGAAAAAGGGGTGCGCGGTCGGACGGTATCATGCGGGGTTGTCGGATGACGAGCGCCGACGCCATCAGGAGGCGTTTTTGTACGATGAGGTGAACCTGATGGTGGCGACTAATGCTTTTGGGATGGGGATCGACAAGTCGAACGTGCGGTTTGTGATTCACCATAACTTGCCTAAGAATTTGGAGGCTTACTATCAAGAGGCGGGACGTGCGGGTCGTGACGGTGATCCGGGTGAGTGTGTGCTCCTTTTTGGGGCACAGGATATCGTGTTGCAAAAGTTTTTGATCGAGCAGTCTGTGACGGACCCGGACCGCAAGGCGTGGGAACATCGAAAATTGCAGAGCATGGCGGATTATGGGCGGACGACACAGTGCCTGCGTGGATTTATTTTGAGGTATTTTGGGGATGAGGCTCCGGAACGGTGCGGGAATTGCAGTAACTGCAACCAGGCCTTCGAATTGCAAGATATCACAGAGACGGCGCAGATGATCCTTTCTTGTATCCACCGCACCCGTGAACGTTTTGGGTTAAAAGTGATCGCAGGCATACTGAGAGGTGCACGCGATAAGCGCATCCTAGAACTTGGGCTGGATGCGCAGACGACGTATGGACTTTTACGCGGGCATCCGGAAAAAGAGATCGCTGGGTGCATTCAGACGCTGATCGCAGATGGGTACCTGCGCATGACGGAAGGACAGTATCCGGTTTTGCGGCTTGAAGAACGCGCGGTCGGCGTATTAAAGGGAAAAGAACATGTACATCAGAAGATTCGTCAGCATGCGGCACAAGACGTTGTCGATGATGCGCTGTTTGAGAAGCTGCGGCAATTGCGGCGCGAATTGGCGCAAAGAGACAGCGTGCCACCATATGTCATATTCGCAGATAGCACGCTGCATGAGATGGCTTCTACGTGTCCCGTGACGCGGGCTGCGATGCTCTCGGTAAAGGGCGTCGGTGAGGTGAAATTCACCCGCTACGGGGAGGATTTTTTGCGGGTGTGCCGGGAGTCTTCTGTAGAGCAGTAGGCGCTTGGTGGTTGTGTCATTGATAAGATCTTATCACCCGCGTCTAGGGAGGTGTGACGGGATGGCACTGTTTGATGACCACGCGGATACGTATGATAACTTTTGCCAGACCCCTTTGGGGCACTATGTGGATACAGTCGAGCATGGCCTCATCGCGGATCTTGCGCAGCCCAGGCCTGGTGAGCGTGCAATCGACCTTGGATGTGGAACGGGTGCATATACGCTTTGGCTGAACGATGTCGGCACCCATGTAACGGGGGTGGATGTCTCTCGCAGGATGCTCGAGGTTGCCGGTAGAAAATGCGGAGGTGTGCCGCTGATTCAGGCTGATTTGCGAAAATTGCCTTTTCCTGATGGCACATTCGACATTGCGCTATGTAATCTCGCGTTGGAGTTTATCGAAAAGCCAGCGGAGGTGATGGCGGAGATCTATCGGATTCTGAAGCCGGGTGGGCGCCTCATTGCAGGGTTTATAGGCAAATGCAGTCCGTGGGCGCAAAAGTATATAAGGCGTGGTCAAGAGGATCCGACAAGCGTGTATCATGGTGCGCACTTTTTCACGTATACGGATATTAAGGAATTGGGCTGGGGTGACCCGGTGGCGGCGAGATTTGGGCTGTATGTCTCACCGGAACTGTTCGATATTGCCACCGCGTGGGATATCGAGCGTGCACATGGGCAATTTTCGCAGGAGATGGGTGCGGGATTCATTGCGGTTCGTTGGGAGAAGTGATGCTGAAATTTTCCGAGCGCGATCGCATCACTTCAAAGCGATAAGGGAAATGTGGCTATTGGCTGATGATATTGGCAAGTTTCATTGGTATGGCTCTCAACTTACGGGAACAATGATGATCATCGAGAGATGCTGTCATTATGGGAGGATCATGATGCCAGATGGTGTGACGGTTTATACAACGATGGGGTGAGGAAAGTGCCGATTGGCGAAAGAGTTTCTTTCGCTTCACGGTATTCCATTTCGAGAGGTTCACGTGTTTGGTGAACCTGGGGTGGCCGACGAACTGGTTCGGCTCACTGGGTCTCTTACCGCTCCAGTGGTGGTCGTGGGTCGTAAATTTTTGCGTGGATATGATCCGATGCGTCTTACAGCGATGCTAACAGATGCGGGATGGTTTTTGGCATGAATGAAATGTGTGATGCATGTCATCTTATGTGGCGGCGATGTCGGCTACACTTGGTTCATTGAAACAAGCGATTAGTAATCGCAGTTCAGTGGCAAGAGAAGATCATGCTAAACACAGGAGATGACGAGTGGTGTTTATAGTAAGTGATCGTTTAGGTGATGTTGTTGCAAAGTTTCCAGGTGCGGGCAAGGTTTTTAAGGAAAACCGTATCGACTATTGCTGCAACGGTGGCCGAAGTGTTGAAGAAGCTGCCACTGCGCAGAATTTGGACGTAAATGCGTTGCTTCAGACGCTTAACCAGTCTTACGAAAAGGCGGTTGCAGAGGGTGAAAAGGAGCACGATTGGCAGACTGAAGCATTTGAGGCGTTGATCGATCATGTGGTCAACATACACCATGCGTATTTGCAAAAAACGATGCCAGTCTTGAGTGAACTCACGAGCAAGATCTTACGCGTGCATGGACAGCATCATGGGGCGGAACTTAGCAAGGTGCATAAGCTGTTCAATACTTTCCGGATGGATATGGAAGCGCACTTGATCAAGGAGGAAGAGCTCGTTTTCCCGCTCATCATCGAGTATGAACGCACAGGAAACAAGGATAAACTTGCTTTGGCAGTGCAAAATATTGATCAACTCGAATCAGAACATGCCGCAGTCGGTGACATCTTGCACGAGATCGCCGAAGTCACGAATGAGTACCAGATCCCGGAAGATGCCTGTGGTACTTACGCGTACACTTACGAGAAGTTGGAGCAAGTGGAAGAGGATACCTTCCGCCACGTTCATCTGGAAAATAACATCCTATTCCCACGTCTACGTGCGATTCTTGAACCTGTTCGTGCTTGATTGCGCGGGCCAGCAGAGGCGTCCTGTGACCATCAGGCGCCTTTTTTGTCGTTTTTTTGTTAGGCGCTATGCGCGGCTACGCAGCACTGTGCGCTCCAAGATGAGCCGGTTTGTGGGCAGAATATCGTCTGGAAGCGCGTCCAATGGGAAATACTCGAGCGCTAAGCTTTCGTGATCTTTGCGAAGCTCACCATGAACACCTGCGACGCGGTAGACGATATTGACCGCGTGCACGACATCGCCATTAGGATACTGCAACTCATATCCGGGCCCAGATAAGACGCTGATCAGCTCGAATGACTCCGCCTGAAGCCCTGTCTCTTCCTGCAGTTCCCGCCTCGCTGTTTCTTCTGGAGATTCTCCGAGCTCCATGTATCCTCCGGGAATACCCCAATTTTTCGTATCCGATCGAAGTTGCAACAAAATTCGTCCCTCATCATCAAACGCCAGCACCGGTGCAGCCACTAAAATGATTGGCCGATGGCCTACCAGAGCTCGAATTTCCTTAATATAATCCATCGTATGGTAAGGTTCCTTTCATTATAGCGTACAGCAGATGCCATGTATGTCCGCCATCCAACGTGCTGTACCAGTTTCCATCTAAAGTTTGCAGCCACCCATCGTGAGTATTATACCATGCGATCTCGCTCGTTCCCTTGGACGTCGCGCGGTAGGGTTGCTCCTGTCGTCACGACGGTACAGCAGAGGGTGATGACGTATTTTTTATTTAGATCATATTGCATCTTGATCATCGTCTCTTCTCCCTTTATGATTATTTTTCGTAGGCTGATAGACCGTAGGAAAACTGAGCGGGATGCAACTGCAATGGGCGACAGATCGTGAGAACCTGAGTGAGCTCCTTCTGTCCTTGATGATTCGAGGTGGACGCAGCAGGGCTTGTCCAGGTTGCAGAGTTTACGTTGTGATGAAAATGATAGGGGATACTCGCCAATGATCGCCAGCATTAAACGCCTTGTCGTCGGAAGGCCACTGAAAACGCGCGAAAACAGTCATGTGAAAATTGGTATTTTCCGCGGCATGGCCATCTTGACGCCTGATGCTTTATCAAGCGTCGCTTATGCGACGGACCAGATGGAGTTTATTTTAGCCTCCATCATCGGAGTTGGCGCTTCGGCCACTTATGTTTCCAATGTGC
>JAKACY010000073.1 GCA_021821025.1 Bacillota bacterium | reverse complement strand
AGTCAGGCAAACTAGCGTAAGGGGTGTGAAGTTGTGGAATATACATATTTGGGCCGAACTGGCCTGAAAGTAAGCCGTCTTTGCCTCGGTACCATGAACTTTGGTCCAGAGACTGAGGAAAAAGAAGCATATCGCATCATGGATGCGGCACTCGACGCTGGTGTAAACTTTTTTGATACAGCCAACGTTTATGGTGGTCAAGGTACGCGTGGACGCACCGAAGAGATCATCGGAAGGTGGTTTGCGCAAGGTGGCGGACGCCGGGAAAAAGTCGTGCTGGCCACAAAGGTTTATAACGGGATGGAAGACAAGTTAGACGGCCCAAACGATGAAAGAGGGCTGTCTGGTTACAAGATTCGCCGCCATTTGGAGGCATCGCTGCGCCGCCTTCAAACAGATCATATCGAAATGTATCAGATGCACCACATCGAGCGGCACGCGACGTGGGATGAGGTTTGGGGCGCATTTGAAGTAGCTGTGAACCAGGGAAAAGTGGGTTATATCGGCGCGAGCAACTTTGCCGGCTGGCACCTTGCAGTCGCACAGGCTGCTGCGAAAGAAAGACACTTTCTTGGTCTCGTGAGTGAGCAGCATAAGTATAACCTTCTGTGCCGCGAGCCGGAGCTTGAAGTGTTGCCAGCAGCGCAGTCGTTTGGCATCGGCGTAATCCCTTGGAGCCCGCTTGCGGGAGGACTCTTAGGACGCAACGCCCTTAGCAAAACTGGCGCACGCAGCGCACGGGCACAAGGGGAAGTGGAGAAACACCGCTCGCAGCTCGAAGCATTTGCAAAACTATGCCAAGAGCTCGATGAGCATCAGGATACGGTGGCACTCGCGTGGTTGCTGGCCAATCCTGCGATCACGGCTCCGATCATCGGACCGAGGACGCTGGGGCAGTTTGAAGACACGCTGCGCGTCCTTGAAGTGAAACTTTCGGATGATGTGCTACAGACGTTGCATGAAATCTTCCCAGGCCCTGGAAAACCGGCGCCAGAAGCCTACGCGTGGTAAGGAAGAATTCGACTGATCGACTGATCGGCGTCAATTTGTTCTACGCGATGCAAGCAGATCATGTGAAAGAGTCGATCGTGCAAAACGCATCGGCACCTTCCACATAGATATGAAAATGAGACAGAGGGGTGCCTTAAGCGGGCACCCCTTTCTGATTATGGATTCTCTACTGGATACCCTCTGTCGATAACTGTTTAACCATGAAACTTCACTTTCAGAATCACATTTGCGTTGCAGCGCTACTCAAGAGCGCTGCACGAAGGCCTAGAGCCGATAAACGGCCTGAAATTTTCCGCCTTATGCCACTCCACCTCCGTATGAACTGATCGAGCCGTCTGTGCTATATGCGACGGCCATCTTCACCACAGCGATGGCCGCATCGTTAAGCGTGACTTGCCCATTTGGATCAAAGTTGCCTGACACTGGCGAAAGCATGCCCAGTGCAAGCGCGATCGCGTCTGCAGCACGATGAGATGATGGGATTTCATTTGCGTCGGCCGTAGTCAGATGAATGAGTGCCGGTGCCTCGATCAAGCTTATATATCCTAAGGCACGAGCCAAGACTTGTGCTGCAAAATCACGCGTCGCAGGCGCGCTCGGATCAAATGGCTTGCCAGGCAGCACCCAACCGCGCTCATAGGCTGATTGAATCGTCGGATATGCGGGGGATTGTGATGAGATGCCGCTCATCGAAGCTTTCATGGCAGACGAAAACGGCTCGATAATACCGCCAAAATTCAGCGACGATGCAACTAAGCTTACAAATTCTGCGCGCGTCATCACACGGTTCGGATGTACATCGCCATTGCTGTCCACCTGCACGAGCACGTGTCGTACGAGAAGTTTGATCTGACGCGCGCCTGAGGCATCTCCGAGATCCTTGATCGAGCCTGAGTAGGGCGTGATCGTGCCATTTTGCATCCCAGTGTTAAAGACATGCGTGATGGCGTTTAGACTTTCACCATACATAGTGCCTTGTGGTACATAAGCAAGTACCACACGTGGCGAACTCGTGGAAGAAGAGGGTTGCGTGATCAGGTAGCTGAGTTTTAATGGGGTATGCTGCGCCCACTCGGTGAGAGCCTGGCCCATGGACATCGCTTCGGAGACATTGGGTAGGCGACTGAGATCGACTGGGTTGTAGTAGTAATTTTGAATCTGTCCCCTTTGATCGAGGTTGATGCTTGCAATCCCATTTCCGTAAGGGACACCATGGACGATGGGAACGACCTCAAATGACGTGGGTGCTTTTTTTTGAAAGTAAGCCGGACCTTGCGGGACGAGACCCAAAGCCCCCGTGGCATGTGGGAAGGCCTGTTTAACAAAATTGTTGGCTGTAGAAAAGGCCTGCGCAGCCGTAAATTGTGGCGACGTGATACCCTTTTTGTAAGCCAGCGGGTCGACAATGGGCGCGTTAAAACTGTTCAGCGTACCCGTGGTCGCATCCACCGAGGCACTGAACTGACCGCGTCCCTTCAGAGTCCAAGTAATATCGTAAATGGTGTCGCCCTGAGGCATGTTCTGCGTTTCACTGACGCTGCTCACCTTATATGTGGATAGAATGTGCAACATCTTTTCAACGTTGGCGATGGCCTGGGACTGTGTCCAGTTTACCTTTGTTGCTGTGAGTGACATCGGGCCGCCTGGTGAAACAATCACCGGCATCGGGTACTTCGTTAATTGAAGAGTCTTGCCATCACTCGCGAGTGGTAGTCCGGTGGTTGCGTCGAACACAGGAAATCCTGCTCCCTGATAAGCTTCTGGATCAAATTGCAAATTCCAGTTACTAGATACACCAACAGGTATATATTGCTGGTATTCGAGGTTGATAAGCGGATTTATGCCAGCAACCCACGTGGGCTGATAGTTCAGATAAAGATTCATGTGCGCCTTGTAAATGTTTGTAATTTTGCTCATGCTAAGCGCGGACGATGGGGCAGAAAATGATATACCTTGCGTCCAATTTCCATTGACGCCAGACAGGTTCCCGTGTTGCCCGACCTGGATCGTGAATCCGTCAAATGGTGCCGCAATCCCGTTTACGTAGCGCTCAAATGTAAATGAGTAGCCGATGGGCTGTGTGAGTGTACTTTGGTATACGCCGTAAAATGACGGCTGAAGGCGTACGCTGGCATACTCTGTAGGGTATAATTTTTGTGCCCATTTTTTTGCGATCGTCTCAGCCTGACTCGTCGATACGGCTGGTGGAAAAGTGAATGCAGCGGTATAAGGTACGCTGCGGTAGTAATTTTGCACGGCACCGGTTTTGGCATTGATGGTCACACTAATCGTGATGGGGGGAAGACCCTGATAGTTTTCTGTGGCAGAACCTGCCGGATACTGAAAGCTGAGACTATAGGTAGGTGTGCTTTGTGGCCCATTGGAAACGGTATTGTTTTGATAGGATTCCTGCGTCAACTCGTAACTTTTCGGAATAGCAAATTCGGATCTCACCTGCGCCAGCGCTTGCTTCATCGAAAGTTGCCCCGTGTCTAGGGTGGCTGCTTGCGCGAAGGGCGCACCGGTGCACCATGTCGCAGTAAGCGCAAGCAACGTTGCAATCTGCGCGGGTAATACCTTCATATGTTTTTGCGGCATTAAAAAACCATCTCCCTTTTCATATCGTGTCGGATCTTGATGCATGACACTACGTAGACGATGGTGAACGATCTTTGGTGACAAAAGATTGCTATTTTTTTTCGTTGTCTACTTTAAAGACATAGCCAGTCCCACGCACGGTCTGAATATCAGGCACGGAACTTAGGCTCATCACTTTGAGTCGGGTCATTTCCAACTTCTTGCGCAAAAAGTGTATGTACGTTTCAAGCACATTGCTATCGATTTCTGACTCATAGCCCCAGATGCGGTCAAACAGCAGCTCACGTGTTAGCACATGGCCTGCGTTGCGTAAAAACAATTCCATCATTTGAAATTCTTTGTGCGTCAAGGCGATCGGATGGCCCTTAAACGTGACCGACCGCTCTGTGAAATCGAGCGTATACTCTCCCACCACTAGATTTTTCACACCGACTATGTCTCCAGCACGACGGGTGAGGGCCCTCACGCGCGCTAACAGTTCTCTCATATGAAACGGTTTGACAAGATAGTCGTCCGCCCCGCTGTCAAGGCCTGTCACACGATCGTCGACGCTGTCCCTTGCTGTCAGCAACAAGATCGGCGTTGTGTTGCCATCTTCTCGTAGAGAGCGAATAAGCGCATATCCAGAAAGCTTCGGCATCATGACGTCCACGATCAAGAGATCATAGATGCCTGCGCGCGCCATATAAAGTCCGCGTTCGCCGTCAAAAGCTGCGTCGGCAGTGTACTGGTTTTCCACCAATAGTTGGCATAATGTTTTCGCCAAATCCGTTTCGTCATCAATGACAAGAATGCGCATCGTGTTCACCCGTTTAATTGGACAAGATCGCCGTCAAGACGCGAGCGGTCACGCTCTTTTTAGCTCGGAGAGAAGGCGATCTTGCGAGTCTAGTTTTCAAAGTGGGCCTTGATGACTTGTTGCAACTGCGCTGTGTAGGGAACAAAGTAATCCAACACCTGTCCTACGATCGGATCCATATACTGCGCCGAATATCCTTGCACTTGGTAATAATGCACCTGGTTCTTCTTAAAACTCTTCAGATCAAGGACCAGGCTCAGCATGTCTTCACTAGACATATTGGTGACGGTCAAAAACTTCGGTAGGCTACGTAAAAAGCTTGGGATCATGGGCCAATTCTGGGGTTGCCGGAGCTTCTTTGCGATCGCCACCAGCAAATCCTCTTGCAGTTGCTGGCGTGAAAAGTCACCTTGCGGTAACAATTCCCGTTGGTGCACGAGCTCAGATGCCATCTCACCCGTTAAGTTGTCATAACCTTTCGGAATGGTCTTTCCATTCAAATCTGGATACCAAGCATTCACAATGGGTACATTAAATGGCACATTGATCTGAACTCCATTGATCGAATCCACCAACGCTTGAAGCCCGAAGTGGTTGGTTTCAGCATAGTAGTTGATTGGCAATCCCGTGAAATTGCTGACGACTTGAGTCGCGAGTTTTATACCACCCATGGGCGTGCCGCCGTTTAGATCACCCATGTAGTTGGCATGCGTGATTTTTGTCATGCCATAAGGTGGAACATCAACGCGCGTATCCCGTGGAATGCTGAGAATGTCATACTGATGGTCAGCCAAATTTGCATGCACCAAGATAATCGAGTCTGACCTTGCAGGTGCGTTCGGATGGCGTGAATCTACACCGAGCAAGAGCAAATTAAACTCGCCGCTATGAAGCTGAACGGGCGGTGTGCTTGTGGAAATGTCGTTTGGCTGTGAAACGACTGCGAGTGAAGAGAAATGTGCGACAGGGTCGAGCCGAGCGTATTCGATCCCGCCAGCGGCTCCGAGTATCACGACTAGGGCGGCGATACCGATCAAAATATTACGGCGCAAGCGTTTCTTTGTAGTTTGCTTTTTTTTAGGCAGTCTGGGCTCGTTTGCAGGTTTATCCATGATAGGCCTCCGACATCCGTGGTAATTAAACGGACATGCTAGATATTATATCACGATTCTACCGCATGGCAGCACCCGCGAGATACCTGTGATTCCCCGCACATAAAGGGCTGAAATGATGTGACATGATAGCTGTAGTTTATATGAAAGACGGAGGTGTGAATGTGCAAAGGTTATCACTACAATTTAAAGACAAACCGGTTGCAAGTATATTTCAGCAAGGTGACAGTAAGATCGTGCAACTGTCGTTTCCTGCAGGACAAACCCTTGCCAAACACAAGGCGGCGCACACACTTGCGCTCATGGTGTTGCAAGGCAAGATCGAGCTGACTGTAGAAGATGAGCCTGTGTCACTAGCTGCGCTAGATCTTGTGGTTGTTGACGCAAATGTAGAGCACAGTGTGTTCGCGATTGAGCAGAGCATTGTCGCTCTCATTTTAATGCCCGTCGCAGCGACATCGGGGCACGATCTTGCACAACCGCACTCGCTCGAACACGAAAATGCTTACATGAACCCGCAATTAATTGAGCAAGTAGCAGAGGAACTTCGGCCATTGACACGCGATCACATCGAGTTATGCAAGACGATTGATGCCGTGCAAACAGTCTCCGATCAGGGTGGCCTGCATGCAGCCCTGCAACTGATCGACGAAGAACTGAAGAGTCATTTTGTCGTGGAAGAAGAGTACGTTTTCCCGGTCATGGCGCTGCATCTCGGCGGTTTAGATGTGGGACCTGTAGCGCGTTTACTTGAAGAGCATGGGAAAATAAGGAAATTATCATCGGAAGCTAACCAATTGTTCGAAGTGTTCGCGAGGCAACCAGATGATCACGTGCTGGCGTTACTTGATCAGAAGTGGCACGAGCTTGCACAAGCGCTCCTCAACCACCTTGGAAAAGAAGACAGCCACCTGTTTCCGATGGCGAGTCGACTTTTTACGCCTGAGCAAAAGCAGGCGATCGGGGAGGCGCTGCGAAAGGCCTTGTAGCGCCAGACGGCGTATGATGGCCATTTTTTCTTTGGCGTCCCGCCTGACTGGCAGGGACGCCCTTGCTCTTTAACGAGCTTAGTTACCTTGGAACGTCTCACATATGAGACAAAAGGGAGAGTAGATCGTTTTCTTTATATACGACGCTTTGACCATCGCGCCGGATGGCGTGTATGCCGTCATAGTAACGGGCATCAGCGACATCAGTGCTCGCGTATCGAATCTCTAGTTCGTATGGCCCTTTAAGGGTGAGTGGTTCACGCTCACGTCTTGTCGCGATTGCGTCGAAAATGGCGCGTGGTAGTTCTGATTCGCTGTGTACGAACAACGGTGGTTTGATGACTGCCGCATGTCGCCCAAATCCCACCTTAGTTTCATACACCGCAACGCCCGGAAGGACTTGTTGCGCCTCCACACACGCTTTATCATCGCCTGAGACGAGCAGAACGGGCACGCCGTAGAGTCCGAAGAGCAAGCTGTCTAGGGCGATCTCGCCAACTGCACTGCCATTGAGAGAAACGGTCTGCCACGATGTGGCGGTCATTGTATGATCGCGCACCGCAAAAGAGGTCCCCCACATGGCGTGGTAGCCGATGAGAAGCGCTCCATCAAACGTGGCGTCCAACCCTGCAAATCTGCGGTCGATAGGCGTGGCGCCGAGTAGGTAACGGGCTTTCGGATGCAAGGTTTCAGTCAACAGGTTAAAGCCAGTTCCGTGCGCATCTTTCACGATGATCTCATCGGCGCCGGCTTGGACGAGCGACTCCACGACTGTTTTGACTTCCTGCGACAAAAGTCTGCGTCCTTCCTCGTAAAACGGTTCCGCTCGACGCAATTGCTCCGGCAACACGATGCCTGAGATCCCTTCCATATCTACACTCACATAGATCTTCAACGAATATTCACCTCCTAGGAAACGCTGACACCATTTTACCAAACAATGTATGCAGGAATATTGCAATATTAAAAGAATTAAAATACCAAAACGAACTGAGGAGGAATGAATTTTTGCCGCATCTACAAGTTCTTCATGTTACATGTGAATACAAGGAAAATCCGCTCGGTATCGATACTCGTCGTCCACGATTTGGTTGGCATATCGAGGCGGATGCCAGAAATGTTCGGCAATCCGCTTATCAGATACAATTGGCCAAAGATCAAGCGGATTTTACTGTTGCGTTTTGGGATACAGGTATGGTGTCATCTAATGAGTCTATTCAAGTTCAGTATAATGGCCCAGAACTTGAATCGCGCAGGCGTTACTACTACCGTGTGCGAATATATGATCAACATGGTAACGAATCAGATTGGAGCGCGCTAAACTATTTTGAAATGGGTTTACTTGATCCGAGCGAATGGCAGGCCATGTGGATTACGCCTGTCTTTGAAGCGTCCGCGGGTGATGATGCGCCCTGCCCACTATTGCGGGCGACGTTTGTGTTGCGCGACCGTGTCGTTAGCGCGCGTGCTTACGCCACGAGTCTTGGGCTCTATGAGCTTCACATTAACGGAGACAGAGTTAGCGACGATCTTCTCACACCAGGATGGACCAGTTATAACAAGCGACTTCAATATCAGGCGTATGATGTCACACGCTTCCTGACAGTGGGCGACAACGCTGTGGGTGTAATGCTTGGCGACGGGTGGTATAAAGGGGAATTGGGCTGGCAGAATCATCGCAACATCTACGGCGACAAAAAGGCTGCACTGTTGCAGATGCATGTCATTTATGAAGATGGAACAGAGGAAGTCTTATCGACTGACACAACGTGGAGGGCGGAAACAGGCCCGATTTTGCTGTCGCAAATCTATCATGGTGAAACCTATGATGCCCGGCTTGAAAAAGACGGGTGGGACCAACCTGGGTTCGATGACTCGGCCTGGCAAAGAGTAGAGATCCTTGATCGGGGCGTAACGTCTCTTGTAGCGCAGGAAAATATGCCTGTTAGGGTTGTGAAGGAATTAGCGCCTATCGATTTCTTTGTGACTGCGGCGGGTGAAAGCGTTTTTGATATGGGGCAGAACATGGTGGGATACGTGCGATTTACCGTGATGGCGCCTGCCGGCACGACGATTACGCTGCGCCATGCGGAGATCTTGGATCGTGATGGAAACTTTTATACTGGCAATCTGCGCAGCGCCAAACAGCAGATCACGTACATCTGCAAAGGTGGTGATCAACCGGAGACTTTCAGCCCGCATTTTACGTTTCAAGGGTTTCGGTATGTGAAAGTAGATGGCTATTCAGGGTCCTTGGAGAGAGATTTTATCGTGGGATGTGTGATTCACACAGATATGGAGGTCACCGGCTCATTTGTTTGTTCGAATGATTTGGTCAATCGTTTGCAGGACAATATCGTCTGGGGCCAACGGGGCAATTTTGTTGACGTTCCGACGGATTGTCCGCAGCGCGATGAGCGCTTGGGTTGGACAGGGGATGCGCAGGTATTCATTCGAACCGCAAGTTTTAACATGAATGTGGCTCCGTTTTTCACAAAGTGGTTAGCTGACTTGCGCGTGGATCAGTTGGCAGATGGTGGGGTTCCACATGTCATTCCAAATGTTTTAGGGGATGACAGTGCGTCATCGTCGGCGTGGGCGGATGCGGCCGTCATTTGCCCATGGACGATCTACGAGTGCTTTGGCGACCGACGCCTGCTCGCGGAGCAGTACGATAGCATGAAGGCGTGGATCGCATACATGAGAACACAAGGTGACAACGAGTTCCTATTTAACACGGGGTTTCACTTCGGCGATTGGCTGGGCCTAGATGCGAAAGAGAACAGTTATATTGGCGCTACACCGAGAGATTTGATTGCGACCGCGTTTTACGCGCATTCGACGGATATCGTAGCTAAAACGGCGCATATTTTAGAAAAATGGGATGACGAATTACGTTTTAGAGAACTGCATCAACAGATTCTGACAAACTTTCGCAATGAGTTTGTCACACCATCCGGGCGCATCGCAGCTTCGACACAAACGGCCCACGTGTTGGCGCTATGGTTTAATCTTGTCGAGGATAAAGACCGACAGCGTGTGGTTAAAACACTCGCAGAGTTGATCGAAGAGAACCATGGACATTTGACGACCGGGTTTGTCGGCACACCGTATTTGTGCCACGTCCTGTCGCAAAATGGATATAACGACCTAGCGTATCGGCTACTCTTACAAACGGATTATCCCTCTTGGCTATATCCGGTCACAAAAGGCGCCACAACCATTTGGGAACACTGGGATTCAATTAAGGAGGACGGGTCCTTTTGGAGCGACGATATGAATTCGTTCAACCACTACGCGTATGGAGCAATCGGTGATTGGCTATATCGCACCGTGGCTGGTATTGATGTGGACCCGACGCAACCTGGTTACCGGCACGTCCGCATCGGACCAAGGCTAGGCGCGGGACTAAGTTATGCCAAAGCCACGCTGCAATCTCCTTTTGGGCAAATCATGTCGTTTTGGGAACGCATCGACGATCTGCGCGTAAGACTGCACGTACAAATCCCTGCCAATACGACAGCAACGGTCACACTGTACGACTGCAAAATAGAAACCGTACAGGAATCTGGTCTGGGGATCATGACGAGTTCTGGCGCATTTACGGGCGCACAGGCAGATCACTCGGCATCTATTCAGTTAGGCTCAGGGACATATCACTTCGAGTACATGCTAGTAGGGTAGAGATGATCGGCAAGGGGTCATGGACCGACCCCTTGTTGCGAAATTTGAAGTTGTCAAGGCCCGCTTGTCAATGACGCAATCGTACCGTGTGCGAGGACATAAATTCTGATAGTCTAACTTTGCGCTAGGTGATTGGTCAAGTCGACGCTTGGGGGCAGCGGATATGAAGGGCACACGCGGTCAAAAGCATTCATTGGTGGTTACTTTGATATTATGGTTTGCATCGGTGACCATCATTTTGGCGATTCAAGATCACGTCTGGAGTGCCTCAGGACACAGTCGCGTCTTGCTTGTGCTGACGATCATCGAATGTCTAGTTGCGGTTAGTGTGTCTGTCTTCATCAGCTTGTCCCGCCTTGTTACAACTTTGACGGAAGGATTCGATACTGCATACGCGGAATCACAACGTTATCAGCAAGGTGTCATCACCTATAGAAAGTCTTTTCGACATCGCTTGGCAAAGAGTCGTGCTACATCCTTAAAACACATGGACGATGACTTAGCGATCAGACAGTCGCATTCGTTTTTGGCGAATTGGGTCGGCCTAAGGCGCTGATCTATAAAAAC
This sequence comes from Bacillota bacterium, assembly GCA_021821025.1. GTDB lineage: Bacteria > Bacillota > Bacilli > Alicyclobacillales > SLC66 > JAKACY01. Next base: position 51 of record JAKACY010000073.1, on the reverse strand, counting down.
TGACTAGAAAACTGACCCCGATCATCCTCTGTTTACACTTCTTTGGTTTAT
>JAKACY010000072.1:7365-10941 GCA_021821025.1 Bacillota bacterium | reverse complement strand
TCACGCGATTCTTTGAGCAAGAGTTCGCAACGCACTGTACGTATCTCTGGTTACCGGACGTCTTCGGTTACAGTTGGGCTCTGCCACAAATTCTCAAGAAATCAGGCATTAACGCATTCATCACGTCAAAGATCAGTTGGAACCAGTACAATCGCATGCCCCATGATACGTTCATGTGGCGTGGTATGGACGGGAGTGAAGTCTTAACGCACTTCATCACGACGCCCGAAGTGGTGCCTCACGGCTGGTTTTCCACATATAATGGGCAAATCGCAGCATCCACCGTTTCTGGCACTTGGGACGCCTATCGGGACAAAACGATCAATCGGGAACTGTTCCTTCCCTACGGATTTGGCGATGGCGGTGGCGGAGTCACGAGGGACATGCTGGAAATGCGGCGCCGATTCGCTCGCGTTCCAGGCATGCCCAACGTCACGACGGGGCGAATGGATGATTTCGTCCGCAACTTGCACGATACGGTACAAAACGCGCAGGGTTATGTCCACACGTGGGATGGGGAGCTATACCTGGAGTACCATCGAGGTACATATACCAGCCAAGCCTTCAACAAGCGTATGAATCGGAAGCTGGAAATTGCCTACAGAGAGGCGGAGTGGATGTCATCCTTCGCATTTCTTATGGCGGGATCGTCCTGGGAGCAAATGCACCATCAATTGAAAGATGGCTGGACAATTCTTCTACGGAATCAATTTCATGATATTATACCCGGTTCATCCATCCACGAAGTCTACGAAGATAGCCACATGGAATACGAACGGGCCGGGGAGATTGCGCAAGACGTCTGGCACAGAAGTGCCCATGCCGTCGTCTCATCTGCACCCAACCTGTTTACCCTGTTCAATTCGGCAGGATGGGAACGTGCAACCATCGTGAAAATCCCCAATACAACTCGAATTGAAGGCCGCTTTGTGGGAAGTGGGGCAGTGCCTCTTACGAGCCAGTTGGTCCGAGATGAGTGGTGGGTGGTGACGCCTGTACTTCCGTCGCTCGGATTGGACGTCATTGAATTGGTGGCGGGAAATACGCGGACGAGAACCGATCAAGCGGAGGACTCATGTCCATTTTCGGTGCAACCAGACGGGGTGATTTCTCCTTACTATGAAATTCGTTGGAACGAACGTGGTCAATTGGTGCGTATCTTTGATGCCCAGGCAAACCGAGACGTTTTGGCGGCGAACTCGTGCGGCAACGTCTTTCAGGTATTTGAAGACAAGCCACTGAACTTTGATGCGTGGGATATCGATATGTTTTACCAAGAGAAGATGAAAGAAATCACCCACCTTGTTTCCGTACGTCCTATCTCCGTTGGCGGTGCGTGCGCGGTGGTGCAGTTCGAATGGGAATTTCGCAACTCCACCATCACGCAGGATCTGATTGTCTATGCGCACAGTCGTCGGATCGATTTCGTGACGCGCGTGGATTGGAAGGAAAGCCAACAGTTGCTGAAAGTGGCATTTCCAGTGGATATCCGCGCCACGGAAGCGACGTATGATATTCAGTTTGGCAACGTAAAGCGCCCAACACATTGGAATACCAGTTGGGATCAGGCCAGGTTTGAAGTGGTCGGACACCAATGGGCAGACCTGTCAGAAGCGGGTTATGGCGTTGCTCTGGCTAACGACTGCAAGTATGGATACGACATCAAAGACAATGTGATGCGCCTATCGCTGATCAAATCGGCCAATTCGCCCGATCCGGAGGCGGATAAGGGGGAGCACGTGTTTACGTATGCATTGATTCCCCACCCGGGAGACTGGCTACAAGCGGCAATCGTTTATGAAGCATGGGACCTCAACAGTCCACTAGAGTTCGTGGAGGGTCGTCCGATTCAGCGCCCGCAATCCTTATTCGCCTTTTCCGCAAACACCATTCATGTAGATGCTGTGAAGAAGCAAGAGGACGGAAATGGGCTTATTTTACGGTTGCATGATTTCTCGGGCGGACGCTACCCTGTCCGGGTTACCAGCTCATTGCCCATAGTTAGTTGGCTGGAGTGTGATTTGATGGAACGCCCGATCGCAGATGAGAATATGAGTGACTTCCAATTTGAGATAAAGCCTTTTGAGATCAAGACGTTTCTGGTTCGCTTTAAAACGGATTGAAGTGCCAAAGAACAGCCACGAAAGGATGTGCCACGATGAAATTCGAGACAGGCTATCCGACTGGTGTGCCGTTTGGCGGCATTGGTACCGGGCTGGTTGAGCTTTTGACTACCGGTCAACCGGGAACCCTGCTCTGCAACAACAATTGGTCTTATCCGATCTTGGATATGGATGGTGCTTTTTTCGCCATCAAGGTAAAAACCGCAGATGGCGGCGTGCAAATGAAACTGTTGCAGCAAGACGGCTGTGGGCCGTTTGACGGCGTGGATTCCGTGACCTATACCGGCGTCTTTCCGCTGGCACAGGTTGACTACATGGCACAGAGTCTACGGCAACGCGTCCGCTTGACTGCCTTTAGTCCATTGGTCCCGCACAGCTTGGAAAAGTCGACCAAACCGGGTGTGGTGTGGCGCTTCGATGTCACGAACATGCAGCCGCAAGGCGCACACATATCTTTGATTGTCTCGTGGGAACACCTGATTGGTTGTGGAAGTTTCAAGGATAACGAGTTGACCCTGAATCGAACGGGGAACGTAATTGCCCGTGTGGATGATGGGACAAACGTGGGACTCTTGTTTCGTAGAGATTTTGCCCACGATGCGGCATTTTTCAATGCCGTCGGGGAGTACTCGTTGGTCACGCCTCACAGTCCTCGGACCTGCGTGACCACGCATGTCTGGAATACGCTTTATGAAAAGAAGGAACTATTGCAGTTTATCGCCCATGATCTGATCTTTTCACATAACGAACAACCAGGTGTTGAGACTGTATTCCATCCAGCGGGGGCCCTGGAAATCTCCTTCGATCTCGCTCCCTACGAGCGGATCAAGGTCCCTGTAGCTTTGACTTGGTTTACGCCGCACCTGCGGGTAAACCCACAAGGTCAGCATCGCTCCATGGAAACGTTCAAACGGCAAGCCCCAGGCGTAGACGCGCGCGAGAGCGGCGACTTTGCCGTAAATGAGGCGCAGGCGGTTGTGGATTATGGCCACTATTACGAGAACCAATACACTGGCGCGTATGATGTGGCGGCAGATTTGCTCAAGAACCACCATACACTGTGGGACGAGACGACCACAGTGCACCGTTTCCTACAGGCGACCGGCATCCCTGACTGGTTGCTCGCGAAGATCATGAATGACACGACACCAATCATCGCCAATTCGCTGCTGACAAAAGACGGCACACTGGCCACGCTAGAGGCGAGCCACGGCATGGGCGGGGCGCTAGGGACGATGGACCAGCGCCTCATTGCCCATGCCGCCTACCAGTTGTTCTTTCCGGATTTGAATCGAACCGAGATTCAGTTGTTTGCTGATACTCAAGCCGAAGATGGACACATTGCGCATTTTTGCGGGAACGTGTCCTACGCCATCGGTAGCCGGAACGTCACCTATGGGGATGTATCGTGGCCGGATTTATCGTGCTCCTTTATCTTTCAATGTTACCGTGA
>JAKACY010000072.1:723-7355 GCA_021821025.1 Bacillota bacterium | reverse complement strand
GCACCGGTGATGAACACTTTTTCCACAAGATGCGCCCACACATAGAGCGGGCCTACGCGTTTTTGAAAGCGGCCGATCACGACGGAGACGGCATTCCCGAAGGTGGATCGACGTGGGATGTAGAGCATCACCCCGGTTTGTTCTCCTATACGGGCTCCCTGTGGATGGCGACATTACGCATCGTCGAACGTATCGCCGACATGGAATACGATGACGGTCGAAAACGCGAAGCCGCCGCCTTGTTTGATAAGGCACAAGACAGTTTTATTCGGTATCTTTGGAATGGAGAGTATTTCGCCGTTTCGTACGAGCACACTGCACGCGTGGTAGAGGAAGGCGTGTTCGTCGGACAACTTGGCGGGGAGTGGATTGTCCGACTGCTCGGACTTCCGAGCATTCTGCCGCAGGAGATGCTGCAAAAGGCACTCTCTGCTATTTATCGCTACAACGGCAATCAGGAATTGTATAATCTACCACCCATCAAAGTCGCCAAGGACGGTAAACTGACGGACCATCCCCTCGCTAACCAAGCCTGGCCGCAGTATGCCATGATTTTTGTGGATTGCTTGGCTCTGTATTTAGGTGAGGTGGAGGAAAGCCTCAAGCGAATCCAACATTTTGACGAGGTCGTACGCACTGTAGCGAAGGCACCTTGGACTACGACTTTGTGGCACGATGCTTCCACCGGTTTGCCGAACTGGAATTCACTAGATCGGTACATGAACACACCCTCTGCATGGTTTATCCTAAATGCCTTAACCGGGTTTCATGCTGATGAGGTTCAAAATCTCATCTTGCTTGATCCGCATATTCTTGCGCGAACCACCCCTCGTTTTGGGACACTCCCACTCATAAGCACGCGTTGGTGGGGCACCGTGTCCATGTTCCACGACAACGACGATAGTACAGAATTGTGTGTCAAAGTGGATCGCTTGTTCGGGCCGGTATTGAAGCTAAAGGGGTTTAAGTTGCGCGGGGATATCCGGGTCCTGTCATGCGACACGAATGGACGGACGGTAGAAACGACGACCGCAGCGAACAGCGAATTCACCATGCTGCAGTTCACACCCGTGGAGGGTGTGAGCATGGCAGAAGGGGAAACCATCCGGTTTGTCATTACCTTCAATCACGAAACGACGTCTTCTTCACCTATTGTACCAACGTGTTTGTAAGGCACTTATGGATAAAGGAGAGAGGGAAATATGAAAGGTCGTCACAGCCAGTCCCCAAATGTCATCGTGTTTTTCACAGATCAGCAACGTTATGACTCGACAGGTGTACACGGCAATCCTCTGGAATTGACGCCCAATTTTGATCGAATGGCGGCAACCGGAACACATTTTCATCACATGTTCACTTGTCAGCCAGTGTGCGGGCCGGCGCGATCAAGTGTGCAGACTGGATGTTACGCAACAACAACTGGATGTTATCGTAACGGGATCCCGTTGCCACAAGACTCCAAAACAATGGCTCATTTCTTTGCTGAGGCCGGATATGATACCGCCTATATTGGGAAATGGCACTTGGCCAGCAAACAAGCCGTACCAAAAGAAATGCGGGGCGGGTATCGATACTGGCTGGCAGCTGACAGCTTAGAATTTACATCCGATGCGTACAAAACGGTATTATTTGATGAACAAGAGACAAGTGTGCGATTGCCGGGTTATCGAGTGGACGCGTTAACAGATGCAGCTATTCGATACATCGATCAACAAACGCGCGAGGAATCTCCATTTTTTCTGTTTCTTTCTTTCTTGGAACCGCATCATCAGAATCAGCGCGATGACTATCCTGCGCCCGACGGGTATAGAGAGCGTTATACGGGACGTTTCATTCCACCCGATTTGGCTGCCCTGGGAGGCAACGCTCACCAGCAGTTGCCAGGCTACTGGGGAATGGTCAAACGCCTGGACGAAGCACTCGGGAGACTGTTGGACGCATTGAAGAGCCTCGATATTTTGCAAAATACCATCGTTTTATTCACATCCGATCATGGCAGCCACTTTAAGACCAGAAATGACGAATACAAACGTTCGTGTCATGAGAGTTCTGTGCGCGTCCCGGGGGTGGCTATCGGGCCAGGATTTAACGGCGGCGGCCATATTCAAGACTTGGTCAATCTTGTGGATGTGGCACCCACGCTGCTTGATGCCGTAGGTATTCCGGTTCCACCCTCGATGCAGGGCAGATCTGTGATGCCTCTTTTGCGAAAGGAGCAGATAGATTGGCCCAATGAAGTATTCATTCAGATCAGCGAATCGCAAATTGGTCGAGCGATTCGCACAAAACGTTGGAAATACGCTGTCAAGGCACCGGACGAATATGGTTGCAAAGGGTCATCTGCTCCGATTTATCGGGAAGACTGCCTCTATCATCTATTCGCTGATCCATACGAATTGACGAATTTGATCGGCCTAGAATCGCATCGACCGTTGGCTGATCATTTACGCGAACGACTATTGGTACGTATGCAACAAGCTGGCGAAGTGATACCACAGATTGAACTGGCACCGGCGTTGCCCTCGGGCCAACGACAGGTTTTGCCGGATGAGATATTACAATAGCAGCTGCAGTCATGTCTGTTTACGAAAATCAATATGAATGGGGATTGTGCTGTGGATAACGACAAACCCAACATTATTATGATTGTTTCTGATCAGCACCGGGGCGATTGGATGGGGTGCTCAGGCAGTAAAATTGTTCACACCCCTAACTTGGACCGTATGGCCAATGAAGGAGTACATTTCACGCAAGCTTATTGTAATTCGCCGCTTTGTGTTCCATCACGTATGTCCATGCTTTCGGGTCGGTATCCTCACCATACGAAAGTCTATACCAACAACGATCATTTAGCTTCTGATATTCCAACTTTCGCGCATGCGCTTGGGCTCGGCGGATATGAAACCGTTTTGTGCGGACGGATGCATTTTCTTGGCCCCGACCAACGGCATGGTTATCAGAAACGGCTTGTGGGCGATGTGACGCCTTGCTATTTGGGGGGACCCGGGACTCCTTATGGGGAGTTAGGCGGAACATCGGGGCAAGGATTGGCATCCATTACAAAAGCGGGACCCGGAACAAGTCCGGTGCTTCGTTATGACGAACGGGTGATATCGACATGCGAGCGGTTTTTGGAAGAACGAAGTTCCGATAGTTCCCGTCCATTGTTTTTATCTGTATGTTTTTATGGTCCGCATCATCCCTATACATGCCCACCTGACTTGTATGAGCAGGCTCTTGATGCTATGGAGAAATACGACACGCCAATCCCGCGGGATGAATTGCCCCGGCATCCTTGGATCCACGACTGGTTTGAAAGATTGCAGGCGGATGAAATCACACCAGAGCAGCTGAAAGTCGCCAGAGCATGTTATGCGGGTCTGATTACGCTAGTTGATAGTTATGTTGGCCGGATTTTACGAGCTGCGAAATCCTTGCCAGGCCCTACTTGGATTGTTTATGTCAGCGATCATGGAGACATGGCAGGGGACAGAGGGATGTTTTGGAAACGAAATTTCTTTGAGGGGGCTGTCCGTGTCCCAATGATTTGGTATAAACAGGTTCAAAAAAATCCCAACAAAACATACGGACGCAGAGTGGATTTTCCTGTAAGCTTGATCGATTTGGCTCCAACATTGGTAAATCTATCGAAGTCTCCAAAAATGATGGGGCTAGACGGGGAGGACATTTCATGCCTTTTGGAAGATGAATTAGATATTGACCGTGAATACTGGAGAAGGCGTCCCGTGTTCGCTGAGCTTGTTAATTCCGCGGATTCAGCAACGAGAATGATCATCAAGGACAACATGAAACTAATCGCTCATCATGGGTTTGATCCCGTCCGGATGTTTGACTTGAAAAAGGATCCACTGGAGCAACAAGATCTCGCTCAAAAACAAGAGTTTCAGGAAATCCGAGATAATCTGCTTGCCATGTTGATGGCTGATTGGGACCCCGAACAGGCTTTGCGTGATAGTAACGCCAAAGAGCAAGATCATAACTATTTGAGAAAGTGGGGCGAACAAGTTGGCATGGAACAGTCAGACTTATGGGACTACAATGGCTAAACGACAGACGGGAGGCGAATCCATTGGAAAATAAACGAATGAATTTTATCTTCTTTTTTCCTGATGAAATGCGTGCGGAAAGTTTGGCCTGTTATGGACACCCTGTTGTGAAGACGCCAAATTTTAACCGTTTGGCCGAAGAAGGGGTATGCTTTGAGCAGTGTTACACGCAACATACCGTTTGTTCACCATCCAGGTGCAGTCTGATGACTGGCTGGTATCCACATGTGTCGGGACACCGTACGCTGTGGCATTTGCTGCGTCCTCACGAACCCAGCCTATTTCGCTACCTGAAGAAAGCGGGTTATCAGATAAAATGGTATGGGAAAAATGATCTATATTCTCCGGAATATTTGAAAGAAATTTTAGGTGAGGAGTTAAACAGCTTAGAGGAACATCATGCAAGGTTTACGGCAGAAAACCCGTTTCATGAAGATGAGGCACCGTTTTACAGTTTTTTATATGAGCCAAAAAGCAGAGATGAGGATTCAACTGAAACCGCTTCGAGTGTCCATCGAGCCACGCGTTTTCTGCGTTCCAAAGAAGCTAAGGAAAAGCCATTTCTTATCTTTTTGCCAACCGAAATGCCTCATCCGCCTTATGCAGCGCCACAATCCTATCACAACATGTATAAAGAAGACGAAATATCGAAATTGCGCCCTGCGAATTTATCCAGAAAGCCAATCTTTTATAAACTGATTCGGGAATATCGCAGGCTTGACAAAATGCCTGAACGACTTTTGCAAAAAATCCAAGCGGTTTATTTGGGCATGATCAGTTATGTGGATCGGGAATTTGGTCAATTAATGGAAGTGTTACATCAAAGCGGGTTAGCAGATCAGACAACCGTGATCGTTTCTTCTGATCATGGGGATTGGGCCGGTGACTTTGGCTTGGTAGAAAAATGGCCGAGTGGGATGGATGATACCTTGATAAGGGTCCCGCTTATCATTCGCTCGCCAGGTAATTCTGCAGGACATGTGGTGAAAGAGCAAGTAGAACTGTTCGATATTATGGCGACTATTCTCGATCTTGCTGGTATTCAGAGTGAACACACTCATTTTGCGCGATCACTTGTAACGCAATTGCACGGAGCAGCAGGCGATCCACAGCGTGCTGTTTTTGCTGAAGGCGGTTATGACCCACATGAACTCCACTGTTTTGAGGGGTACCCGCCTCGCCTTGAACAATTGCGACGACCATCAACTCACATGTACTTTCCAAAATTGCAACAGCAGCAGGAAATACCTAAGAGTGTCTGCCGCTCCACTATGATACGCACGCTTGAATACAAGTTGGTACGTAGAACGGCAGATGTGAATGAATTGTACGATCTTCGGAAAGATCCGTTTGAAATAGACAATGTCTATTTCAATCCGAGTTACGCGGAGATCAGAAGCAAATTGGAATCTCGTTTGTTGGATTGGTATATCCATACAGCAGACACAGTACCCCTCGATGAAAATCCGCGTGGATTTCCTCATCCACATAGAACGTAACAAGTCTACGTACGCGGATGAAAGTGTTTTACTGCAAATTCAATGTGATGTTATAATGAATCGTGATCGGCATCTTTGCACGTGGGGGCTCAACTACATGAATCCTGAACAGACACTTTTGAACCCAGATCTTCCAGTACCGCTTTATCATCAATTAAAAAATGTTATGTTGGAAAAAATCCAAAAGGGGCAGTGGTCGGCTGGATTTTGTATTCCGACGGAGACGGAATTAATGAACATGTACGGTATCAGCCGCACAACAGTTAGGCAAGCTGTCACGGCACTGGAGCAGGCGGGATATCTCAGCAAGAAGCAGGGACAGGGAACGTTCGTCAAAAGTGGGCGACTTGTGGAGCGACTGGGTCGTCTTACCGGTTTTGCGGAAGAAATGTTGCAGCAGGGGTACGTTCCATCCGCACAACTCATTAGTTTTGAAGAAGTAAAAGACGTGGACAGGATGAATGATCGTGGATTGTTTCATATTCCCCAACTGCCCAAAGACACATCGTGGATCAACATAAATCGGATACGCCTGGCGGATGGCGAACCGATTGCTGTTGAGCGCAGTTTTTGGCCCAAGGACATCGCTGATTTGCTGCAGCAAGAGGATCTGTCGTCCGTGGCCTTCTATACGGTTTTAGAACGTAATGGGATCTATCTTCAAGAAGCGGATGAAAATATAGCTTCTATCAATGCGGGACGTGAGGATGCGAAGCACCTTAAGATTCAAGTGGGGTCAGCTTTGATACAGATTGAGCGTTCGACGATGGATACGAATCGTCGGCTGATTGAGCACACCTATACACGTTACCGTGGCGATCGTTATATTTATCATGTGAAGCTTCGTCGTTGAACACTTCCGTAATTTTAGTGCTTTAAAACATCACGATGTTGGAATGAAATGATGTTGCTATGAAATAGTCATAAAATGGGAGGGTGGATCACGGTGGACAAGATGGGGACCAATTCGTTGGCGGACAAGGGCTTAAGGGTCGGTTACGTTTGTTTTGGTCGATCGACATTTGACCTGCGTATGGCAGATCAGATCGCGCGGCAATCCAGAGAG
>JAKACY010000072.1:0-713 GCA_021821025.1 Bacillota bacterium | reverse complement strand
GGTACTGAAAAGGCAAAACGCATCTTTCTTCATCGCGGAGCGTCTGATCACACAGATCGAAGCTGCGTCGCAGGCTACGGAGGAACTCGCAGGTACCATCGATGTTCTAATGGCTCAATTCACCACTTTTGTGGACGGACGGTTCATTGATATCATGGCACGGCGATTGAAAGTTCCTGTGATTCTGTGGGCCATTTCGGAACCTAATCAAAAGCTGGGGGAACGTCTGTCACTGAACTCTTTAACGGGCGCTAATTTGGCTGGTCAACGACTCACGCAAATTGGGATTCCATTTCAGTTTGTCTACGGTAGTCCAGACGAGGCTCGGTTCGAATATGCTCTGGAGCGATCTATAAGGTTTTGGACGGCGTGGAAACGGCTTCACCAATTCACTGTCGTCACGGTGGGAGATACTCCAGATGGTTTTCATTTCTCTATGCCCGGGGAACGGGCGCAATCGCAACTGGGCGTCACAATCCGGCATGCCGACTTGAGCGACACTTTTCAACGCGCCCTCGCGCTTAGGGAAGACGAGGTACGGCCGGAAGTCGATCGTGTACAAAGTAAAGTTCGGGGGCTGGTCCAATTGCCCCCGGACTCTATTGAAAAATTCGGGAGATTAATGACGGTGCTGCGCAGCGGTCTGAAACGTCTCGGCGCGGACGCGGTAGCCGTCCGGTGCTGGCCGGAATTTTTCACTGAATTTGCCGCCG
>JAKACY010000071.1 GCA_021821025.1 Bacillota bacterium | reverse complement strand
GTAATCGAGCGAGCCGTCGCGATCATCTCGCGAATCGGCAATAACGAGTAGCGCGCGAGAAAATAACTCGCGAGCGCAGCGAGCACCAAGCCCCCGATCGACCCGGTCAACAAGAGATAGAACACAAAGGCGATACTGTGATCCAGGGATTCTACGTTTTCAAGCCACTGCACCGTATAATCGCCACCCTGAAGGTGGACGCGCGCGCTTGCCATCAAGATGCGCTGCTCCTCGTGCTGAAAAAGTATCACGCCATGTCCCAAATCAGTCCGGTTGCCCAGCCCTTTGGGGATCCATGATGGCACAAAGGATGCGTCCGATGACGTAAGCACTGTGCCATCCGCAGCGACCAGCCTGACCATCTGCCGTGGATCAGGAACGATGGTGCGCAATTCGCTGATGGCTTTTGTGAGCGTATCCCCTTCTACACGGCGCATCACATCCGTTACACGTGCTTCGACGACCTGGAATTCATTATCGATTGTCACCTTCATGAATTCCAGGTACACAAAAGCGTTAAAAAGAACGAAGATGATCGCAACTACAATCGTAGACAGCGCTACAAAGCGAAGTGTGATCGTCAGTTTAAACTTCATGGCTTGCGAAGAACATAACCAACGCCGCGAATCGTGTGAATGAGCGGCGATTCAAACGGCTCGTCCACTTTCATCCGCAAATAACGAATGTAAACATCCACGACATTCGTCTCTCCTTCAAAGTCGTATCCCCAAACCTGGCGAAGGATTGATTCTCGCGACACCACCTTGTCAGCGTGGCGCATGAGAAAATGCAGCAGGTCAAACTCACGAGTCGTCAGTTCTAGCATTACACCAGCACGGATCGCGCGCCTTTGCTCCGGCAAAATGATGAGATCAGCCAGTTTTAACTCTTGGCGTGAGACGCCCTTGCGCAGGGCAGCCCTCACGCGCGCGAGTAACTCTTCGGTAGCAAATGGCTTCGTGATGTAGTCATCGGCTCCAGCATCAAGACCAGAAACCTTGTCCTCTGTGCGATCGCGGGCCGTTAGCATGATGATCGGCGTCCTCTTGTGTTCGCGAAGCGCCTTACACACTTCAATACCGCCGAGTCCCGGCAGCATCAGATCGAGCAGGATTACCTCAAAATCCTGCGCAAGTGCGAGGCGCAACCCAGTTTCTCCGTCTCCAGCGATCGTCACTGCAAACCCTACGTGTTCAAGTTCGAGTTCGATGAGACGCGCGATGCGCCTTTCATCTTCCACGACTAAAATCGCAGGCGAGTTGGCGCTATCCATCCCGTCTCCCCTCTCTCTGAATATCCACGTTGATTATCGCTCAAGCATCTGAACAGTCACGAGCGCCTTGCCCATCAACTCGTGATTGCGATACAGTTCGACATCCACTTTTCCCATCTTCCTGCCGCTGTCCACGATGCGCGCCTTCGCTTCCACACGTTGCTCGATCTGAACCGGCTTTAAGAAATACAGCGTAGCATTTTCAATGATCATGTTCGCATCGCGCGTCTTGCGCAGAGCCTGAATTGCCGTTTCACTTACGATCGTCATAAACGGCCCCGCCGCAAGACCGCCGTGATGCGTAGCCATCTGTGGTGTTACGACGCCTGACAGCACCGTTTCGCCGACATTTTCTCCGCTAGAAAAATGCGATAGAACCACATCTTCCATGGTATCACCTAGCTGCGGCTGCTTTTGGTTGTATTGCAGAGCGCGGATCACATCTTGCCTGCTAATCACGCCGATGAGCCGCTTAAATTCGATCACAGGCAGCAGGTCTAACCCTTCCCACACCATCATGTGTGCGGTAGATGCAACAGAGGTCTTGGGTGTGACAGAGATTGGATGCCGCGTCATGACGCGATCAATCGCGATGTGCTCACCTTGACCATACACATCTTTAGCAGCGACCACTCCGACCAAACGGCCATCTTCTAGCAAGACTGGGAAGCGAGAGTGCTTGGACTGTTCTACAAGTTTACGGTAATCACCCACCGTCTGATTGATGCGCATCACCGTGGGTGACTCTTTGGCGAGAATATCTTCAACCAAGAGAATATCCTTTTTTATCAACCGATCATATATCGCACGATTTATTAAAGAAGCTACAGTAAACGAATCATATGCTGATGACACGATGGGGAGCTCCAGTCGATCCGCCATCTCGATGACAGCGGTGTTGGTATGAAATCCCCCTGTGATCAGAACCGCCGCACCATGCTCAAGCGAAGCCATGTGCACAGCCTCACGATTACCTACGATCACAAGCGAACCGGGATCGATGTATTTGACCATGGCATCGATTTCCATAGCCCCGATGACGAACTTGTTCAGCGTCTTGTGAAGCCCAGCCCGTCCGCCGAGGACCGTGCCATCCACAATATTGACAACCTCGGCAAATGTCAGTCGATCGATATCGCGACGGGGCTTTTTCTCAATTCTAACCGTTCCGACGCGCTCGATCGTCGAGACAAGCCCCTGACCTTCTGCCTCTTTGATGGCACGATAGGCAGTTCCCTCGCTGACAGTCAAGTGCTTGGCGATCTGGCGAACAGAGATCTTTCTCCCCACAGGCAACTCTTCAATGTGCTGCAGAATCTGATCGTGCTTGGTGAGCATGACGAGCCTCGCTTTCTCATTTCTAAACTATTATATAACACAAGCGTCAGAGAAAGCACAGACTGCACACCGGGATCATGTTATTCACCCGGTGTGGTTTTGCGCACGAGACCGCTCTTTGACATACTCCGTCAAGCACACCGTCATGTCATACCGAAGCAGCGGCGTAATGAGATATATCCCATGAAAATACTGCATCGCCGCATCCAGCAACTCGCGAGCGATCGCAAGACCCTCTTCTCTCGCGCGTTTACCTTCATACCTGGCCATCCGAGCTCTCGCATCATCCGAAATCGTGATCCCAGGCACTTCATTGTGTAAAAACTCAGCGTTTCGCGAACTCACCAGTGGCATGATGCCGACAAATATAGGAATAGGGATGTGCTTCGTCAACCCACGCAAAATTTCAAACATCGCAGGATCGTAGATCGGCTGTGTCATGATGAAATCCGCGCCCGCTTCAACCTTTCTCTCTAGGCGACGAATCGCTTTATCCAGGTGCCTGACATGCGGGTTAAACGCGGCTCCCACCACAAACGTCGAGCGATCCTTCAATTGTCGGCCCGAAAAAGCGAGGCCGTCGTTAAGCTGTTTGATCATGCGAATCATGTCAAATGACGACACATCAAAAACCGAGCTTGCGCCCGGAAAATCCCCGAAACGAGATGGATCTCCTGTAATAACGAGCACCTGATCTATTCCTAGCGCGTGAAGTCCCATCAAGTGAGACTGCTGGCCGATGAGGTTGCGATCGCGGCAAGAGATATGAAGCAAAGGTTCAACACCTTGCTGTTTCATCAGAGCTCCTAGGGCCATGTTGCTCATGCGCATGACTGCGAGCGAGTTGTCGGCGAGCGTCACCGCATCTGCTCCGGCGTCATGCAGAGCTTTCGCACCAAGCAAAAATTCTTCTGACGACAATTCCTTGGGCGGATCGAGTTCCACGATCACCGTGTATTCATGAAGCACTTTCTCATGGATACGCGCTCGTGGCGCCGCTTGTACATCACGAATCTCAATCGTCGGCAAGATAGGCGTATCAGATCCTGCTCGATCGATCGGTGCAGGGCTGGGCTGCCTAGGTGCAATCTGGGCTACCGCTTCGGCTATCGCTGCGATATGCTCTGGAGTCGTTCCACAGCATCCGCCGATCACCCTCACGCCAAGGTCCCGAAACACCTTCGCAGATTTTGCAAAATAAGCCGGTTCCGACGGATAAGCGTACTGCCCATCGGTTAGACTGAGCAGGCCTGCATTGGGATAAGCGGATAACAGCATATTCTGTTTTAAATCCGCCCGCTGATAGGCACGAGCGATATCTGCCGGGCCATAGCGACAATTCAGTCCAACGACTTGCGCGCCCGCATCCATGGCGTACAAAAACGCATCGCCCACCATATAGCCATCACGTGTCACACCGAGATCGATCAGCGACAATTGCGCGATAATTGGAACACTTGATAGGGTGCGAATCGTCTTGATGGCAAGCAGAAGTTCCTCTAAGTCTAAAAAAGTTTCGAGTAGGATGCCATCCGGGTTTTCTGACAAGAGCGCACTGGCTTGTTGCACATACATATCGCCCAAATTTAGTTCCGGATCCACGAACCTTTTAACGCCCTTGATCGATCCAATCGTGCCAAACACATACGCATCGTCACCAACTGCCTCTCTTGCGACGCGTACCGCGATGCGGTTGATGGCCTCAACTTGGTGTTCGAGACCATAGCGCGAAAGCCCCAGATGGTTGGCGCCAAACGTATTCGTTTCAATCAGCCGAGCCCCTGCGCGGTAGTATGATCGGTGCACATCCGCAACGACATCCGAGCGCGTGACATTCAATTCCTCATAACACATGCCCACGGGCTCGCCAAGTTTATAAAGCTGTGTCGCCATCGCTCCATCCCCGACGACGACATGATCCCTTATATATGTGATGAAATCTACATTATGTCGCATATTAGTCCTCTTTCACTTTTGGGCGAAGCCCAAACTATCGGCGTCTCCATCACGCCAACTGCTGTGCGCTTACCGGTGCACCTTGCGCGGCGATTGTGACGCCATATGCCTGCAACATGACTTCGCCGTCGGATAAGCGCATCATCACTGACCCCGCATCGGCCCAAGGCTTTAGCAACTGAGCCAGATTGACCAAGACGTTCGTCCCCTCCAAGCGCATGCCCGGCATATCGTCGGGTACTAGCCGCTCCAATACCTGGTGCACGACAAACTGCGGGAGTGGCACCCACTTAGAAAATTCGACTTCTACTCGGATCTCTCCACCTTGTAGACGGTCTGCTGCATGTGCTCCACTTTCTTCTCGATTCGCGCTCGTTTCTCCATATAGGCTCGCATCCCTGATACGCAGGTTCACATCAGCTTTGAGTTTAGGGGTGAGGCATGTCGCGCATGCCCCACCCGTTGCAACATGTAGATTTGCAATCGAAAAACCTTCCGGCAGCCACTCATTGATCGCCGCCTGCAGATCGCTTTGAGTAATCATCATTTCCACATGCGACAATCTCATGTCCTGGCACCCTTTCCTCTATACAAATCTCACACAACGAGTCTCCTCACGAAAAGATCAGACGATCGGCTGCCGCAGCTTCTCGCGGATATCCTCGAGTTCTTTGATGCCATCTTCGAGCTTTTGCTTCTGCTGTTCAACCGCAGCCAGGCTTTCGTGAAGGCTCGCGATACTCTTGTCAATCTCCTCGATCATGACAGAAAGTTCATCCGCCCCGATCTTTTCGATGCCAGTCAAAACTTTATACATCTTAAGGCCCGATAACACAGCGTTAGTTGCAAGGCTCGAGGCCGCATAAGCGACGCCGGGAGCTGCAGCCCGAACCCCCGCTGAGCCCATGGTTGCAAGCCAGCTCATAGCTTTGCCTGCGGGCGTACCACGGTGCTGTATAAATCGGTGCAAGTCTTCTTCCTTCACAAGATACTTCCCAGAGCTGTCGTCTGCAGGCAAAAGCCCCGTCCGAATCCAACGCCTCACGGTTTCCTCAGACACATTCAAACGATATGCAATTTCATATGTGGTAAATTCCATCGAAATCGTTCCCCCTCGCAAGATGTTCACACACACATTATACAACACACACATACTGTGCGTGCGCACATTTTTGCTAGGCTAACGGGATTTCGATCACCGCCACCTCTCCATGCCCCGATAAAGTCACGCGTTCTCCTGGCTCATACAGCCATGTCTGATAAACAAAAGGCGCATTACCAGCCCTTGTCGGCAGAGTCGGTGCTACATCTCCCGCAAGCAAAATCACACAGGTCGCAGACTCAGGAGCGGTCTTCGCTTCAAACTGGCCATCCACCTGCACCTGCTTAAACGTATAGTAAGAGTTCCGATCTAGTACCCGGCAATTCATTCCGTCTTCTGTCTGCCATGGAATCGATCGGTCATTAGGCACATCCGGCTGCGGAAACGAAGCTACCTTTAAGCCTTGTTCGATGTGCAAATCCCGCAACTTTCCATGTTGGTCCGGACGATTGTAATCGTATAAGCGGTATGTCGTATCAGAAGCTTCCTGCACCTCTAGCACCAGCATCCCAGCCCCTAGCGCGTGAACAGTTCCTGCCGGAACCGGGTAGTACTCCCCTTGTTTGACGACCACATACCGAAGGCATGTTTCGATGCGCTTTTCTTCTATCGTGCGCCGAAACTCTTGCGCAGTCGCGGCATCATGACCATAACAGATACGCGCGCCATCGTCAGCAGCCAGAATCAACCATCCTTCGGTCTTTCCTAAGTCTCCAATCACAGCTGCCTGCTCATCGTTCGGATGAACCTGCACGGATAGATCTGCCTTGGCATGCAGAAGTTTGATCATGACAGGAAACCAGCGACGTCCATGCCTTAAATCTGATAGATCCTCGCCGGATTCGTCGAGCGTCTTTCCAGAAGGATGGTCCGATAAGAGCCACGCTTCACCGATCGGCTCATCAGCAGGCGAGCCGCCAAAATACTCAGGGATCAACGTCCCGCCCCATACGCGCGGTTGTAAAACAGGCTGCATCGTACGCATAAAATCATCCCTCCTGCTCCATGAACGCGCGAACGCGGCCATCGATCGCGTGCAAGAGCGCCTCTAGTTGGCTCGTTGCATCACTTTCTCCTTGGCCCCTCACGCCCAGATAAACTTTTAATTTAGGCTCTGTGCCTGATGGGCGAACAGCAACCCACGCATCGCCTTGAAATAGATATTTGAGCACATCGGATTCGGGGAAATCTAGCGGCAATTCTTTATTCTGTAACACATCGATCCTCGTTTGACGCAAACAATCGTCAATCGCGGTAAGTGTCATATTTGGTACAACAAGCGGAGTTTTTCGCAGATCATCCATCAAAGTTTGCATCTGTTCCAGCCCAGACAAGCCAGGAAAGGTGTAGCTGAGCAAGCGATCAGAAAAGTAGCCGAAGTGTTGCCGAAGTTCCTCAAGTCTCGAAACTAGCGTAGCGCCCTTGGCCTTCAACTCAGCGACCATGTTGGCGATGACCACGGCGCCTTGTACTGAGTCCTTATCCCTCACAAACGGAAGCGCCAAGTATCCGACACTCTCTTCATAGCCAAATACGAAAGTTTGATCGCCTGCCTGTTCGTATTCTCTAATCTTTGCGCAAATGAATTTAAACCCAGTCAACACGCGCTCCGTTTTCACTCCAAACTCGTTTGCTACGACCTCGCCGAAATCCGATGTTACATTGGTCGTAACCATGACGGGGTGATCCGGCAAGTTTCCGTGACCTTTTCGCCACGCCAAATAATTATCCAGAATGAGCGCGCCCACTTCATTGCCCGCTAAGAGCTTATATTCGCCACTTTGCGAGCGTGCCATCACACCAACGCGGTCTGCATCAGGGTCTGTGGCGAGAATCACATCTGCTCCGACGCGCTTTGCCTCCTCAATCGCCAAGTTGTACGCCGTCGGCTCTTCCGGGTTCGGGCTTAGCACATTGGTGAATTCACTATCAAGACTCGCTTGCGCCGCCACCATATGCACTTTAGCGAACCCCGCTTCATTCAAAGCGCGCGGCACCAAGGAGGCGCCAGTCCCATGAAGCGGCGTGTAGACGATCACCGTATCGTGCCTGACGCCTGCGCCTTCTTGCGGGCGATAGAGCGCCGAGAGATGCCCGAAGTACGCTTGTTCCACATCACCTTGAACGACCCGATAAAGTCCTTGTTCGGTAGCCTTATCGATATCCATCGCGGGCAGATCGAACATGTCTTTGATCTCGCGCATTTTTTCCGTCACGATCTCGGCATCATCCGGCAACAGTTGTCCGCCGTCTGCGCCATACACCTTATAGCCGTTATACTCGGGCGGATTGTGGCTGGCGGTCACCATGATGCCCCCATTCGCAGACAGTTGCCGCACTGCAAAAGATAACAGTGGAGTAGGCCGCGCCGCCGCAAACACGTACGCAGTCACGCCCATGGCGTTCGCCACTGCAGCAACACGCCTTGCGAACACATCCGAATCCCGCCTGCCGTCATACCCGATGACGATCTTAAACGAGCCTGCTACGGATTGCGACTCGCTTGTCGACATCACCGACTTGATCCAACCCACGACTCCCGCCGTCGCTTTCCCGACAGTATAAATATTCATTCGGTTCGTTCCGACACCCATCTTTGCGCGCAATCCACCTGTGCCAAAGTGAAGTTCCGACGCAAACCGCTCCTCTAACTCTTGCCGCTCATCTTGATCGATGAGTCGCTGCAATTCACTGTGCAAACTGTCATCCAGACGACTCTCTTTGAGCCAATCCAACCACTTCTCTTGCACACCTTTTCCCCCTCAGATCACTTTGATCAATATGTATAATCAGGCGGTATTTCAACCGGAAACGCTTGTTCGAGTACTGCAGCATATCGTAGTAATTCAGCCTCGCCAAACGAAGGTCCGATCAACTGCACGCCGATCGGCAAACCTGCCTCAGTGCGCCCACAGGGCACAGAAATAGCTGGTACTCCAGCCATGTTAAATGGATTTGTAAACCGGGTCAGGGATTTCCCAACTGGCCAAACGCGCCCAGTTTGGTCTACATCAGCGACCCCTTTAGGTGGTGGAGGAAACAAGAGAGTCGGCGCCAATAGCACGTCTGCGCTCTGTAAGACCTGTTGCAATCGCCTTGTTAAAAGCAGGCGCTGCTTTGTAGCTCTCACATAATCTACAGCTGTTAGGCGCCGTCCACCTTCGAGTCGGCCGCGGACGTGGTCTCCATAGATGAAGCGCGAATCATCCAGCCAAGGTTGATGGAGTGCAAACGCCTCAGACGAGATGATGATATCCTGAATTCCTGGGATTTGATCCATCCCCGCGATGTCCACGAAAGAAAGCAATGCGCCACCTTCTTGAAGGACTTGCGCTGCAAGAAGCATCCGCTGCAGCAGTTCTTCATCGACTGACTGCTGAAAGAACCCGGTCAAAACGGCAACCTTTTTCCCTTTTAACGATGATCCGATGAATCGCCCAAAGTCCTCATCCGTATGCCGAATACTCACGGGATCTGCGTCATCGTACCCCGCGATCACATTCATCAAGAGGGCAATATCCCGAACCGAGCGAGTCATGGGCCCCGCGTGATCTAACGAGTTTGCAAGTGGGGCAACACCGGCCAGACTCACCCGCCCAAACGTGGGTTTCAGGCCAAAAATACCTGTGCACGCAGCGGGAATGCGTATCGAACCCCCCGTGTCGGTACCGATTGATGCCGGGGTCATATCCGCCGCCACCGCAGCCGCACTCCCACCGCTTGACCCGCCTGCAATCCTCGAAGTATCCCACGGATTAGATACTGCCCCATAGTGGGGATTCTCTGACGTGGTGCCGTAAGCAAACTCATGCAGGTTTAGTTTCCCGAGCAGGATCGCTCCGGCTTCGTGCAACTTTGTCCAAAGCGTGGCATCCTGATTTGCAATATAGTCTTCTTTGAATTTCGAGCCAGACGTCGTCCTGACTCCTTTTGTCTCAATCAAGTCCTTCAGCGCGATCGGAGCGCCGTAGAGGGGTCCAGGTTCATCTCCGCATATCAAGCGGTCATCTGCCGCACGGGCTTGTCTTAAAGATTCATCTTTGCACACTGTGATATAAGCGTGCAGCACACCATCAAATCTCTCGATTCGCTGCAAATAATAGGATGTCAATTCAACACATGAGATTTTCTTCAAGCGAATCTGTTCGCAACATGCCGTTAAGTCTTTCATCCTTGTTCGCGGCTCGACATTACACCGCGCACTTCGCCTCCCTTCGCCGATTTTTCAGAAAGAGGCCAACATGATAAAAAGTGTACACGAATCGCCAGCTAAAGACCAGATTGTGCGTACTGCCTTTTATGCAAAATTGTTGTATGCTAAGTGCGCTTATGCGATTTAGAACGGGGGATTTTGATGAATTCATTCGGTAAGATGGTGGGTATGGCATTCGCGCTTGCGATCGCGTATCCCACTTTAGGCCCAATGGCGCGCATAGCCTATGCAACAGCCATCCCACAGCAGGCTGTAAGCTTCTATAAACTCGGATTAAAAGAAAAGCATATCCATCCGCAGACAGCGTTGGCTGCTTTTAAGAAAGCGAACACGCTCGCTCCGAATTGGGAACCACCACTTTACGAAGAAGGCGCCCTCCTTGCGATCCATAACTTTCCGCAGGCGATCCCGATTTTAAAAAAAGCAGCGCAAGTGGCGCCTCAGGATGACACCGTGTGGAACATTTTAGGGTGGGGCTATTACCAAAGCGGCCAATTTGCACTGGCCCAAAGCGCATTTAAAAAGCAACTATCGATCGCTCCCGGCAGTGATCCTGCCAAGTGGGGGCTTGCAAACTGCTTTGCTAACAGCAGCGTCAGGCAATTTGCCAGCGCTCGCAAATATCTCCTACAATTGACAACAGCACCTGGCATCGGCCCGCATGCCAGAGCGATGCTCGCACAGCTTCCTCCGAACGCGGTCGATCCAAGCGTTAATCCAAACGCTCCCGTGTCATATGAAGACGCCATCGCGATGGCGCTGTCCTACAGAATCGCACCCCATTTTCCTCAAGGCTCCCCAACATTAGCGCAAACCGGCAAACCGGCAAGCGCAGATACGGCTGGATATGTGGATTGGGCCGCACAGAACGGCGAGCTAAAAGGACTAACGATCCCATCGTTTCAAAGCCCAGCGCCGCGACTATTCCTGGCCTTGTTACTCGCTCACCTCTATCAGATCAACCGATATGACTACGTACGCCCATTTTCACTCTTCGACATGTCCGGGGTCTCGATCAACGATACGATGACGGTCAACAGTATTTTGGCAACCCGCCTACTCACG
>JAKACY010000070.1 GCA_021821025.1 Bacillota bacterium | reverse complement strand
GAAGGTTCTGAAATTGGAAAAACGTGATGACCATATATGCTTATTGCATACAGATAAAGGCGTTCACTTATCCAAAGCTATCATTCTCGCAGGCGGTATCGGCGTGTTCACTCCTAAACCACTTCCTGCAGAAAATGTCAGCGAATATGAAGGCAAGGGCATCTATTATTATATTGATGATTTGAAGAAATTTGTTGGCAAAAAAGCGCTAGTCATCGGTGGCGGCGATTCGGCGGTCGACTTTGCTCTGATGTTAGAAACGGTAGCAGACGAGGTCACGCTGATTCATCGTAGGGATCAATTTCGTGCCCATGAAGAGAATGTGAAAAATCTTAAGGCATCCAAAGTGGATGTGAAGACATTTTACGAACTGGAAAGCATACGCGGCGAAAGCCAAGTGCAAGGTGTGACGATTTTTGACAATCGAACAAAGGAAACGAT
Organism: Bacillota bacterium; assembly: GCA_021821025.1. Lineage (GTDB taxonomy): Bacteria > Bacillota > Bacilli > Alicyclobacillales > SLC66 > JAKACY01. The sequence goes on along the minus strand of JAKACY010000070.1, from coordinate 10,530 downwards.
TGACCTTAATGTCGACGTGATCGTTAGCGGACTGGGCTTTTCGGCTTCACTTGGACCGATTTTAGAGTGGGGACTCGAGATTGAAGACAGTGCGATTGTCGTCAATACCCGCATGGAGACGAACATTCCCGGACTTTATGCATGTGGAGATATCGTTACTTACCCAGGTAAGCTGAAACTGATCGCGACGGGCTTTGGCGAAGCGCCAACCGCTGTCAACAACGCGAAGACTTATTTAGACCCTAAATCAAAGCTCTTCCCTGGTCATAGCAGTAGTCGCAAGGAATAGTTATGGCGCTGATGCGTCGCACGGGAGATGACAAGATGGCGCATTTGATTGATGGTAAAAAGTGGGCAAGTAAGAGTCGAGCGGAAACGGCTCAGGCTGTGGCCGCTTTGGCACAACAAGGTGTAATCCCAGGGTTGACAGTCGTTTTGGTTGGAGATAACCCAGCATCTAAAACCTATGTGCGCGGAAAGGAAAAGGCTGCGACAGAGGTTGGAATACGCTCGCAGGTGATCACCTTGTCAGAAGGAACGACGCAGGATGCTCTTTTAAGCCTCGTGGAACAACTGAATGCGGACCAGATGGTTCATGGCATTTTGGTTCAATTACCGCTACCGGCGCAAATTTCGGAACAAGCCGTGCTGGCTGCAATCCACCCTGACAAGGATGTGGATGGGTTTCATGCACAAAACGCCGGGGCTCTTGCTACAGGGCAACCTGGGTTCATCCCGTGTACCCCGCTTGGCGTCATGAAGATGCTTCAATATGAAGGGATACAGGTTGCCGGAATGAATGCTGTTGTGGTGGGGCGATCGAACATCGTGGGTAAACCAATGGCTCAGTTGCTGTTAAACGCGAACGCGACGGTGACTATCTGCCATTCCAAGACGAAAGACTTGGCCGATGTTACGAGAAGGGCGGATCTTCTGGTAGCCGCAATCGGCCGTGGACGTTATATTACGCGGGATATGGTCAAAGAGGGCGCAATCGTCATCGATGTTGGCATGAATCGAATCGACGGTAAACTATGTGGAGACGTGGATTACGAAAGCGTGAGCGCTGTCGCCGCCAGTATTACGCCTGTTCCGGGTGGTGTTGGCCCGATGACCATCGCGATGCTGCTTTCTAACACTGTACAAGCTGCCTCTTTATCCGCTGTGCGCTAAAGGGGGTCACACTGTGCGGACCATCTGGACTGTTTCCGAGTTGACGGCGGTGGTGCGAGGACTCATCACAGAATCTGAGGAATTAAAGCAGGTTGTCGTGCGCGGAGAAGTGTCTAACTTCTCCCGACCTGCCAGTGGCCATCTATACTTTACATTAAAAGACGACAAAGCCAGACTTCGCGTCGTGATGTTTTCAAGTAAAGCGCGCTACCTACGCTTTCAAATAAAAGATGGCATGAGCATCATAGTTCAGGGTTCGCTTGATGTCTTCGAGAGAAGTGGCGATTATCAGCTGTATGCTGAGTCGATCCAACCAGATGGCGTGGGCGCCTTATATCTAGCTTATGAACAACTAAAGGATCGCCTAACACAAGAGGGGCTGTTTTCCGAAGAGAGAAAACGCCCTTTACCCGTGTTTCCCTCCAAAATAGCGCTTATTACTTCAGCTACTGGCGCTGCAGTCAGAGATATGTTAACCACTTTAAGGCGTCGATATCCGCTTGGTCATGTTCTGATCATCCCGGTAGCTGTGCAGGGCGAAGATGCGCCGCAACAAGTTGCGAACGCGATCGCACTTGCCAGCAAAGAAAGGATTGCAGATGTCCTGATTGTCGGGCGCGGCGGGGGTTCGTTTGAAGAACTCTACGCGTTTAATACGGAGGTTGTCGTGAGGGCAGCGGCTGCGTCGTCGATTCCGTTGGTAAGCGCTGTGGGTCATGAGACGGATACGACGATCCTTGATTTTGTCGCGGATGTAAGGGCGGCAACGCCGACAGCCGCGGCTGAACTAGTCAGCGTTGACCTCAGCGAGTTGACGTTTCGAATCGCGCAGCTTGAATCGCGATTGAAGAGCTATGTTGAATCATTGCTCCATCGATACGATGAGCGACTACAGCGGATCGAGGGATCTCGCGCACTTCAGGATCCCGGTCAAATTACCGCCAGTAGAGTGGAACTGATCGATCGCCTAGAGGATCAACTGCGGTTTAAGTTACGCAGCAGGACTGAGGAACAGAATCGCCGATTTTCTCGACTGGAGGTTCGGATAGCGCAGCACAATCCGAAAGAAAGGTTGCAGCGATACCGCGAGCGGCTGAACGCGACTCGTGTCAGACACAGAGAAGCTGGCGTGCGTTTGCTTAAGGACCGCCAATTGCGTCTGGATGGGTTGATCGATCGACTAGCGCTGCTTAGCCCATTATCTGTCATGAGTCGAGGATATGCTGTCGTGTATCGCCCTGCTGATGCCAAAGTGATCACCACGATCAACAGCGTGCAACCAGGTGATTCGGTTCATGTCACGGTAACCGACGGCTGGCTTGATTGCCAGGTTTGGGGTGTGTATGAGAAAGGGAGCGATGATGTAGATGGTGCAAAATCAGGATCAAAGCGGGCAAAGTGATCTTGAGAGCATGAGCTTTGAGTCGGCTCTTGCGAGTCTGGAGGGTATCGTGCGGGCGCTTGAAGCAGGTGACCTTTCGCTCGACGTGGCGATCGATCAGTTTCAGCAGGGAATGCAGTTTGTTCGAGTTTGTCGGGAAAAGTTGCATGCGGCTGAGCAAAAGGTCGAGTTAGTTTTGGCTACAGAAGCTGGTGTTACTACGCGACCTTTTGACCTTGAGGAGTAGATGATGGAGAAGCTTAAAGAGGATTTTCTCACACAAATGCAAGCGCAAATCGACCGTGCCATGCAGTCATTTCTCGTAGCAAATGGTATACACGATGAAACGCTCTACGAAGCTATGCGTTATAGCGTCTTTGCAGGAGGAAAACGCTTGCGACCAGCGCTGATTCTTTCCACGGTGCTGGATCTTGGCGGAGCCCTTGAGTCAGCGCTGCCTGCTGCTTGTGCCATCGAATTTGTGCACACATACTCTTTGATCCACGATGATCTTCCTGCAATGGATAACGATGACTTTCGCCGCGGACGGCCAACCAATCATAAGATGTTTGGCGAAGCACCCGCAATATTAGCTGGGGATGGGCTTCTTACGCTCGCTTTTGAGGTCGTGTGCGCGTCGCCTTTGCCTTCGGATCGCGTGGTTGCTATCGTTCGTGAGTTGGCGCAAGCCAGTGGTCCAAAGGGCATGGTGGGCGGGCAGATGGCGGATATCTCTTATGAAAGTAAGCCGATCAAGGCAGATGTTTTGGCATATATTCATGATCATAAGACCGGGGCTTTATTAACTGCGGCAGTCCGCATGGGTGCACTGATCGCCGATGCGGATGTCCATACTTTACAGCATTTAACATATTTTGGGCAGGCCATTGGCCTGGCGTTTCAAATCATGGATGACATATTGGACATCACTGGTGATGAACATGTGATCGGAAAGTCCGTAGGCAGTGATCAAGCCCTCGGAAAAGCAACCTACCCAGCGCTGTATGGTTTGGACGCGTCTGTGCGCAAGGTGAAAGAATTGACGGACGAGGCCTTATCCTCACTGAGCCGAGTAGGACCTGAAGTAACGTGTGACCGCTTGCGACACATTGCAAACGCTCTTGTAAAGCGTGATCGCTGATTGGCTTTGTCGGTAATTATTGCTGGTGTAATGCAGTGCCCTGCTGTTCACAATACAACAGGGGGTGAGGTCATTGACAGTAGGTATCAAGATGCAGCAAACTATCGCATCAGCGGAAACCGTCGCTGCGAATCTCAAGTCTTTTGCGCTTGAGACGCAAGATCAACAGGCGAAACAGATGTTTGGTCAGTTGGCGCAAACCATGGACAATACTGTGACGACGCTGCAATCGAGGCTGAACTATATTCAGCAACAAGAGCCGCAATACAGAAAGCAGTAGCTGGCACGAGGAAGTCACGAGCAAAATGGTATGAAGCACCGGGCATGGCGTGATCGATTAATTGCTGATCAAGCCATGCCTATGCTATAATTTTATATGATATGTACAAATTTATAACCTAGGGTTGGATAGCGCCTATCTCGTTTAGCGACGCGCATTTCTAAGCGGGACTGTTTGTTGGGCTACTTGAAAGGACGGCGCTGCCATGTTGTTGGAGCGTGTTAATCAGCCTTCGGATATTCGCGAATTTGATATCGATGAATTGAATGTTTTGGCACAGGAAATCCGTCAATTCTTGATCGATAACATCACGACGACAGGCGGACACTTCGGTCCAAACCTCGGCGTCGTAGAGCTGACATTGGCATTACATTATATTTTCGAGTCGCCGAAGGATCGAATCGTGTGGGACGTTGGGCACCAAGCATACGTGCACAAGATCTTGACTGGACGCCGGGATCAGTTTCCGACATTACGCCAGTTCAAAGGTCTAGCTGGGTTTCCAAAGCGTGGCGAAAGCCCGCATGACTTTTTTGGAACAGGGCACGCCAGCACATCTTTGTCGGCCGCTCTTGGTATGGCGATTGCTCGCGATTTGCGCGGTGAAGACCATCATATCGTTGCGGTCATTGGAGATGGCGCCATGACTGGCGGAATGGCGTTTGAAGCTCTGAATCATGCTGGACACCTGAAAAAACGATTCATGGTTGTGCTGAACGATAATGAGATGTCCATTGCGCCAAACGTGGGCGCAGTGTCTCAGTATTTAACCAATCTGCGTACGGATCCACACTACGGGAAGATGAAGTCTGAGGTTGAAGGGCTGTTGCGAAAGATTCCTGCGATAGGAGAGAGGCTGGCTGGTGTCGCCGAGAGGATGAAGGATTCTTTAAAATACTTCATGGTCCCTGGCGCGCTCTTTGAAGAGCTTGGCTTTTCTTATTTTGGGCCAATTTCTGGGCATGACATCCCTGCGCTTTTATCCATCTTTAAGCAAGCAAAGGACCTAGAAGAACCTGTTCTCATCCATGTGGTGACACAAAAAGGGAAAGGATACGCCAAAGCGGAGGATGCACCGGACAAACTGCATAGCATCGGTGGTATCGTGACACAACCTAAAAAGGGTACGCCCTCTTACACGCAGGTGTTTGCCGATACGCTGATTGCAATGGCTAAAGACGATCCGCGCATTGTCGCGGTGACGGCGGCCATGCCGAGCGGAACGGGTTTAAACCGCTTCGCTGAGGTGTTTCCTGATCGCTGCTTTGATGTAGGCATCGCGGAGCAGCATGCCACAACGATGTGCGCAGGGCTAGCTACGAGCGGAATGCGACCAGTATTTGCCGTATATAGTACGTTTTTACAAAGGGCGTATGACCAAGTCATTCACGATGTCTGCATTCAAAATCTGCCTGTTATATTTGCGATCGACAGAGCAGGACTCGTCGGCCCGGATGGGGAAACGCACCAGGGCGTGTTTGACGTCGCATTCTTGCGCACGATCCCGAACATCACAATTATGATGCCCAAAGATGAAGGGGAATTGCGCCACATGCTCTATACGGCCATGCATTTACCAGGGCCCTGCGCGATTCGCTACCCTCGTGAAGATGGGGTAGGCGTGCCGTTGTCTACGCCACTTCATATCCTGCCTATCGGTCAGGCACAAGTCGTCCGACCGGGTTCTCAGGTGGCGCTCCTGGCCTTGGGGCCCATGGTTGCTGTCGCGGAAAATGCCGCACTTATGTTGGATGATCGTGGCATGTCAGCGCAAGTTGTCAATATGAGGTTTGCAAAGCCAATAGATGAGAGCCTACTCTTTCGCTTGCATGAAGAAGGCCTACCAATCGTCACTGTCGAAGAGGCTTCGAGTGCGGGAGGACTTGGTGGGGCCGTGTTGGAATTTTACGCGAGCCAGGATATTTTGCACCGGGTGCATCCGATCGGGCTGCCAGATCACTTTATCGAGCACGGAAGCAGGCCTGAGCTGTTGCATCATGTCGGTTTGACGGCGCAACGGATCGCCAACGTCGCGTCGTCGCTCATCGTGAAGAAAAGTTCTATTAGTGACTCTGTCGCTAGAGCGAGAGGCTTATAAACATGTTAAAGGAACGCATCGATATCTTGATGGTGGCACAGGGTCACGCGGCCACCCGAGAACAGGCGAAACGCATGGTGATGGCGGGGCTAGTGTATCACGGGACAGAAGCTTTAACCAAACCTGGTATGAAGATTGCGGCGGATGCGGTGCTCTCTGTAAAGGGGGCACTTCATCCGTTTGTCAGTCGTGGCGGGTTGAAGCTGCAAAAGGCTTTGAATGAATTTAGTTTGTCATTAGAAGGCGCAACCGTTATCGATGTGGGGGCGTCTACGGGCGGGTTTACAGACTGCGCGTTGCAACATGGCGCGGCGCTGGTGTATGCGGTGGATGTCGGATATGGCCAACTCGCTTGGTCGCTGCGCTCAGACGAGCGCGTGAAGGTGATGGAGCGCACGAATTTTAGAAATGTCGATGTTGATGTGTTTGATCCGAGGCCGACGGTCGGTGTGATGGATGTTTCTTTTATATCGATCAGCAAGCTATTGTCAAAATTGAAGCAAGTTTTGTTGCCCAATGCATTTGTCATCACGTTGATTAAACCACAGTTTGAGGCTGGGCCGGGCCTCGTAGGCAAAGGCGGCATCGTGCGCGATCCTGTTGTTCACGAACAGGTGATTCTGCAGGCCTTGGCAGATGCGACGGACGACGGGTTTGTTGCGCGGGGGTTAACCTATTCGCCTATTCGTGGCGGGGATGGCAATATCGAGTTTCTTTTGTGGCTAGATGTAGATCCTAGCGCTGCTAGTTCCGTCTCTTCAGAGGATGCCGCTCGGATTGTGCGCTTGGCGCATGCGATGGAGGATTGACTTGGCAGGCAGGAATTTGATAGCGTCTTCGCGAATTCCATGGTCATGGAGGTGCTGCCATGGAAGTTCTTGCTGTGCTCACCTTTTTGACGGTAGCGTTTTTATTTGTCAGAAGCAAATACCGAGCAAGTGCTTTATCCGAGTACGCTTCCGGATCGCAGCGTGAATACATTATTCGCGCCGGAGATATTTTACAGGACCGGGGATATAGGATCGTCGATGAACGGATCGCTCATGAAATCGCATCGTTTTACGGCGCTAAGAAATTTGTAACTTATACGATCGTTGATTTTTTGGCGGAAAAAGACGGAGTCGTGCATCCTGTAAAGGTGCGTTCGCCGCGTGATCCTAACCGATTGACGGGGGTATGGCTTAGAAGGTACCTGTTGCCTTTATACATATTGTACGACACCCCAGTGGTGTATGTTATGCCTGATACGGAGACCATTGAACTAGTGGATTTTTCGCTCGACTATCCCGGACGATACTATCGAGTGAAATGGCGCGGCCGACTGTTGTGGCTGATCGCGGGAGTTGTGCTCGGCTGGTTGCTTGCGGCGGTACATGGCGGGTAGACCGCGCTGATATACATCGAAAGGAATGGTTTCATGGCTCACGCGCGTACGATCGGTATTTTTGCAAATCGCACGAAACCGTATGCTTTAGCTGTTACGGACAAGCTCGTTGAAATGCTCATGCGCCATGATGCCAGTGTGTTCGTGGATGCAGAAACAGCTGAAGCCATTGATCGTCCTGAACTTGCTCAAAGCCTTGATGAGTTGCCGACGGCATCCGATTTGCTTTGTATACTTGGTGGTGATGGCACGCTCTTAGGGGCTGCGCGTCGCTTTGCAGCCCATGATATCCCGCTTCTCGGTATCAATATCGGCCATTTAGGCTTTTTAACGGAAGCGGAACCACAAGATCTTGATGTGGTGGTCAGCCGGGTGCTGGCTGGTGACTATCACCTGGAACGCCGGATGATGATCCACACTTGCGTCATGCGTCAAGGTAAATGTGTTCACCAGACGATCGGTCTAAATGATGCCGGTATCGGCAAGGGTTCTTTTGCGCGCATGATCAGTGTATCGATCTATGTGGACGATGAATTTTACGATGAATTCACAGGGGATGGTTTGATCGTCTCTACGCCAACGGGGTCTACTGCGTACTCCTTGTCTTGTGGCGGGCCGATCGTGGTGCCCCACATGGACTTGATGATTCTGACGCCGATTTGCGCACACAAGCTGGTTGCAAGGCCTTGCGTGATTTCTGGCGAACAAAAGGTGCGCGTCGTGGTGTCGGCAACGCACCGAGATCTAGGGCTCACAGTGGATGGGCAGGTAGGGTTTGCGCTTCAAAGTGGGGACGAAGTCATCGTCGAGCGAGCTAACTATTATACGACATTGGTTAGATGGAACGAAAAGGCGTTTTTCACGATTTTGCAAAATAAACTAGGCGGCGACTGATGTGATAGAAAGGCGGTCCATACATGAAAGCACAGCGCATGCTTAAGATTCGTGAGATTATTTCAAAAGATGTTATTGAAACGCAAGAGGAGTTAGTGGAAGCTCTTAGAGAAGCTGGATTTGTCGTGACGCAGGCCACGATTTCAAGAGATATCAAAGAGATGCAACTCATTAAGACGCCAACTTCAGAAGGTAAGTATAAATACTCGTTGCCGACAGAGCCATCTACGTTAAATCCTGAGGCGAAGTTGCATCGTTTGCTTAACGAAGCGTTCGTAGCGCTCGATTCGGCTGAAAATTTGGCTGTCATGCGTACGCTGCCTGGAAACGCGCATGCTGTGGCCTCGGTTTTTGATATGTTGGATTGGTCAGAAGTGCTCGGAACAGTGGCTGGGGATGACACGATCCTGCTCATCTGTCGTTCAAAGGGTGCAGCAGATGCCGTGATGGATCGGATTAAGAGCTTGCTGTAAGGCGCCACGGTAGAGTGCAAGGAGGCAAAACAGGTGCTGCGAACGCTTGAAATTCAAAACTTCGCGTTGATCGAGTCGATCAAGCTGGATCTTCATGGTGGTTTCACCTGTCTAACGGGGGAAACTGGCGCAGGTAAATCGATTTTACTCGATGCAGTTGGGTTGCTGCTCGGTGCCCGTGGAAGTAGTGAGTGGGTACGAACTGGCGCGGAGAGAGCCGTGGTCGAAGGGTTATTTGACTTGTCTCCCGCAGTGCGAGATGTTGTATCGGAGCCACTGGCGGAAGCTGGAATCGAGTGTGAGGACAATCAGTTGGTGATATCAAGGGAGATTGCGAGCAGTGGTAAAACGGTAGCTCGCATGAATGGACGCATGGTTACGCAGCAATTTCTCAGGATCATCGGACGCTACCTGGTTCACCAACATGGCCAACATGATAGCACGCTCTTGCTGAAAAAAGAGGAACATTTAAGCCTCCTGGACCTATATGACAAAACGAATATCGATCCGTTAAAACAGGTTTATCAACAGGCCTATCGAACGCACCAGGATACGCTTCGTGAACTGAGTGCGGCAGTGCAAGATGAAAAAAAACGCGTGCAGCGTATAGATATGCTCCAATTTCAGCTCAGTGAGATCGAGACAGCTCGTTTGAAGCCAGGTGAGGAAGCGCGCCTCACAGCCTTGCGTGGAAAACTTCAATATGCTGAACGATTGCGCAGCGTTGTGGACGATGTGTATGTTCGCATCTACGATGGTGAAGGACGAATCCCAGCGATTCTCGAAGAGATTCATCGTCTTCGTGACGATGTAGAAGGTGCTCGCAAGTATGATGAGGGCCTGTCTCATCTATATGAATATCTTGACGTAGCTGAGGTTAACCTGTCTGAAGCTGCAGAATTTGTCAGGCGTTATCGCGAAGATATGGACTTTGATCCGGAGCGATTGTCACGGTTGGAAGACCGTTTGGCGACACTTGAAAAGTTGTTTCGCAAATACGGCGAGAGTTCGGAAGATGTATTGAAGTATGCAGAGACTGCGAAAGAGGAGCTTTCGGGTTTACTGCATCATGAAGAACGAATCGAAGAATTGAAGAGGCATGCCAAGGAGCAAGATCGCGCGCTGACAGACGCTGCGCTTTACCTACGCAAAGCTCGAGAGACCGCTGCTGTGGCTTTAAAAGATGAACTGTCAGTTTCTTTAAAGCAACTGCTGATGCCAAACGTCTCAATCGAAGTTGAAATTTCTGATATAAAACCTGGACCCCAGGGTACCGAAGATGCCGAATTGATGTTTAGCGCGAACAAAGGTGAGGCGCTAAAGCCTTTGGCCAAGATCGCATCAGGCGGTGAATTATCGCGTATCATGCTTGCCATCATCCAAGTCCTGTCCGACAAAACGTTTATACCAACGCTCATTTTTGATGAGATCGATACCGGAATTTCTGGACGGGCTGCGCAAACGGTCGCAAATCGAATCGCTGGGATCGCACAAAGCCATCAGGTGCTGTGCGTCACACATTTGCCTCAGACTGCAAGTGTCGCGTCAGAACATCTGCTGATTGAAAAGAATCTGACTGAAGAGCGCACGTTCACCTCCATCAGGAGCTTATCTGAAGAGCAAAGAGTTGAGGAGATCGCAAAGATGATCGGTGGTGAGCGAGTTACTGAAACGACTCGCAATCAGGCGAAAGATATGCTTTCCCT
>JAKACY010000069.1 GCA_021821025.1 Bacillota bacterium | reverse complement strand
TCATCGAATGCATGCACTTCCCCTCAGGAGATTCACGCTATGTTCGTGTGATTCCGATAATCAATGCCCCTGACCCTGCAAATGCAACGTACAGATTGGAAATAAATCTGTGCGTTGCATTTTTTTTGCGCCCTGTGGGCTAAAGGACATACAGACAACGCCCTTATAGATTACATATACATTAAGGTCTACTGCGAGCACAACAGGGGGCTGATATCATTATGGCATCACTGCGGATGTTGTATTGGTACTGCGGCGCGGTCAATTTGGGTCAAAAGTTGATATCCCCCCTAAAGAAGCTGTCCTATGTCACTCATTTGGTCAAGCGTCGTAAGCGTCAAAAGGATCTATCATTTTCAACGATTGATAATCCCCTGATCACTGTACCCGATCATCGCTTTCCAAGATCACGAACCCGAAAGCGAAACGGGGAAAGCACAGGTGTAAAAAAGCGGGTTAGTGTGCAAAAGCGGCTACGGCGCGGCAGTCGCCAGCGCTCACCGAGCCAGGATCATCATCAGGGCCCACCAAGCCGAACCCACACGCGGCGAGCACATTAGCTTGACCACCTGCAATCTGATCTACACCGAATGAAGTTGGCTAAATCCCCATAACTGGTCGTCACTACGTTTTCAGTATTTCGAGAGTCAGAGAATGCCTGAATGGCGCCGCAACATCTCCCTGAAAGAAGAGGTTGCGGCGCTGACTTCTTGGGATCAACCTGCCTTTGTTGTACAATATACCTGTGTGAAATAGATGATCGGCTGCATCGAACATATGAGAAGGAGTCGTGGTTACATGTCATTTCCAGAACGGATTGTCTGTCTAGCTGCAGAGGTGCCAGAAATTCTTTATCGGCTACAGGCGCTAGACAAAGTGGTAGGTATTTCAGCCTATACCACGCGTCCAACAGAGGCGCTCAGTATCCCAAAAGCGAGTGGATTTAAGTTCGGCAGCACGGATCGCATCATGGCCATGCAGCCTGATCTGGTGATTCTTACGTCTGGGGTGCAAAAAGTACTGGCAGCAGAGCTTGCCGCGCAAGGTGCGACGCTGCTTCACTTTAACCCCCATCGGTTCGACGAGCTATATGATTCCATCTCTCTGTTGGGGAATCTAGTAAATAAGCCTGAAGAAGCGGCCCTTCTCAATCATGAGATTCGAAGTGAAGTTGCGCAGATTCAGGCTCGAGCAAAGTCCCTGTCTAAACGACCAAAAGTGTATTTTGAGGAATGGATGGACCCGCTGCTGTGTGGGACAGGTTGGGTCAGCGACCTGATCGAGATGGCGGGTGGGCAGGATATTTTTCGCGAGCGATCAATCGCAGGTCGCAAGGCGCAGGACAGAGGGGTTACCTATGAAGAAGTGGTTCATTTGCAGCCCGACATCATCCTGGCATCTTGGTGTGGCAAGCCACTAGACAAACCGACACTTCTCGGGAGGCCCGGCTTTGATACGATCCCTGCCGTACAAACTTCGCAGGTATACGAGGTAGAGAGTGAGATCCTTCAGTTTGGACTCATGCTTGTGGACAGTTTGAAGCGATTGGCCGACATCATCGAAGAAAATGCATGACACTTTAATTTGTCACGACGGACCGCGAAGAAGGTCAACAGCAACCAAAACGGACTCGACCATGCTTTCCTCGCGTGCCATACCTTTGCCGGCAATGTCAAATGCCGTACCGTGATCGACGGAGGTTCTCAAGATGGGCAGGCCGATGGTGACATTCACGCCAGAGTCAAATCCGAGCATTTTAATGGCGATATGCCCTTGGTCGTGATACATGGCGATGACAGCGTCGAATTCGCCACTTGCCGCTCGGACATAAACAGAGTCTGGCGGTAGCGGGCCCGTGACACACAATCCTTCTCCTTGAGCCTGTTGCACTGCCGGGAAGATCTCCTTTTCTTCTTCGTCGCCAAATAGGCCCCCTTCACCAGCGTGTGGGTTCAGACCTGCCACAACGATGCGAGGATTTTTGAGACCATATGCAGATAAGAAGTCTGCAGTCAATCGGATGCGGTCGAGGATACGAGTCGTGGTTGCGAGCTGGATAGCTTGCTTCAAGCGGACATGGGTGGTCACATGTACGACCCGCAAACCTTTGTTCACGAGCATCATGGCAGATCGGGGAGAGCCAGACAAAGCCGCGAGTGCTTCTGTGTGCCCGGGATACGGGATCCCCGCTAACTGCCATGCTTCTTTGTTGAGCGGGGCAGTGCAGATCGCATCGATGGTGTGATCGAGCGAGAGTTGTACCGCTCGCGCAAGGTATTCATACGCACACTGACCGGCAACCGGGCTAAGTTCGCCCCATGGTAATCCCTCAGGCACATTTTGAAGATCCATGACATTCACGACTAAGGGTTCGTATGTTGCCGCAGAAACCGTTTTGATTGAGCGAAGTTTTAGTGCATCTTGCACTCTGCCTAGCTTTTGTAAGATCGCAAGGGATTCTTCCAGCCTATAAATGTCGCCAATGATGAACAGGTGTGCGCGATCGAAGACATGTGCGTTCATCGCTGTAAGAAGGCTGATCTCAGGGCCAATGCCCGTTGGGTCTCCCATCGTCAGCGCGATAACTGGTTTTCGCAAGTTTTTCATCTCCATATTGTGTAAGAGTGTTAATTTTGTAGAAAGGTGATCGCCTGCTGGATCGCATCCAATTGTCCAAAGCCGCCTGCCTTAGAAATCATGACATACTTTCCGAAGGGTGTCTCTAAGAAACTCCATGGCATACCCGCAGCGACTTCACCTTCTGGCCATATTGCAGAGGTAGACAAAGCTTCACAGAGTGCGGCTGCAGTGTCTCCACCAGTAACCACAAATCCAATATTTTTTGGATGATTGGCTAGAATTTGCTCTATAAAGTCATGAATAATACTCGCTAAATCACTTTCAAAGCGACCTGGCAGAGCAGGATCACGCAGAGCACGCTCTTCATTTAGGGTCATACATACGATGGGTTGCGTAGCCAACGTCGATAGGGCATCCTTTGCACGCAACAGTTCATCTTTGCGCGTAGGCGCCTTTGCAAGCAGTGATGGTTTTAGCTCCAAAGTTTTTGCGTTATATTCCAGTGCCGCATGACGTAGTTGTGCGTGTGCGGCTGGATGAGCACTTCCGACCGCGATGACAATATGATCACATGAGCAAGTATGGTCTTGTGATTCAAAATGCTGCGCATCACCCGCTGTGTCTACCCAGAGTGCTGCCAGTTGTTTCGCAAATCCTGCTGAACCGCAGGGTAGTACCGATGACTGACCTGCGATGGCTCTTGCGAGACTTGCCAAATCTGCATCGTTTGCTGCATCAGCTACCACAATAGTTATTTGATCATCTATAGTTTTGATAAAATCGCTAATCGCTGTGCTGCCTTTGGCAGCGATATCGCGATCTAGCGTGATGACACGAAGATGTGTGGTGTGTTGCACAATACTGGATACCTTGTCCTGAACCACCTGGTGGCAGGGGTCTCTGGAAAAAACCGTTTGGCTAAGCGGAGTACCGTCCACGAGCAAGGTATCGTTTCGTACAGTTCTTCCATTTGCCGGAAATGCAGGTGCTACTAGAGCAACACGGCGCCCCACAGCTTGTAAGAGTGCTTCGATTTCGCTTCCGATATGCCCTCGTAAGGTTGAATCAATCTTCTTATAGATCAAAAAGTCATTGTTTAAATGCTCTGATAGCTGTAAACCAGCCGTTGCTCCTCGATGTACAGCCGCGGACTCATCGAGTCCTCTGCTCTCTGAATCGAATACCTGAACGATGTTGTCCTGAAGTGAAAACGTCCAGGGGCGATCTGCATTCAAGCTCACGCGGACTCGTCTTGTGCGTGTTCGAAAGTAGTTGGCTGCATCGGCTGCACCTGTGAGATCGTCCGCAACAACGAATATGCGTTTTGGGTTCCTCATCATCTGATTATTTTCCTCACTTCAATCCGGCTGCAAGCGTATTCAATTTTATTATACTTTTCAAATGGTAATTTGAAAATCTCGTAACCGCAAAGAGACCCAAAGAATTAGATGCCGTTTTTGTCAAACCGTGCTGCGCGTATCCAGGCGCGATCGGTAAAACGAAAGGGCTACCTTGGGTCTCAAAAGAACTATATGCACGTATGAGCTTGAAGGTACCTGAACCACGGTTGGCTGCGCGAATATTCGCTTTGAATAAATTCTCCTGGTGAAAATCAACGATTCACTCATTCCATTAGCCTGTCTCACCGCGTGTTCGCAGCATATATTGACACGGAGAGGCAGCAAAGAACCTCTCGGGCAACGGTTCCCACAACTAGCTTTTACGGTGACTAGGAGGTGGAGACACGACCCAATCATTTTCTAGCAGGGAGGTGATACCAAGATGTTCCCAAGTCTGCTGTATCGGCTATCCCCGGGCGTTGCAGTTCGCGTGTGGTTCGACAATGTCGGATTCACGAGTCCGAATGGCGTCCCGGCAACGTTTCTCGGGATTGTAAATTGTTCAGCCGTGTTCCGCATTACGGCGACTAACCAAGTGGTCTTTATCCCGAGTCGCCAACTTCAAGCAATCTCTCTGTAGCGTCAAACCGTGCTGCGCGTATCCAACGGTGGGGAAGGAGATGTCCTTCCCCACAAACGTGTGCTAGACTTATTCCACGCTTTTGTATGCATGAATAATATCAGAACTGCCAATAACACCGATCGGTGTTTCGTTTCTGCACACCAACAGATAAGTTACACCAAGTGTATTCATCTTTTGCAATGCCTCTGCAAGGTCTGCACGTTCGTCGACCCGATAAATCTCTTTTGGAAGCAGCTTGACAATCAACTCGTTAGCTTGATGGGAGTTTAGCGCTTCAAGGACCTGTGCCCGCGCCACGGATCCGAGGATGATGCCAAGGGAGTTACGGACCAGTGCAAACCAATCTGGATTCTTGTCAAAGCAACGCCACGCCTCGGCAATCGTCAGCGTGCTGTCTAGTGTCAATCGATGCGTTTCTACTGCCTCCCCTACGGAAACAGCCTTCATGCGATCCGCTTGGCGTCGACGATTGATCTGCAAGCCACGCCGCGTCAACTTCATGGTATATATGCTGTCTTTGGAGAGCGTTCCAGTGACTGTAGCGGCCAAGACAGACGTGATCATGAGTGGCAAGATGATGTTATAGTCACCGGTCATTTCAAATAACATCATGATCGCAGTGACTGGTGCCTGTGCGCTGCCCGCAAATACGCCCGCCATGGCGATGGCCGCAATAGCGCCGGAACTCGCCCCAAGATCAGGGAAAAACATCAGGATCAAGGTGCCGAGTGCGCCACCTAGCATGGCCCCCTGATATAATCCGGGAGAAAACACGCCACCCGAGCCACCTGCACCGATCGTGATCGATGTGGCTAACAACTTGAAGATTAAAAGTACAAACAGCAATGCTAAACCCATGTGGTTTTGCAAGGCCAGATCAACCGACGGGTATCCTACCCCAAAGACTTGTGGGAACCAAATCCCAATCAACCCCACCATGCCGCCACCAATAGCGGCTTTCATCCAAAAAGGCCACTTGCGAGCATCGAACCAATCCTCGATAAAGTACAGCACTTTGATATACGCAAAACCCCACAACCCAGCTATAATCCCGATAATGGCATAAACCCAAAATGCTGAAAAGTGCCCGACATGGTATATAGGCATCGGAAACGATGGGTGGTTTCCCAGGTAGGTGCGACCAATGGCTGCGCTGACCACGCTAGAAATCACGATTGCTGTAAAATTTTGTAACGCAAAACTACCCAGTATCACTTCCGTGGCAAACATGACACCACCGATGGGCGCGTTAAAGGTAGCAGCGATCCCCGCGCCAGCCCCACAGGCGACGAGCAGCCGCAAGTATCGCTCTGGCAATCCGAGGTATTGGCCGAACGTCGAACCGAACGTCGAGCCAATCTGCACGATCGGTCCCTCGCGACCAACTGAACCGCCTGATCCGATGCACAGGGCGGAGGCGATGGCTTTTATGATCACGACACGGGGGCGCATGATGCTTCCGTTTTCCGCGATCGCGGCCATCACCTCTGGCACGCCGTGCCCTTTTGCCTCAGGCGCAAAGCGTTTTACAATCAGGCTGACTATGATGAGGCCTATAACTGGGAGAAGGAAAACATCTGCTCGTCCCATGAATCCCAACTGATCCTTTAGCATTCCAAAAAGGACATTAAATCCATCGATCAGCTTGCGAAATCCGACGGCCCCGTATCCGCCCACCAGTCCGATCAACATGGCGTAAAGCAACAACACCAGTGGTTCCGGTATGAACTTGATCAAGCGCAAGTGAATACGCATCTTGGGTTCGTACCACTTACATGAACGATCTGGTAAAGCTTGTGATTCACTGCTCGTACTCAACTAAACATCCCTCCGTATGCTTCATTATAATGGATTATCCAGATAAAATTTTGTATTCGCAGTTATACTCATTGAAAAGGAACATAGACCATCTACCTATACGTGTTTAATCTAGCGCAAGGTGTTCGACGGTAGTGAACTGTGACATAGGATAGATTATAATCAAGTATAGGCACGTGTGGGCTGTGTGGGCTAGGTGAATGAATGTTAGGAGGCGTGGGATGAGAGGGCAATATGGGCGTCTTATCGAGTTGGATTCAATGCGCGGAATCGCGTCTATGAGTGTGGTGTTGTACCACTCGACTTCTTTGCTGGGCATCGCGGCTGCGCTCCCATTGATATATAATACGCCGCTACAAGTATTGCTAGCCGGCCATCAAGCAGTCATCTTCTTTTTTCTTCTGAGTGGCTTCGTGCTGGCCTTGCCGTACACAGAAGGCAAATCCCGCAACTATGGCACCTTCTTGATGCGCAGATTGTGTCGATTGTACCCGACCTATATCGCTGCGGTTGCCTTTGGGCTTGTCATGCGACTTCTATTTTATCGGGTGCCTGTGAGTAATCTCTGGTCTAGGCCCATCGGGTGGATACCGATCCTGCAACACATTATGATGATCGATCAGTTTCATCAGCAGTATTTTGATCCGGTCGTATGGTCGCTGGTCATGGAGATGCGCATTGCGCTCATCTTTCCGATTCTCATCTGGTTTGTGATGAAGGTGAGCTGGCGCTGGAGCTTCTGGGTGGGTTTTGCACTGTCTGTATGCGGTATCATATTGCATGTATCCTATCAAAATAGCATCAGCTTTTTTACGAATTACTTCGATACCGCACACTATGCGTTCATGTTCATAGTAGGTGCGATCTTGGCGAAGCATCGCGAGGGACTGGTAGAGTATTTGCGTCATCGCCACATCGCCACGCGGCTGATCTATGGCATTATCGCTTTTATCGTCTACACGTGGGGAAATAACTTTGGCTGGAACCAGTGGGGACTGACTGGTGATCTTGTGTCAGACTGGTTTACGATGTTGGCAGCGGCCTATTTCATCATCCTTGCCTTAGCATCCATCCGCTTTCAATCTGTGTTACAATGGCGCCCGATTGCATTTGTCGGACGCATTTCCTACAGCCTCTACCTCGTGCACCTCGTCGTGCTTTTGACCTTCATCAACCTTTTTACGAATCCACTTTCCGTCCAGTATCCTGGAGCTATGTCGACTTACTATGTTTCGCCGTATTGGCTGCTCGCTGGAACGGTCGTCGTGAGCCTCGTTCTTGCCGCTTTATCGTATCGGTACCTTGAGGTGCCATCTATGCGCCTGGGAAGGTATCTTACGCGACCTAGGATACCTGAACTCAGTTCACAAAACCAGATTTCAAATGAAAGGTAACAAGCGACAGTATTCGCATATGGGTGGAAGGTGGTCTCGATCTCTGGCCGCGCACGATAAGGTGTGCGACTGCATCGGGTAAAGCCAAGCGTTCGAATGGATCCGGGCACACTGACGCGTTTTTTGGTTCACGAGGTGAGACGAATTCAGCACGCGCGACATAGTGGCAGCGGATACATTGGCGTACTCTGCCACCGTGAGAATCGTGACTTGCATAGATCATGTCGCCTCGCTGCCTGCAATGTGATTATGTTATAGAGATTAAAAAAGGTTCATGTCAAATCAAGCACATGAACCTTCAGAGCCACTTATACCTATCAGCGTAAGCTTTTCATGTGGCTAGTGCGGCTAGCTCTTGGTACAGCACGATGTAAACGGATTGCGCCCAGGCAAGCGGCGTGTTGATGTTTGGCCTCTCGCTGCGGCCAAGGTAGAGTTCCGGCAACACGCCTGGTGCCGACATAACGCTTTCTGTCCACAGCAGGTAGGATTTAGCCTTTTTAACGTTGCCCAGCGTCAAATGAGAGAGCCCGAGCCAAGGCAGGCCCAGACACCACTGCGCCTCTTGCCCGTCTTCTTGATAATTCTGGTCTCCAGCATAGCGGATTGTGCCAAGTTTTCGCAATAAGTTCTGTTCGACCTGTGTGACCACATGCAGTGACATATCCGGTGGCAACAGGCGGTACGGATAGACTAGGCTAAGCTGTGCTAAATCGCATGTCTTTGATGCGCTTTCATGCGGAAACAATGACAGCACCTGAGTTAGTCCCCGCTTGATCCACTCCCAGTCGACGTCTACGATACCTCTAACTGCTAAAAGGCCGGCGGTGCAAGCGCCAACACTGCTAGCGTGAATCTCGCGGTTTTCTTCCCACATGCCGTTATCTGCATCATGCCAGAATTCCAAATTGATCAGATAGCGAACAAGTAAAGCGATGAGCTCTCTGTCCCGTTCGTCGCGTAGAATCTTTTTCCCCCGTGCAGTACCCATGCCAACTGTAAACAAAAATAATCCGATAGCATCATTTTGCGCATTGCCCCAAGGGTCGGTGAGTTCTGACCCCGTCTTAACA
The DNA here is from genome assembly GCA_021821025.1 of Bacillota bacterium. Classification (GTDB taxonomy): domain Bacteria; phylum Bacillota; class Bacilli; order Alicyclobacillales; family SLC66; genus JAKACY01. Next base: position 2,185 of record JAKACY010000069.1, on the reverse strand, counting down.
CTGTACCGCGGATGAATGTACTCATAAGCTTCGTATGGGCGTTTCTCGCAATGAAAGCGAATTTTCCATTCGTAACTGTGAAAGATATTCAGTAGGGATCGCAGTGTCTCTTCATAGCGGCCATCATGAGAATTTAGGTGGACCAGGGCAGAATAGCATGTGTCGCGCACCCAGATGTACTGATAGCCTTCGGAGACGCTGGCGACATAAAGACCATTTTCCTGGCGCATCGTCTCTAAAACACTCAGTGCTCGCGTGATCATGACACTCACTCCTCTGGCAGTCGTGAAAGATCGTGGCTAAATTACACTATGTTTTGTTTGCAAAAGTGCCACGCCTATTGCTGGGCACTCGTAACAATTGGGCTGCCCATAAAAAAGCCCATGACCAGGGTTTTATAGCCCTGGTCATGGGAGGCTTTTCAATATGCAGATGGGACCATTTCTAACCCCATTTTCGATTGCAGCCGCTGGGCATCACCTCAAACCGGCTGACCGGTCGGCGATACAAACAAAACATCAGGTATGGAGATTTCTCCGGGCAACCGGACTTTGACCTTGCCATAGATCATATCGAGCTGCGTGAGATAGTATTGGTGAAGGGTTCCGATGTCAGACCAGTAGCCCTCTGCCTCGTACCCATACACCTTCACCCCAGATTCGATCAGTGCCGGAAATACCTGACGTCCAAAGTCATACGGAATATCGCAGGGAATGTATTGCAGAATATCAGGTTCGAAAATGTAAATCCCCGTATTGATTTGATAAGTGTGGTCTTTTGACCATGACTTCGGTTTTTCAATAAACTGCTGCACTTCGCGGCCATCGTTGGTCAAAACGACGCCAAATCCCTCAGGGCAAGTGACGCGCTTTAATAACAAGGTGGCGATAGATCGCTTGCTGTGGTGAAACGCGATCGCGTGCCCCAAATCAAAGTCCGTCAATCCGTCGCCACTCATCACGATGAAGGTATCATCGAGCCATTCCATGATCCTGCGCACGCCACCGGCGGTGCCCAGCGGATGAAACTCTTCCGAGTATTTGATGCGCGCTCCAAACTTTGAACCATCGCCAAAGTACTGCTTGATTGCATCTGCTTTGTAACACACGGTGATCATGATATCGCGTATGCCGTGGGTGACCAAAAGTTCGATGACATATTCAAGGGTGGGTCGATCTAAAAGTGGGAGCATGGGTTTTGGTGTGCGATGCGTTAGGGGCAACAAGCGAGTTCCTTTACCGCCCGCCATGATAACAGCCTTCATCTCTTGATGTGCCTCCATCCATGGGTTGATGTGCCTGCGATATTTAGAAAGACAGTTAAATAAAGAATGAGTGATGAAAGCGTTTGTTTTGAATGATCGTGGTTTTGCGCATCGCGTTTGAATGAATGCTGCATTCCTCCGTCTTTGTGGAATAGAACCTTACACTACATATGTGTATGCGGGAAATCGAAAAGTATTTTTGAGATTCGCATGGGATGATGACTATTTAGGAACGTGGGAACCTTACCTTAAGTAAGTGCATCCTCTTTCCGCCATGAAGGCTCATTTGGGCGGGAAGTGATCGCGACCTTTGTTCAGGACAAGATCAACGTCGAGCGCGGCTTGTTTGACGAAGAACTGGTGCCAGAGGAACTGATCCAGCTTCGGATTGGCAAGATCATCGGCCGATGTTTGAGCGGCCTGAACGTGAACCCAAATCTGGCGATCGACAAGCGGGACCTGGCGACGGTGGCTGCCATCTCGTAAATAATTTGATAACCTTACATTTCACACGCCAATTGAAGCCGCCAGAAGAAGTGGTAAGGCAGTTGAGTGGTGTCGCAAACGGCACCAATTCATCCGATCACACGAGGCGAAATGATCAAGAAGCTTGAGACTGAAGGTTTTTATCGCCAGGTTGTTCAACATTCACTGCGTGACTGGGATAACGCAAAGGACGATGCCTACAATGACCGATAAGGCGGGGGATATCGTCCTCACCGTCGCACTGTTGCACTTTCATGGCAGAGAGGCTAAAATCAAACGTGAACGTAAGGTTTAGAAAGGGGCTTTAGAAATGGAATTCATGCTGGATGCAAAACGCACAGCGCTAGTGGTCATCGACCTTCAAAAAGGGATCGTGGGATTAAAGCGTGCGCCGCATGAGACGATGACCGCCGTGAACAAAGCAGGGCAACGTGC
>JAKACY010000068.1 GCA_021821025.1 Bacillota bacterium | reverse complement strand
CCTTCCCAAGTCTTTCGACTCAGTGGTTATTGACCTCAGTTCGCCCTTACAGTGGCGGGACCGCACCGGATTTGCACCGGTTTCCCTATTAAGTTCACCCGCAAGTGAACACCTTTCCCGAAATATACCGTTATCCTATGAAGCTAACTTATGCAAGCGACAGCATTAATAGTATCGATAAATCCCACCAATGTCTAGTACTTGACATTCCCAAAATTCATACATTTGACTCGAGTCGCCAAGCGCGCTGAAGACTTGGTAAAAAAAGGCGACGCTGGCAAAGGGGCTTACCTGAATCGGTTGCGTGCCATGTCTAACGATTTTGAACGACTATCCAGATCGTCGAATGCTTTTTTAGCAGTGCATCTCGCCAATCGTGTGGTGTGACATCAGAAAACTCGTACAAGTAGCTGAGAATTTCTGCGGCTGGATTCGCCGATTGCTCACTGCTCTGACGACAGCCCTTTCATATGCCCCCCACATGAGATTGATGGCCCAACGGTGCGGCCTATGGTCCCTCGTACGATCTAACTAATCGCGACCGACTATATGATCTCCCTTATTGAACTAGCTCTTTGCTAGTCACATCTGCAACTAAAGAACATCATAACGGACCTCCCAAACTCACGTAGCTAAGAGCATTATAAGAGCAGGGATGACGTCAAGAATTGGAACATTAATACTGAACGGACATCACGGTTTCAGATTTGAAACCATTATTTCTAGGAGGTCCTATACATGGGTGGGTATTTTAATGCAGTAGCCACCGAATTAAAAAAGAGCTGGTGGAACGCTGTCGTAGTCGTTGTCTTCACTATTTCCAGATTGATATTCGGCTGGGATTGGTTCAATGCGGGATGGAGTAAGATGACAGTCGAACACTGGCTCAGTGACGGTAAATTCAACAGTGGTGGGTTAATCCAAGGCATGGTTGCGGCCATTCAACATTCGCATGGTCCAGATCCATTGCACCTGAACGATTTGCTCGTCTGGTTCTCAAACAATATTTTCTTGCATATGGGTGGTCTCGTTGACTTCTTGGTCGTTGCACTTGAAATTCTTATCGGTCTCTTCATCTTCTTCGGTTTCGGATTTGTCTGGACCATAGCAGTAGCAATCTTCTTGAACTTGCAGTATGCAGCTGCTGGCGCGGCCAACAACTTTGGCTACCTTGTCACAGACATTATCTGGCTCAAGTTCCCAAGCTACGCAAGCCTGATCGGTGTTGACGGTTATATCAGATACCGTAAAGGCCAGAAACTACTGGGTGTAGCAGGCAAACCTTCGACGGAAGGCGCTACATTCATGAACTATGGAACGAGCAACAAAGACGGATCAGCAAAGATCTGAGGAACGTTTCCTTAGACTTCTTCCGAGTTCCAGTAAGTTCAACTAAGTATGTGAAAATGTCCACAGTCTCCTATTCCAGACTGTGGACATTTTTATGATCAGTATCTGGTAGTTGATCTAGAGTAAGTGACCGTTTCTCAGATGTGGTTTATTGACAGCGGTGTCGTCCTAGTGTGTACAATGACTTTACTACAGTTATTTGCTGGGAGGGTTAACGATGTTTCGATTGCGAGGACACCACTTATTGTGCTTGCCAGGTTACCGCGGCATGGGGTACTCGCCAGAATATGTGGCTAACATGACGCGCCTGCATCAAGCCCTGCGACAGTCTCCCAATACTGAAATCGTTCTGGTAGAGGGCCCTGATGATCTGTGCAAAAAGTTCCCGAACTATCTCCCCTACCACTGTGAAGACACAAATATTTATCAACGAGACGCAGCGATCTTAGCGCAACTCGGTGTCGCCATAGGGGAGCATGTGGCGTGGGGTGAGTTAGAAAAAGCCATCGCACAAAACATGATTCCAAACGATATCCACACGCTTTGTCACACGTGTTCGTGGCGATCATACGGCGTATGTGTCGAAGGACTGGAAGACATACGATCCGGGAAAGGCCTGTATATCGTCGAATGAACCCTTACTCCCCGTTCCCGCCTGATTCACGAGTATGCGCAGTCACGCGAATATTGTGCTTTCTGGCCTCTTGCAAGGACTCGGTGAAACCCATGACGCCAAACTTAGATGCTGAGTAGGCGGACGTCGTAGCCGCAGCACGCAGTCCAGACGTTGAGCTGACATTCATGATGGTGCCGCCATTCTTTAGTCGTCTGCGTCCAAGTGCTGCGGCTCACAAAACTCAGATTCTCCATGCGGATGATCAGCATCTTCGACTTGAATTGTCACGTGGCCGATTCCCATGCCGATCAGGCGATCTTCCATGGCGCGCAAGATGGTCTGGCTGTCACGAACCGTCACGTTCCCGTCCAAGGTTAAAGAAAACGCCAATTTCATCTGACCTAAAGGCGCATGCGAATGAAACACACCATCATGGTCATGAGGGTGATCGTCGCCGTGATAGTGATGAACGTGGTTATTATGCTCGTGGTTATGCAGGTGATCGTGGACATCAGCGTGATCATGTCCGTGGCTAGCCCCGCTCTAAGGCGTTCTTTTCAGTCATCACGCACCCCCTTATCACGATCAATTCGGCAAACTACCCCGCACTCTACTTTATGATCCATTTTTGCTGGTGCTTTTACGTCCTCGTCGTGCCCAGTGATGCTAAACGCATGCCCATGAACAGCCTTTCACCTTCTGCAACAACGGACGAAAGTTCGACCATGCCAGGTTCAAAGATCAGTACAACGGTTGAACCAAACTCAAAATATGCCAGTTCATCACCTTTATCTAACACACAGTCAGCTACGGAAAACCACGTTAATTCATCACTTTGCAATCGAGGGTCACGACGCTCGTAAACAGACTGGATACCACCTACAATGAGTGCCCCGACTTTCACGATTACAAAACGGCCATATTCGCTGTCTACCAAAGTGGCCAACCGTTCATTTTTCACAAATAAACCCGGCAAAGAGCTGACACCGACGCGATTAACGGGATAAAAGGTCCCCGGCACGTACGCGTACCCCACTATCCGGCCATCCAGAGGCATATGGATCCTATGGTAATCGGACGGACTCAGATAAATCGTGGCAAAAAAACCACCCTCAAAACGCGCCGTTAAAGCTGGATCACACATTAACATTTGCGATAGCGAGTAAGAGATACCTTTTGCTTGTATAAGCCGCCCTTGTTCAATCACGCCAGTTTCGGAGAGCACACCGTCACACGGGCTGGTGATGATGCGCCCATCTTGGTGGATTGGGCGCGCACCTGTCTTTAGCCGCCGAGTAAAAAATTCCGTCAGTGTACGATATTCTGTCAGACTCTTTTCAGCCTCATCAATTGCGACGCGGTATCTCCTCGCAAACAGCGGGATCGCACTCTTGCTGAGCCTACTACGAGCGAACGATCCTACTAGGCGCGTTAACATTTTTCTAGGAAAGGCTGGCGCCAAAGTCACTGATAAGCGCAACGATCGCGTCCCCTTTCCATCTGCGAATAAGCTGCCTCGCTAAACCACCTTAGATTACGCGTCCGGGTTGACACACTGTGGCATCGGACGACCAAAAATGCCTGCGAGCAAGTTGTCGACGGTCAACCGTTCCATACGCGTGCGAGTTTCATTCGTTGCACTGCCAATATGCGGCGAGATCAGTACATGATCCATTTTAAGCAGCGGATGATCGGCGGGCAGTGGCTCCGGATCAGTCACGTCAAGAGCCGCAAAAGCAATCTTCCCCGTTTGCAGGGCGTGCACCAACGCGTCCGTATCAACGACCAGTCCTCGCGCCATATTGATGAGAAACGCCGTCTTTTTCATCAATGTAAATTGCTCTGCGCCGATGAGCTTCCTGGTATCAGGCGTCAGAGGTGTCAGAAGCAGCACAAAGTCGGACTCTGTCAAAAGTTCATTCATGTCAACATAGCGAGCCTGCAGTTCGCCCGCTTGCGCCGATTCCTTACGATTATGATAAATGATCCGCATGCCGCTCGCTCTTGCGCGCCTCGCGATTGCAACTCCGATCTGCCCCATCCCGACGATGCCCAATATTTTATCATATAAATCTACACCAAATGGAAATGCCTCCCCTCTCCCAAAATCACCTCCGCGCACATAATCCCAACCCTCAGTGATCTTGCGAGCCGCGGCTAGTAAAAGCCCATATCCCAAGTCGGCCGTCGCTTCGGTCAACACTCCCGGCGTGTTACCGATTCGGATGTGCCGACTCGTACATGCAGCGACATCGATGTTGTCATATCCTACGGAAGGCTGGCAGATCACGCGAAGCTTTTGAGCCGATTCCAGCAGCTGTGCATCGATTTTTTCTCCACCCGTAATCCAACCTTCAGCATCTTGTAGCCAATTTTTCAACTCATCATGCGTTAAGGCTGCACCCGAGGCGCGTCTGACATCGCAGTGCTCATCTAACCGGCTCAGTTCGGCCAGCAAACCCTCGTGTGTTGTCCGTTGCGTGACGATCACGCGCGGTTTATTCATGACCTCATCTCCCAAGTCAATGTCAAGGCGTGCCGATACACATCCATCGGCACGCCTTAAATAGTGATTTAACCTCTTGCCGCACCCTGCGCCTGCTCGTGCGCATGATATGAACTGCGCACCAAGGGGCCGGATTCCACATGTTTAAATCCACGCGCTTTGCCTTCTTTGCGCAAGGCGCTAAACTCATCTGGCGTGTAATACTTGCTCACAGGAAGGTGTCTTCTTGTCGGCTGCAAGTATTGACCGATCGTGATGATGCTGACACCCACTGCTCGCAGATCATTCATCGTCTCTAAAATCTCTTCCCAAGTTTCACCCACACCCAGCATGATACTGGACTTCGTTGGAATATCCGGTTTCATGGCTAGCGCTCGCGATAGAAGCTCTAATGAGCGATCATACTTCGCTTTCGAACGCACCCGATCCGACAGTCTTCGTACAGTCTCTACGTTGTGATTTAAGATATCCGGATTCGCGTTCATCACGACTTCAAGCGCATCGCGATCGCCCATGAAGTCTGGGATCAACACTTCCACTTTACACTCTAGACTAGCTCTACGGATCGCATCGATCGTGGCAGCAAATACCGAAGCGCCACCATCCAAAAGATCATCACGCGCCACGGCGGTTACCACAGCATGTCGCAACTGCATCTTAATCACTGCATCTGCCACCCTTTGCGGCTCAAGCAAGTCCACGTCCGACGGTTTTCCCGGCGTCACAGCGCAAAATCTACACGCCCGCGTGCACACGTTTCCTAGAATCATGAAAGTCGCCGTTCGGTGAGCCCAGCACTCATAAAGATTTGGACATTTCGCCTCTTCACAAACCGTATGTAATCCTTCACCGCGTAGGATTCCTTTTAAATCCTGGAATCCCCCTTCGGTCTTCAGCCTCACTTTCAACCACTCGGGCCTGCGCAGTGGACGATTCACGGGTATATCTGAAGTAGCGATATTCTCGTCGCTCTGTATACCATCGAAAGTCTTGTCGTCTAAAACCTTCATGAGCCATTCCCCTATCAAGACACTTATACTAATAAATACTCGTCTGATCGCCAATCGCTTCGAGTTTTTGCTTTACAGAGCGCAAAAATTGTCCTGCGATCCAGCCATCCAGAATGCGATGATCCACGCTTAAACATAAGTTTACCATTGAACGAATGGCAATACTATCTTCACCGACCACCACCGGTCGACGCACGATCGATTCCACTGACAAAATCGCGGCCTGCGGGTAGTTGATGATGGGATAAGATAAGACAGAGCCAAACGCGCCAGTGTTATTAACCGTGAACGTGCCACCTTTTAGTTCATCCACAGTCAATTTTCCCGACCTTGCGCGCGCCGCCAAATCGGATACTGCACCTGCGATCCCAGCTATGCTCAAGTGGTCTGCATGAAAGATGACCGGAACGAATAGTGCGTCTTTTGTGGCCACAGCCAGTGATATATGGACATCCCGATGAACCAGAATGTGATCATCGGCCCACTGCGAGTTCATCATCGGATGCTCTTTGAGCGATTCCACGACGCATTTTATGAAAAATGGCAAATAAGTGAGATCATATCCCTCGCGCTGTTTAAATTGCCCTTTGATCTTATCCCGAAAACGGACAAGTGAAGTCACATCAACTTCAACCATCGTCCACGCGTGCGGTGCCTCGTGCTTGCTCTCAACCATGTGGCGCGCGATCGCATGCCTGACTGGGGTAATCGGCACCCGCTCATCAAAGCGATCTACGTCGGCGGCCGAAGCCCTCTGCGCCATGCCGACCTGTGCCTGTGGTCCAACATACGCTGGATCAGCATTCGATTGCCCCAGTTGCCGTCCTATCGTCTGAACTGAAGCTGATCTTAGGCTCTCGGGTGTGACACCTTGCGCCACCTTTTTCTGCTCAATGTACTGAAGCACGTCACGCCGCGTCACCCTTCCACCCAGCCCCGTACCTTGTACCATCGACAAGTCGACCTTCGCTTCGTGCGCCAACCGCCTTACCGCCGGTGAATATCGCTTCTCAGCGAGCATCGGTGCACTGCGCCTCGAATCCACGGCAGCATTGCAGACCGGTGTACCTTCTGCTGCGGCCTCAGTCATGACAGGCCTCCTTGTCAATTCACCCTGCTCTACAATCGTGGCGATCACAGTGCCTACGCCGACGGTTTCCCCTTCTTGCACCAGGATCTCCGCGAGCACCCCAACAAAGTCTGAGGGTACCTCCGCGGTCACTTTATCCGTGATGACCTCGGCGAGTGGCTCATACTTTTCAACCGTATCTCCCACCGACTTCAGCCAACGGCCAAGCGTTCCTTCCGTCACACTTTCACCTAATTTGGGCATTACGACTGTTGCCACCGTATACACTCCTTAAAGCCATCTAAAAAGCAGCAAGTTCCCGCATGGCTTTCGCGATTTTATCCGGATTTAGCATATAAAATTTTTCGAGTGGTGGACTAAACGGCATCGCTGGAATTTCCGGACCACCAAGACGCGCGATCGGAGCGTCCAGTTCAAATAAGGCTTCTTCTGCGATAATCGCGGACACTTCGGCCCCTACGCCGCCAGTTTTGTTGTCTTCGTGCACAATCAGCACCTTGCCCGTCTTACGAACTGCCTCCAAAATCGCCTCTTTATCGAGCGGGAGGATCGACCGCAGATCCAAAACATGGGCCGAAATTCCCTCTTTTGCCAACTCTTCTGCAGCCGTTAACGTATAGTGCGACATCAGACCATAAGTGATCACTGTGATGTCCGTACCGTCACGGCGAACCGCTGCCTTACCAATGGGTACCACGTAATCGTCATCTGGCACCTCATCTTTGATCAATCGGTACATTCCCTTGTGTTCAAAGTAAATTACAGGATCAGGATCGCGAATCGCGGATATAAGCAACCCCTTTGCGTCATAAGCCGTCGACGGAATGACAACTTTCAGCCCAGGAATGTGATAGAACAAAGCCTCAAGGCTCTGAGAGTGGTACAGCGCACCGTGCACACCGCCGCCAAAAGGTGCGCGAATGACCAGTGGACACTGCCAGTCATTATTGGAACGATAGCGAAGCTTGGCTGCCTCGCTGATGATTTGATTGACTGCAGGCAAGATGAAGTCTGCAAACTGAATCTCAGCAATCGGTCTCATTCCATAAGCAGCTGCGCCGACTGCGACCCCCACGATCGCGGATTCGGCCAAGGGCGTGTCCATCACGCGCTCTTCGCCAAACTGATCGATGAGCCCTTGCGTCGTGCGAAACACACCGCCACGCACGCCCACATCCTCACCCAGGATAAATACGGCGGGGTCCCTCTCCATTTCCTGACGCATCGCATCAGTAATCGCATCTATATATAATTTGACAGACATACGTCTACCTCCTCACTAAAGGGCTGCTGATCGCGCAGTCGAACCTCACTTACCATCCGCGTAGACGTGGTTCAAAGCGGATTCCGGAGCAGGCAAAGGCGAACGTTCTGCCTCTTCAATCGCGCGATCGACGTCTTGGGTCAGGCGGTTTCGCAAGTCTTTTTCCTCTTGTTCTGTCAGGACGCCTTCATCGATCATATAACGCCGGAATGTCACGAGGGCATCACGTGCTCTCGCTGCTTCCACCTCTTCTTTAGAGCGGTACGAGCGATCGTCATCGTCGCTAGAATGTGGATGAAGTCGATAGGTCAATGCCTCGATCAGCGTAGGTCCTTCCCCTCGCAGCGCCCGCTCGACAGCGTCTTTCATATGAGCGTAAACGGACAACACGTCGTTGCCGTCGACAACGATGCCTGGGAAACCATACCCCGCGGCCCGATCTGCGACGTACTTACTTCCGATCTGCTTATGCAGCGGCACAGAAATCGCATAGTGATTATTTTCGCAAAAGAAGATCACCGGCAACTTATGCACACCGGCAAAGTTACAAGCCTCATGAAAATCCCCTTGATTGCTCGAACCCTCGCCAAAGGACACATAGGTGACAAGATCTTCCCCGCGCATTCTCGCCGCAAGCGCGATTCCTGCCGCATGCGGTAACTGCGTCGTCACAGGGCTAGACTGAGAAAAGATGCGGTGGCGACGCGCGCTAAAATGCCCAGGCATCTGCCTGCCCCCGCTGCTCAAATCATTGGCTCGTCCGAAGTTGGCCAACAAAATATCAAGTGGCGTCTCACCGAAAGCGAGAACCATCGCGAGGTCTCTGTAATACGGCAAAATCACGTCTCGCTGTTTATCCAAGGCATAAGCCGCTGCAGCCTGCGCGCCTTCCTGCCCTTGTCCTGAAACCACGAACGGCAGCTTACCAGCGCGGTTTAAGAGCCACATCCTTTCATCCAGAACGCGCGCCAATAGCATATTTTCATAGATATTCATCACATCTTGGTCAGTTAAACCGATGTGCCGATGCCGTTTCACAGCCGTCTCCCCTATCTCAAATGCCATACCACAGTTCCTCCTAACCGTGTATCGCTTGTCCCAACGCATCAAGAGACGCCTCACCAAGCACCTCTGAAAGAGTAGGATGCGGATGAATCGCGCGGCTGATCTCCCATGGTGTTGCGTTTAGAATCTGCGCTAAGGCAGCTTCAGAGATGAGGTTGGTCACCTGCGGACCAATCATATGAACGCCTAGCACATCACCCGTTGCTTGATCAGACACAACCTTTACAAATCCATCGGCTTCTCCATAGATCAAGGCCTTGCCGTTTGCCTTAAACGAAAATTTCCCGGCTCTCACATCGAATCCCGCTTGCCGCGCCATGTGCTCTGAGATGCCAACGCTCGCCACTTCCGGTCTACCGTATGTACAGCGTGCGATCTTGCCATAATCAAGCGGATCCGGGTTAAGCCCAGCGATCGACTCTATCGCGACGACGCCCTCATAAGCAGCCACATGCGCAAGTTGTACCCTGCCGATGACATCGCCGATGGCATAAATGTTGTTCTCAGCTGTTTTCATCTGATCATCCACGACAATAAACCCGTCCTGCAACGTCACACCCGCCGCATCAAGGCCAATACCTTCCGTGTTTGGGCTGCGACCAATCGCCACAACCACTCTTTGCGCGGTAAACTCCATTTCTTTCCCGACTGCGTTGACTCTTATCGTGACGCCATGATCATCTTGACTTTCATCAACCACCGTGGCATCTGTGATAACCTTCACACCGCGCTTTCTAAAAAGCCGCAACATCTCGGATGAAATATCCTCGTCCTCGCTGCCCAGAATACGTGACTGGGATTCGATCAACGTGACATCTGAACCAAAATCCGCAAACATTGATGCCCATTCGACTCCGATCGAACCCCCACCTATGATGATCACGGATGTCGGGATCTCAGTCATGCGAAGAACATCCTCTGAAGATAAAATATGCTCCCCATCAAACGGAAGAACAGAAAAGGCGCGTGGTCTTGACCCAGTCGCGATCACAGTGAAGCGAGGCGTCAGAACAATTTCTTCACTCACTCCTTGCACGCGCACCGCGCCTGCAGTCGGCGAGAAGATGGAAGAGCCCATCACGTGGCCGACGCCTTCGATCACGGTGATCCCGTGCTTTTTCATCAAAAACTGAACGCCTTTATAGAGCTGATTGACAATCGCATCTTTACGTTGCATCGCCTTGCCCAGACTAAAGCTGATATTCTCTGTAACGAGACCGAAAACCTCTCCATTTTTCACGATAGACTGAATCTCTGCAGAGCGCAACAGCGCCTTGGAGGGAATGCACCCTTGATGTAAACAGGTTCCGCCTAGCTTATGCCTCTCGACCACCGCAACAGACATCCCGAGTTGCGCTGCCCGAATCGCGGCGACATAACCGCCGGTCCCTCCTCCGATGACTACGACATCGAATTCGGCCAAACGTCCACCTCCTAAACCACATATCATCATAAGATTCATATCCAAGTTTCACATGACGCAAATGTATCAATAAAACACGAATCGCATTCATTATACTGGAGCGAGCTCAATCCTTGTACTTCGTCCCAAAATCACGGTATAGTTATCACGTAAAAACGCGTCCGTTTCATTTTATAAAGGAGATCTATACATGATTAGACGAGGTGTGGCATGGCTGGTATTAACAATTATTTTTATCATTGCAGGCGGTGGCATTAACCTGATTCGCATCGGAGCCATCAATCAGATGGCAGGCGTCCCTGACCAGTGGTGGAGATTTGTACTCGGCACCGTTATGACCGTACTTGGGACAACTTATCTTGGCGGGTTTATCTACTACCGCGATCAAAAGCGCGGTCGCTTAAAGCATCCTAGTTTGACGACGAAACCGCCTCGATCCTAAGAAGTGCCATGCATCTATGTATCGTAATCCCGTTACTGTAGGATCTGCAATGCACTCGGCAACAGGCCAGACATCTGTTGCAAGAGTTCAGTTGCTGCCTGCGCCTCTCCCGGCAGGTTAACAATCAGCGTTTGATTTTGTGTCCAAAGCGCCGCTTGACCTGTTACGCCAAAACGGTTAAGCACAGCTGCTTGTTCCCGCGTTTTCGCAGCCACTCCGGGCACCACCTCTTCAAACATTTCTGCGAGGTTCTCCGGCCTTTTACTTAGGAGTCGATCCGTATCGCCTGTAATCAAGATCAGGGGCACTTCAAACGCCACTAGATCCGAGACTGCCTCATCCACCATGTCTGCGGAATTAGCGACGACAGTCTGAGCCACGACTCCGTACCCTAAATCCATCAACATCCCGGCGAGCATCGGCCCGGACAGATCATCTTGCTCGCCATCATAAATCTGATCGCTCGCTGTAATAATCGCAGCA
>JAKACY010000067.1:6730-11279 GCA_021821025.1 Bacillota bacterium | reverse complement strand
CGCATCGTCGATGACTACGCACACCACCCCACAGAGATTCGCGCGACGATCCGTGCACTGAAGTCCGCGCAAAAGCGCATCGTGGCCGTCTTTCAACCGCAGCGATATACGCGTACATTTCACTTATTTGACGCATTCACAGAAGCGTTTGGCGAGGCTGATGATGTGGTCATCGCGGATATCTATTCCCCTGCTGGAGAAAAACCGATCGCGGGTGTGAATGCAGAAAATCTCGTCAAAATGATTCGCGAGCGCAGCAACCATGAGGCAAAGTATAAGGCATCCAAGGAAGATATCTTGAGCTATTTGCAGGAGACCGTACAACCTGGAGACCTGGTATTGACCATGGGGGCTGGTGATATCTGGAAAGTGGGGCGTTCACTAGCAACGTGGTTGAAGGAAAACCCGCAACAAGATGTGTTGGTCTCTAATCGCTAGAATCTTGGCTCGTTGATCGATTTATCTTGCAGGTACATGCATTCGTCTCCTGCAGAATCCTTCGTCGTACGGATTTTAGGATCCTCGCGCGCGCCTTGGATTCTGCAAGAGAAACGTGTACGCGGATATCCAGGGGAGTTTTTATAGATGGTTCGCAGACGCTTAGGTGACTTGTTGATAGATGCAAATATTATTTCCAAAGACCAGTTAGATCAAGTGTTGGCCATTCAACGGGCGACAAAAGAACGCTTAGGCGACCTGTTGATTGCGCAGGGCCTCGTGACAGAGCGTCAACTCATCGAAGTCCTCGAATTTCAACTTGGTGTGCCTCATGTGATCTTGTCCCGTGAGACGATCGACCCTTCCGTTGTAGCTATGGTGCCTGAATCTTTGGCCTTGCGCCACATGATCTTTCCGTTGCGGCGCGCTAAAAATCGCCTGGTCGTCGCAATGGCGGACCCTTTGGACCACTATGCGATCGAAGACCTGCGCATGGCGACCGGGTTTCAGATCGAGGCGATGATTGCGGCTCGCGATGAAGTGCGGCTATTCGTAGATAGATTTTATGGCATGAAAGAATCCCTTGGGGAATTGTCGCAATCTGTGGTGCAAGATGATCGCGAGGGATTGTCGGATGCATCTTTGACGCAGGAGGATTCTCCTGTAGTGCGTCTGGTGAATCAGATTCTCGGACAAGCCGTGGCGGAACATGCCAGCGATGTTCACTTTGATCCCACTGGCGATGGCATGAGGATTCGTTTTCGGCTCGACGGGGTGCTGCGTACAGAGCAAGTTTTAGCGAAAGGACTTCAGGATGTGGTGACGGCGCGGTTGAAAATTATCGCGAATCTGAACATCGCGGAGCGCCGTTTGCCTCAAGATGGGCGCATGCATGTCGTCATCAATGGCAAGGACGTGGACATCCGCGTATCCACTTTGCAGACCATCTATGGGGAAAAGACCGTGCTTCGAATTCTTGATGCTGCGATAGGCGTCAAAGGGCTCGATTTCCTTGGCTTTAGTGCGCCAAATTTGGCGCAATTTCGGCACATGTTGACGCAAACCAGCGGTATCGTGTTGGTAACTGGCCCGACGGGGAGCGGGAAGACGACGACACTTTATTCGGCCCTTCAAGAGGTGAACCACCAAGAGGTCAACGTCCTCACGATTGAAGATCCGGTTGAGTACCTGATGGCAGGAGTCAATCAGGTGCCTGTTAACTTGCAGACCGGAATGACATTTGCCAAAGGCTTGCGCGCAATTTTACGGCAGGATCCGGATATCTTGATGATCGGGGAAATCCGCGATCTAGAGACAGCAGAAATCGCGATCAGGGCCGCTTTGACGGGCCATCTCGTGTTGTCCACCATACATACAACGGGCGCTGTGGAGACGATTACCAGGCTGATCGATATGGGCGCACCGCCATTTTTGGTGGCTTCTGCAGTTTCTGGCGTGATCGCGCAGCGCCTCGTGCGCACGATCTGCCCTGATTGCAAAGCGCCGTACCAGCCTACATCCGACGAGCGCCAGATGCTGAATGCGTATGGATTATCAGCCGATCATTTAGCAGTTGGCCGGGGCTGTGGTCTATGTGGACGCACGGGCTACAAGGGGCGAGTCGCCATCCATGAAATCTTAGAGATCGATTCATCAATTCGTGAAATGGTGACGGCGCGTTCGTTTTCTGGTCAAATTCAAGATAGATTGAAATCTCAAGGGTTCACAACGCTGCGTGATGACGGATTGACCAAAGCATCGCGAGGTATCACCACGATTTCAGAAGTGATGCGTCAAACTGCGATAAAATAAGCCTTTTTGCGCCGATAATCAGGATACCATCACGCTTCTGGGGGAGTTTTCTTGGAATCGATTCATGAGTTGCTGACGCTAGCCGCGACAAGCGGCGCATCAGACTTGCATGTGACGGTGGGCGCCCCGCCAATTCTTCGCATCAATGGCGACTTGCAGATGATGGATCGTCCAGCGCTCGCGCCCGCAGATACCGTGGCGATGGTTAGAGCCGTCTTGACAAACGAGCAGTGGGAAATGTTGCAGCAAGAAGGGGAACTCGACATCTCCTATAGCATCGCTGGGCTGTCCCGCTTTCGGGTTAACGCCTTTTTACAACGCGGTTGTTTTGCCATGGCGATGCGCCTGGTGCCAGCCAAGGCACCTTCCTTTGAATCGCTTCGCCTGCCCGAAGTCGTGCGTAGTTTTGCGGATAAGAGCCAGGGGCTCGTGCTCGTGACAGGCCCCACTGGGAGTGGGAAATCGACGACGCTCGCTGCCTTGGTTGATTATATGAACCATACGCAGCGCCGGCATATCATCACGCTGGAAGATCCGATCGAATACCTACATAAACATGATTTGTGTGTGATCGATCAGCGGGAAGTGGGTCTTGATACGAAGTCGTTTGCCAAAGGATTGCGCGCCGCTTTGCGTCAAGACCCAGACGTGCTTTTAGTCGGTGAGCTTCGCGATCTCGAGACGATCACGACGGCGATCACCGCTGCAGAAACGGGGCATCTGGTTTTGTCGACACTCCACACGCCAGACGCGCCGCAGTCGATCGACCGAATGATCGACGTATTTTCACCGGGACAACAGCAGCAGATTCGGATACAACTGGCGGGTGTGCTTGTCGGGATCATGTCGCAGCGTCTCTTGTCGCGCACGAACGGCGCATCTCGGGTTGCGGCCGTCGAGGTGATGATCAATACCCCGGGGGTTGCAAACCTGATTCGTTCCGAGAAAGTCCATCAGATTCGTAGCGCAATGCAGACGGGGCGCGCATATGGCATGCAGACGATGGAGATGAGCCTGCGAGAACTGTTTAACAGTAAACTCATTCATGATTCTGTCTATAAGCAGTACGTACAGGAGTGGGCGCCGACGGTTATGTAAACTAGGCTCTCATGAGATTCGATGATCGATTCTGGAGGTGCGGGCGTTGCCTCAGTTTTCGTACGTTGCGGTCGCGCGCAGTGGGAAAAAGCAAAAAGGGGTTGCAAGCGCACATGACCAGGGCACGGCTGTCACGAATCTGCGCGAGCAAGGGCTGTTTGTCACGTCGATTAAGCGAAAATCTCGCGATAAGTGGTGGGAGGCAGAGGTTTATTTCGGCAAGAAGGTGAGGTCGCAAGACTTTGCCGTCTTTTGTAGGCAGTTTGCAACAGTCGTCCGCGCAGGCGTCACTTTGCTGGATGGAATTCGATTATTGGCCCAACAGACCGAGTCTAAACCGCTGCGAAAAGCCCTGCTCGAAGTGGTCGCTAGCTTGGAGCGAGGCAGGGCCTTATCGGATGCGATTGGGGACTTTCCGGATATTTTCCCGGCCCTTTTCGTCAACCTGATGCGGGCGGGCGAGGTATCAGGTAATCTCGATGAATCGTTGGAGCGCATCGCCCTTTTCTTTGAACGCGAGTATTACACGCGCGAGAAGATCAAATCCGCTTTGACCTACCCGATTTTGGTCAGTGTCATGGCAGTTGTGGTTACGATCTTCTTATTGGTTAAAATCGTGCCTGTCTTCGTCGGGCTGTATTCATCTTATCATCAGAAACTTCCACTGCCGACGCGCATCGTGATCGGAGTCAGCAACTGGCTTGTTCATTTTGGGTGGATGCTCATCTTGCTAGCTGCAGGTATCTATATCTTGGATCGCTATCTAGAGCACGATATCAGCTATCGGCATGTGAAAGATGTGCTTAAGATTCGCCTTCCGATCGTGGGAGGTCTGTTCAAAAAGTCGCTCATCGCTCGCATGACGCGCAGTATGAGCTCGCTTTTCGCCAGCGCGGTCCCCACGATGCAAATTCTAACGCTGACAAGCGATATCGTGGGCAATTCTCTTGTCAGCGACGCTTTGTCGCAAGCAGCGGCAAGCCTCCAGGAGGGGAGATCCCTGTCGGGCCCCATCGCTCGCAACAAGTTTTTTCCGCCGATGGTCTCCAATATGATGGTCATCGGTGAACAGACAGGCGCACTCGATCTGATGCTGTCTAAAATTGCAGACTTTTACGAGGCAGAAGTAGACGCGAATGCTGATCGACTCAAGGCGCTGCTTGAACCGATCATGATCTTGGTGTTGGCGGTGATTGTGGGC
>JAKACY010000067.1:0-6720 GCA_021821025.1 Bacillota bacterium | reverse complement strand
TCATTTCAGATTCTCAACTACATTCACTGATCACCCCGAAATAAATTTTAATGAATGTTTACGGAACTTTTTATGTCGTAATTGTGACAGAAATTGTTGTGCACTCAATTTTATTGGTACGATTCATCCAAAAACGTGAAATCGTTATGATCCACGCTAAATCTTATTCATATGTGCCTTGCGATGCTTCTATGGCTGTGCTAGTTTACCTTTAGTAGGGTAGTAAACCTAACTTTACATACTATACTGGGGGGTATTTGTATGGGGAAAAAGTGGATCAGATGGATCCGCAAGATCACAGAAGAGGGCGGCGTAACTCTCATCGAGTTATTGGCGGTTGTCGTGATTCTGGCAATTGTATCTGCAATTTCGGTACCGATTGTGAGTACCAATATTAACAATGCAAAAGTAAATGCAACTGAGATGGACATAGCGAATATACAGCAGGCTCTTGAACGGTATAATTTGGATCATGGTCAGTATCCGGCTACTCTCACTCCGTTGGCAGAGTCAACTCAGAATAGTGATGGAACCATGGGTGGGCCGTATTTGGCACAGTCATTTCCTGAGCCCGATAGCTGGAATAATGATATTATCTACGATCCGATCTACCAAAACACCACTGTGATTGGATACTATATCTTGTCGGGTGGTGGACAATCAGTTACGCCTACTTCGAGCGGCTCCATTAGCCCCACTAACACGTCTACACTAATTTGGGCGGCTGGTGGAACGGATAGTTCTAATGATGCGATTGGGTCTGCTCCGCACGTCGGGTCACTAAGTTCTAATGCGCCAAGCAAATGGACGACCCAGTGAATAGGACGGGTTTAGTTATGGGGATTTCAGAGATGCTTGTATCTTAATAAAATGAGTTGACTCGAAGTGAATACGGTCTTTATTGTGTATGTCATCGTACTAGGCCTATTTATCGGATCGTTTCTGAACGTGGTCGGGAT
This sequence comes from Bacillota bacterium, assembly GCA_021821025.1. Taxonomy (GTDB): domain Bacteria; phylum Bacillota; class Bacilli; order Alicyclobacillales; family SLC66; genus JAKACY01. The sequence continues at coordinate 5,761 of JAKACY010000067.1, read as the reverse complement.
TCGCGTGCCGAAAGGTGAGTCGATCATAAAGCCACCTTCGCACTGTGATTCGTGTGGCAGGCGGCTCACGCCATTAGAACTGGTGCCTGTGTTCTCGTGGCTGTTCTTGCGTGGGCGCTGCCGTACCTGTCACGCAAAAGTGTCCACGCTCTACCCGGTGATCGAAGGGCTCGTGGCGATAGGATTTATGGGTTCATGGTTACAGTGGGGATTCTCATGGGAGATGGCGGTCGATCTGATCGCCATCTCCACGTTAGCTGCGCTCACCGTAGCCGATCTATTATATTTTCGTCTGCCAGATAGAATACTATTGCCTGCGATGATCGTGCTACTGTTACTGCGATTTGTTACGCACCCGCTGGGAATAGTCTCATACCTGGCGGGTATGTTGCTAGGATTTGTGCTCTTATTCTTGATTCACCTGATCAGTCGCGGCGGTATGGGCATGGGGGATGTAAAGTTGTTTGCGTTCGTCGGACTCTTGACTGGCACGCTCGGAGTCGTGATGACTTTGGTGTTAGCATCCTTTTTTGGCACCTTGGTGGGAATTCCACTGCGTATTATGGGGAAAGTTAAAGCGAAACAGCCGATTCCGTTTGGCCCATTTATCGCCATGTCTGCTGTTTTGATTCACCTTTATGGTCAAGGCTTGTGGCAGTTATATTGGGGATTTGTTACGAGATAGTTTCGGATCGATCGTTGAGAGGACGATAGTGTTACGCATGAAATTTCCATTACAAAGTGGCTTGCAGTTTGCCAGCCATCGTCCGAGCCGTCGCCTTCCCATCGGTATCGACGTCGGACGCGACCGCATGACGTTTGTCGATGCGAAGGTGGAAGGGGAGACAGTTGCCGTCCAGTCTGTTCGAACTTTTACGATGCCGTCTGAAGTTGAAGGCGATCTGTCGTCGCCGGTTCTCGCGATGCTATTGCGCTCTGTGATTAAGTCGTCGGGGTGGACGGGGCGCGCGGCTGCATTTCATACACCATCCAATCAGTTTATATTGCGCCATATGTCACTGCCAAAGATGCCACAAAAGGCTATGACTGCTGCTGTTAAGATGGAACTCCTTAACGGGTCAATGCTGCCGTTTGATGATCCGCAATATGACTTTTGCGTTGCTACAGAAGACGTGGTGACTGCGCCCATGGACGCTGACATGCAGGATGTGATCGTGGTCGCAGTCCCACGTATGGACGTAAAGCCGTATGCGGACTTGTTTCGTAAGGCGGGATTGCGACCGAAACTATGCGAACCCGTTCTGCTTTCAGCCTACCGCATCGTCGCGCAATCCAATGACACTAGTACTCTGTTTGGTGTGATCTGCCTGATGCCGCAGGGCGTGCAGTTTGGGGTTTTCGATCGGGACATGCTTATTTTTATGAGACACATCGAACTCGATACAAAAAACTATGTGGTCGAAGATGCCCCGCAAGAACCACTGGTTTTGTCTGAAAATGCGTATGCAGCTGATTTAATGTATGAACTTGAGAGGTCTTTGTCATTCGTGCGGTATAACCTTCTGATGCGAGATGACACCGTGGATGTGATCTATATGTTAGCTGATTTTCCGTATGGAGAAACTCTTTGCAATCGACTAAATGATGGCTTGGATCTGTCGTTTAACCAAATTTTACCGACGTTTCAGCGTGGTGGGCAGCACTTGCAAGCTTATGATGAAACCACGAATGCGAGCGATGCGTTCAACGTGAGCTATGCATTAGGATGCGCGCTGTCGGGGATAACTTCATGAAGATTAACCTGATCACGCCTCCACCGCGATTAGTTCGTATAAGTTTTGTCGCATTTTGGTCTATGGTGGGAGCACTGTCGTTATTGATCTTAGATTTATTGTTTCAGGATGACGTGACGTGGAATGCGACGAAAGATCAGGCACTGCTGCTGCAAAATGCGCAAGCGCGGCTTAGCGCGGCACAGGCTAAACTCACGCATGTTGCGCAAACGCAGGCGTCGTCTGCCATGCAGGCGCAGATCAACACATTGCTGACGCAAGCTGGTCGTCCCGCTGAGGCTGTACGGGAACTGCGCCACGATGTCCCATTTGGCGGCACCGTGGTTAATCTCAACTACGCTGGCTCCGCGATTACGGCGGTCATCAATGTACGGAATTACCAGGCTGCTGCCGTGTTGGTGAAGACACTTGATGCCGATGCGTTATTTGCCAACGTCACGATCTCAAGCGTTGGACAAGGTACTGGAACGACTGGAAATATAGCCAACTTGCTTGTGAGTGGATTTAACGCGACCCCCGGGCAGGCGCCCGTCTCTCCTTCTGGCGGCGTCATGGTCAGCCTGGCTCTCATGGTGCGTTAACAGAAAGGCGGCGATGGCGTGATCGATGCGTGGCAGCGATATGGTCGTCAGTTGCTGGTAGTCGTCTTGCTGGCTCTTATTGCCACTGGTCTGGGGTTATTAAATGGCACTTTGTCCAATCAGTACAACCAAGTGTCTAGCAGTCTGTCCATGGTCTCGCTCTCGACTAACCAGACTCTGTCGGAACTGTCTTTGCACGAGCGCAACCTTCAAAATACGCACACCCATGTGGTGGCTTATTTACCTAGCGCTCCAGACATCCCTACGGTCCTGCTGTCCACGGTGGCGCTGGCTAAAAGCGAGGGTGTGGCAGTGAACTTATTTTCCTTTTCGGACGCAGGTGCCGGTTCTTCGAACGTGGCGAGTAGTGCCCTGATGAGCGGTTCCTTAACGAGCCCTGCCGCAAATACGAGCGGTTTTATATCGGGTATGCTTAAGGTTGCTTCTGGTCAGATATTGCGTGGAGCCTCTGGAGCGTACCCACTTTCTATCACACTCAGTGTGACTGGTGCGCCTGACCGGATCCTGAGCCTTATCGATCGGATAGAGCATGAGTCTAGGGTGACGCACATCCAGTCGTTTTCGCTTGGATTTGCTTCAACAAAAATACTGACAACCAGCATCTCTTATGACGTGTACTATGAGCCAAAATAGCGCGCGCCGGTCTGGCGATCATGGTATGACTTTGATCGAGGTTCTAGCCGCGTTGGTAATTTTGTCACTGCTCGTGATGATGATTTCGGTAGTTTCACTGCAGTACAGCCAGCGTCTGAAAGCGGCTATGAAGATTCAAGCGCTCGTGTACGCGAATATGGTGATGGAGCAAGAGATCGTGCACAATGCCAGCAATCTGAATTCTGCCTTGGCGCCATCACTCAGTCAACCTCTGGTCAATTGGCCGCTGATCGCACTCAATCCTGGCGCACCTATTTTTGGGATGCAGTTTGAGGCGTTCGTTCGTGGGCAACTCGTAGCGAACGGCACCGGCAAGCAGTCTGCTTTATACACGGTAACGGTTGAATGGTTTAGGGGTTCTACGCCCGAGGGTAGCGTCACGATCACGGATACCCCGGCGTGAATCACCTGCTATGGCTTGTGAGGTGGCCCTGCGTGATGATCTGGCATCGCAATATATATCTGCAAAACTCCGCCGGCATGACATTGATCGAAGTCTCTGCTGCGACTTTGATTGGAGCTATCATTTCGACTGCGATCGTGTTTACGATTGTTCAAATGTTTGGAGTCTACGAAAGCGCCGTCAGACAGTACGTCACTTTAAGCGCGAGCGCGGATATCTATACTACACTAAACCGATTGTGCGATATAGCAAGTTCTGTGACGCAGGAGATCAACGCTAATGCAGTGGGAACGCATGTCATTGGCTTGACCGTCACGCAAACAACATGGGACGGGAACCAGTCACGCGTGGCGCGAGTCATTCCAAGCAGTTGCAAGCTAAACGCGGAACTAAGTCGGATTCTACAATCTCAACCATCTGCGGTAATCGACGTCGGGATCCTGCCGTATGGGACACAGGGTGACTGGACACTCGTCGCGTATTTGCAACCTGCGAACGGGGCCGAGTTAGGGTCGAGCGTGCCAGCGGATGCTTTGCCGTTATACACTGGGCCCGCCAATCTTGAGAATAGCACATTTCAAGTAGGCTTAGGGTCACCTCTTCAAACATCTAGGCAAACGTTTACCGCTTATCTGTCCATTGCAGTCGGCCACGGGGTAGCTGGAACAGCAGAGGACAATCAGGCAACGCATATACCTTACCAGTTTATTTTGCCAGAGTAAAATATCGGGCTACGGCTTCGCGGATACTCAGGATAGGCGGTGCGATCGAATGAACCGAGTTCATACACGAGAGAGTTCGCTTGGTGCGGGAATGGTTCACTCGGATTATGGCGCTGTGTTATTGCAGGTGCTCGTCACGTCAATTGTCGTCGCGGTGCTTGGGTTGTCGATGATCGCCTTGAGTCTGCAGTACTCTGTTACGCAGCACTTTTTCCGTTCGGCTTATCAGCAAGTGAATGTTGTTCCCGTGACCAGTTCCACCGATCATATAAAGGATTATGAAGATTCCGTAACGGGAATTAATGCGGCCTACCAGCAAATCGAAAACCTCACACCCACAGTGCTACATGGTGTCACGGATCTGTCGACGGGGCTTCTAGATGAGGCGGCGCTACCATCTGCTATCAGCGCGCCGGCAGGATCGCCCTATACCCTTCGTGTTGTGGCTAGTACAGACGCGCAGTCGGTGACGTTCACGATCTGGTCGACATCGCCTGCTACTGGTTCTGGTGTGGGTGCCGTAACGCTGCGCTCTACGGTCACAGTCACGCTGAATTCGACACAGACGGATACGACGGATGCGGTAGTTGGTGTACACGGAATCTGGGTTTTCGGAGACCCGCAGGTCGTGGGAGGTATAGGCACCAATGGGTTCATCAATCTCGTCACTGATTTGTCCGGCCATTCCATAGCTCTGGGATCCATCGTCGATGATCCGGTTGGCTCGGTGACGTCTGCATCGATCTTGAAACTCATTGGAGCAGACAGACAGGGAGCCTTGCTGCCGGTGAACGGTCAGGCTTCTGCGACCGGAGGCGTTGAGGCGACAACCGTATCGACGTGGCCATTTTCAGCGCTGACGCCGCTGCCATTAAGTTTTCAAAATGTGCTCACACCACAAGCGGGCGAATTTCCCGACGCAAGGACATTTGTAAGAAATGAGATCGCGTCTGCCATCGCCACATACGGCGGGAGTGCGAGGGTAATCACCCCCTCACGTGGCAGCAAGACCTGTGACCTAAGCGGGAGTTACAGTGGGCCTATCTGGGTAAAAGGTAATGCTGTTATTACGAACACACTCACAATTAAAGGCCCACTCATCGTAACAGGAAGGCTGACGACCAGACCTGGGGTGGGCATCAAGGGCCCTGCAGGTGCAGATGTGTTCGTATATGTGCAAAACCCGCTGGCGACGGGCGGGTCGAATGAGTCAGGTGGATCGAGCGGGTATCGTGGCTCCGACAGCTCTGATGGCTCCGACAGAGCAAAGCAAACACTGGACGGGGGCGATACGAACCCACGCGTCTATCTATCTGATCTCTCGGGATTTGAAAGCACAGCGGCAAATTCTAGTGCTGAGATGCCTAGTCGTTTGCGACTTTATGCCGACGGTCCTGTAGTGCTTGGGACACCCATCGGCAGTGGCGATGAATTGGGCGGTGCCGACTCTATCGTCAATAACACTCCAACCAATCTGTACGCGTATATCGCTTCGTCGTCTTCCGTGTTGTTGTCGGGCACCTACCACATGTACCACGTGATAGGTGGTGTTTATGCTGATTACGTGTTGCTAAATGGGTTCGATGGTCAGAACGATAGACTCACATCAAGGTTGATCAACCCGGA
>JAKACY010000066.1 GCA_021821025.1 Bacillota bacterium | reverse complement strand
TGTTGAAGCAGATTTGATGGATACCCATCATGCTCGATCGTTTATCCAGGAGAGTTTAACCCCCATGCAGGGTTCTGGTATCGATACGTTGATACTTGGATGTACGCATTACCCACTACTTGCCCCGATAATTTCTGGGGCGTTGGGCAAAGGTGTGAAACTGATCAGCTCTGCGGAGGAAACGGCGCGGGATGTGAGCTTATGGTTGACAGAACACAACATGAACAGAACGGATGCAGCCTCGCCACATCATGTGTTTTTGACGAGCGGTGACGTATCGGCGTTTGCAACGATTGCGACAAAGTGGCTAAATAGCGCTGTCGATGTCTCATATTTAGATGTTTGGGCTGATGCCGGGGTAGATGCATTATGATTGGGGCTGATATGATTGCGGATTGATGGGCGATCGGCGTTTGAGTTAAGGCCGGTGAAGATAGAACGTGGCTTTTTGAAAAGCGCGGAAGGTTCTGCATTGATAGAAGTTGGGGACACAAGGGTTATCTGTGCGGTGACTGTCGAAGACAAGCTTCCGCCCTTTTTGCGTGGAACTGCACAAGGGTGGATTACGGCAGAATACGCCATGCTGCCACGCGCGACGGCGCAACGAACGCAGCGCGAAGCGGTTAGAGGCAAACTTTCTGGACGGACGATGGAGATTCAGCGCCTCATCGGTCGTTCCTTGCGCGCCGTCATCGACTTAAAGGCACTCGGGGAACGCACGCTGTGGATCGACTGCGACGTGATACAGGCTGATGGTGGAACGCGTACAGCCTCGATCACGGGAGCCTTTGTCGCAGTAGTAGACGCTGTGGATGGCTTGCGAAAAAGAGGAGCCATTAAGACACTGCCAATAAAGGACTATCTTGCCGCGACGAGCGTCGGGATCGTAGGCTCTGATATCTTTCTGGATCTTTGCTACGCAGAAGACTCGAAAGCAGCGGTTGACATGAATGTTGTTATGACGGGTGCTGGCAACCTGGTTGAGGTGCAAGGAACGGGTGAAGAATCCACGTTTTCACGTAAGCAGATGGACGAATTACTTGACATCGCGCAACTGGGTGTCTACTCGTTGATAGATCTGCAACGAGAGGTACTTGGTGCGATTGGAACCGGGATTGGAGATAAGGCATGATCGACCAGCTTATCCTAGCAACATCGAATATAGGAAAGAGAAATGAGTTTGCCGCAGCCTTAAAGGGAGTGATCGAAGCTGTCGAGGTGTTGCCTAAAGGCTTCCAAATGCCTGACGAAACGGGAAGCACGTTTCTAGAAAATGCACTGCTCAAGGCTCACTTCGTGGCTGAAGCAACGGGTAAAATTTGCCTTGCAGATGATTCTGGGTTGGTTGTACCGTCTTTGCGAGGCGAACCCGGCGTCTACTCAGCGCGATATGCGGGAATCAACGCGACAGATGAAGAGAACCGGCAGAAGTTGCTCGCGGCGCTCCGAGATAAGAGGGATTTAGAGCGCGTGGCTTATTTTACATCCGCATTAGCAGTGGTATGGCCTGATGGACGCGAGGTGACAAGTGTTGGACGCTGCGACGGCATCATAGCACTTCAACCGAGTGGGACGGGAGGGTTCGGGTATGACTCGATCTTCTACGTGCCCGATCAGGACCAAACGTTTGCGCAGATGCCCCTCGAAGAGAAAAACAAAATCAGTCATCGAGCTATGGCGCTCCGCCTCCTGCTGGACATCCTTTCATCACTCGCGTGACACGACGGTCGTTCGGGGGTTCCACCTGATTGCAAATAACAGGAGTTTAACTCAAAAGATGGCTTGTTCTTTACATGGAGGCATCTGATCAGTATAATAACTGTGTTTATGGATTGCTTTTAGCGCGTCCCAGTAGCTCAGTCGGATAGAGCAACAGCCTTCTAAGCTGTGGGTCGGGGGTTCGAATCCCTCCTGGGACGCCACTTACGAAGTGGAGGATTTCGTTCATGACCGTGAAATGGGAAAAGACTGAAAAAAATGTTGGCGTGTTGGAGATCGAGGTAGAAGAAGACAAAGTTTCAAGTGCGCTTGATCAAGCGTTCAAAAAAGTGGTACAACGTATCAACGTCCCTGGATTCCGTAAAGGTAAGGTTCCTCGGAAAATTTTTGAAGCGCGTTTTGGTATTGAGTCATTATATCAAGATGCTCTGGATATCCTATTGCCACAAGCGTACTCTCGGGCTGTCATCGACACCAGCATTCAGCCTGTAGATCGTCCGGATATCGACGTCGTGCAGATGGAAGTAGGCAAGCCGCTCGTGTTTAAAGCGACTGTCACGATAAAGCCTGAAGTGGAGCTCGCAGAGTATAAAGGCATTACATACGAAGATAAGGATTTTTCGGTAACAGATGAAGCTGTGGATGCTGAGCTAGAACGTATTCGGACTAGTCATGCAGAATTTCATGTCGCAGAAGAGACGACTGTCCAGACCGCGGATCTAGTTGTCATTGACTTCAAAGGATTCGTAGATGGCGAAGAGTTCGAAGGCGGTGAAGCCGAAAACTATCAGTTAGAGGTCGGCTCCGGCACGTTTATTCCCGGCTTCGAAGAGCAACTGATCGACATGGTACCTGGGGAAGACAAGGAAATTGTTGTGACGTTCCCTGAGAATTATCATGTGAAGACTTTGGCGGGCCGCGAAGCGCATTTTCAAGTTCATCTGCACGATATCAAGCGGCGCGTGCTTCCTGAACTGAATGATGACTTTGCGAAAGACATTAGCGAATTCGATACGTTTGACGAGTTTAAAGCAGATGTTCGGCACAACTTGGAGCACCGTGCGGAGCATGAGCATGAGCACTTTGTGGAAGATGCAGTAGTAACCAAAGTTGTGGAAGCAGCGACGGTAGAAATTCCAGCAGTGATGATCGAAGCTGAGATCGATCGGCAGATGCAGGGATTTACGTCGCGCTTAGAGCAGCAAGGTATTCCGCTCGACGCCTATCAGGAATTCACAGGAGCTACTACAGAAGAGCTTCGTGATCAGTTTCGCAAAGAGGCCGAGAGATCGGTTCGCACCTCTCTTGTGCTTGAGGCGATTGCGCAACGAGAAGGCGTCGAAGTCAGTGATGAGGAATTGGATCTTGAATTGCAAAAGATCGCCGATTCCGCTCGTATGGACTTCGCTCAAGTTAAGACGCTTCTTGGCAGCAGAGACCCAGGGATGTCCGACATGAGAGACGAGATCAAAATCAGGAAAGCCGTCCAATTGCTTGTGGAGGATAGCGTTAAGGCCTGATATTGTGTAAAATGAAAACACTGAACTGGATCACTGTGATTTTGCATGATGTGAAAAAGGCACTTTTTGTGCCTTATTTTTTCCCTCGCACAGTCGGCCAGTTATCGCAGTAACATTAGTTTATGTGGTATGGGTAGAATGGAGGGTGCTTTTGATGAACCTGGTACCTATGGTCATTGAGCAGACAAGCCGCGGCGAACGCTCGTACGACATCTACTCCCGGCTCTTGAAAGATCGGATCGTGTTCATCGGCACGCCGATTGATGATTATGTGGCGAACTCAGTCGTAGCGCAGTTGTTGTTTTTGGCTTCTGAGGACGCTGAAAAGGATATCAGCCTTTATATCAATAGCCCAGGCGGATCTGTCACGGCAGGCATGGCAATTTTTGATACGATGCAGTTCATCAAACCACAGGTTTCGACGATCTGTGTGGGACTCGCTGCCAGTATGGGATCATTGCTCTTGACGGCTGGGGCAAAAGGAAAACGATTCGCGCTGCCCAACAGTGAGATCATGATTCATCAACCGCTCGGCGGAGTTAGAGGGCAAGCTTCTGATATTAAGATTCACGCAGAATGGATTTTAAAAACGCGCAGTAAGTTGAATCAGATCTATGCGGAACGCACCGGTCAACCGCTGTCTAGGATTGAGCAAGACACAGACCGGGACAATTGGATGAGCGCAGAAGAGGCGAAAGCCTACGGACTCATTGACGAGGTGATCCTGCGTCCGGACCTCAGGTAAGGAGGGAAAGCGATGTTCAAATTTAATGATGATAAGGGACAGTTGAAGTGTTCGTTTTGCGGTAAGACACAGGATCAAGTTAGAAAACTTGTTGCTGGGCCTGGCGTTTATATTTGCGACGAGTGCATCGAACTTTGTAACGAGATCGTCGAGGAGGAACTCGGCGATGAAGAAGAGTTTGAATTGAAAGATGTTCCGAAACCGTCGGAGATCAAGGGCATCCTTGATTCCTATGTGATCGGACAGGATCGTGCGAAAAAGTCGTTAGCAGTAGCGGTGTACAATCACTATAAGCGGATCAATAGCAGCAGCAAGACGGATGACGTAGAATTATCGAAGAGCAATATTTTGCTGATAGGACCTACTGGGTCTGGTAAAACGTTGTTGGCACAGACCTTAGCGCGAATTTTGAATGTACCGTTCGCAATCGCCGATGCGACTTCGCTCACTGAAGCGGGCTACGTTGGTGAAGATGTAGAGAATATTTTGCTGAAGCTCATTCAGGCCGCGGATTACGATGTGGAAAAGGCAGAGCGAGGCATTATCTACATTGATGAGATTGACAAGATCGCTCGCAAGTCGGAAAATCCATCTATTACGCGTGACGTGTCGGGCGAAGGTGTACAGCAGGCACTCTTGAAAATCCTTGAGGGTACAGTAGCCAGCGTTCCGCCGCAAGGTGGCCGAAAACACCCGCATCAAGAGTTTATTCAGATCGATACCAGCAATATTTTGTTTGTCTGCGGTGGTGCGTTTGATGGCATGGAACCCATTATCAAACGCAGAATGGGCAAAAAGGTGATTGGTTTTGGCACGACAGAAGAGTCTCGTCACGTTGCAGTGGATGGGGAGATTTTAGCAAAAGTTTTGCCTGAAGATCTGCTGCGTTATGGGCTGATTCCAGAGTTTGTTGGGCGTCTTCCTGTCATTACGACGCTTGATGCCCTCGATGAAGCGGCGCTGAAACAAATCCTGACCGAGCCAAAGAATGCGCTCGTCAAGCAGTATCAGCGGCTTCTGGAAATGGACTCGGTAGAACTGGAGTTTGCGGATGAAGCTTTGGTTGAGATCGCCAAGGAGGCCATCAAGCGCAACACAGGGGCACGTGGACTTCGTGCGATTATTGAGGCAATCATGCTGAACGTCATGTATGAGCTGCCTTCGCGGACCGACGTACGCAAGTGTATCGTTACGAAAGAGACGGTAACGAGCAAAGAGGAGCCAAACTTGATCGTCGATGGTGCTGCTGCAGGGGATGGACGCAAGAAGAAGAAAAAGGAAGAAACCGCTTAATAAGTTTATCTCTAGTAGGCTGTAATAGGCGTGGCCCCGCAGGAATCTGCGGGGCCTTTTGATTATGGTTTTGTGTTCATGGATATACTTACTAAAACATACAGAAAGTTGGGCTGAGACGCGGAGGGGAAATATGAACGCAAGTATACTGATTTTGGCCGTGGTTCAGGTGTTGTTCGCCGGGGTCGTGAGTTTCTATTTTTTCAATTTGATGCGTACGCAGCAAGGTAATCGTTCAACGATCGATCGAGATTCGGTGCGAGAGATGGAGAAACTGCGCCGAAGTCGCGCCATTTCCTTGTCTGAACCACTGTCAGAGAGGACCCGACCGATCACTTTGCATGATATCGTGGGACAGCAAGAAGGATTGAAAGCACTGCGCGCTGCACTGTGTGGTCCTAACCCGCAGCATGTGATCATCTACGGGCCGCCTGGAGTGGGTAAGACGGCCGCCGCGCGGGTGGTTTTGGACGAAGCGAAAAATACATCAGGATCGCCATTTGCACGCGACGCGATCTTTTGCGAGATTGATGCTACGACGGCCCGATTTGACGAGCGGGGAATCGCAGACCCACTCATTGGATCTGTACACGATCCAATCTATCAAGGAGCTGGCGCGATGGGCATCGCGGGGATACCACAGCCTAAACCGGGTGCGGTTACGAAGGCACACGGCGGCGTGTTATTTATCGACGAAATCGGTGAATTACATCCGATTCAAATGAATAAGCTGCTCAAAGTGTTAGAGGATCGGCGAGTATTTTTTGAGAGCGCGTATTATAGTTCGGAAGATCGTAATATTCCAGTGCACATTCATGATATTTTCGAAAATGGACTGCCAGCAGACTTTAGGTTGGTTGGCGCGACGACGCGCAGTCCTGAAGAGATATCGCCAGCGATTCGGTCTCGCTGCCTTGAGATCTTCTTTCGGCCACTGTCCGTGGATGAAATCGGCGTGATCGTAAAGCGCGCCGCGCAAAAGATTCATTTGCCGATCGCAGATGCAGCGGTGGAATTGGTGACGAGGCATGCAACCAATGGACGTGAGGCAGTGAACATTGTACAGTTGGCTGCAGGCGGTGTGATCATGGAAAATCGAGCAATGATCGACCAGTCCGATGTAGATTGGGTAATCGAAAGCAGTCGTCTGAGCCCTCGGCCGGATCGCAAAGTGCCGGATCACCCACAGATTGGCGTGGTCAATGGCCTTGCGGTATATGGTCCATCTACGGGTATGTTGTTGGAAGTGGAAGCGACAGCTAGACTGGTCAAGACTCCGGGAACCGGTCATTTGACAATCACCGGCGTGGTAGATGAAGAAGAGTTGGGCGGCGGCGGACGGGTCATGAAACGTAAGAGCATGGCGCGCAGTTCGATCGATAACGTTCTGACAACACTGAACGATATGCTCGATACGCCACTGGATCACTATGATATCCATGTGAACTTCCCTGGCGGCACTCCGGTTGATGGCCCTTCGGCGGGTGTGAGTATGGCGGTGGCGATCTACTCGGCGGTGAAAGGGTTTCTGGTAGACAATTTCGTGGCGATGACGGGAGAAGTATCCATCCATGGTGGTGTGCGACCTGTCGGCGGGATCGTGCCCAAGATCGAAGCTGCCATGGCCGCGGGAGCAACACGTGTTATCATCCCAGCCGAGAACCGGACCGATCGGCTCAAGTCGATCAGTGGTGTCGAGATTATTTATGCTGAGCATTTGGACGATGTCCTAAAAAATGCGATTCTCACAGATCAGGTGGAACCCGTGCGGCTGTCGCCAAGTCTTGGGACCATCTCTGTGACGGGATCGATTACGGCGCAAGGCGGGGCATAAGGCGGGGCATAAGTGCGATAGCGGCAAAATCATGCGTGAGAAACGATGGCTTTAATCAAGATTTGCGGAGGGACTTCCCTTCGCTTTTTTGCTTATCAGCGGATTGTTGGAACATACTATAAAGGGTGTGCGTTAGACAAAGGTATTTAAGTTCGATACAATGCACAGAGATAGGCATGGTGGGGGTGAAGTATTTGACTCAGGCAAAAGAGACAGAGAGCCGCAAGCTGCCGTTGCTCCCGCTTCGTGGCCTGCTCGTTTATCCTGCGATGGTGCTTCATTTGGATGTAGGGCGGGACAAGTCTGTGCGTGCGCTGGACAAAGCGATGGTGGACGATCACATGATTTTGCTCGCATCGCAGATGGATTCTCAAGAGGATGATCCTGAAGCAGACGCGATATATGTTATTGGAACAGTGGCGCGCGTCAATCAGATGATGAAGCTGCCCAATGGAACGATTCGTGTGCTCGTCGAGGGATTGTACCGTGCTCGGGTGGATGAATATCTAGAAGAGGACGATGTGTTTCTAGTAAACGCAACACTGTTGCCAGATGATTCGGCGCGCACGTCGAGGGTCGACGCGCTGGTTCGTGCGGTAACACAGCAGTTTGAGCAGTATTTAAAGCTGTCGAAGCGCCATAATCAGGAGCTTCTGACGGCTGTAACGGATATTGACGAGCCGGGTCGCATCGCGGATGCCATTGCGGCAAACTTGACGATCAAACTGAAAGATAAACAGTCTATTCTTGAAGCGGTAGACGTGGCGTCTCGCCTGGAAGTGCTGTTGCAGGTGCTCTCTGATGAAAAAGAGATTCTTGAACTGGAAAAGAAGATCAATCAGCGTGTCAGAAAGCAGATGGAACGCACGCAAAAGGAGTATTATCTGCGCGAGCAGATGAAGGCGATTCAAAAAGAGCTAGGAGAAAAAGAAGGCCGCCTGGGCGAGGTAGAAGAGCTTCGTGAACAGATGGATGGACTGAGTCTCCCGGAAGCCGTCTATGATCGAATCAGTAAAGAGCTAGATCGCCTGGAAAAGGTACCACAATCATCTGCTGAAGGCTCTGTGATCAGGACTTACGTCGAGTGGCTCCTCGCATTGCCTTGGACCGTGGATGAGGACTTAACGATCGATATACCGCGCGCACAAGAAGTGTTAGATGAAGACCACTATGGGTTAGACAAGGTCAAAGAGCGCATCGTAGAGTACTTAGCTGTTCAAAAGCTGGTCAATGAACCACGGGGACCGATTCTGTGCCTCGTTGGACCCCCTGGCGTTGGCAAGACGTCTTTGGCCAAGTCGGTTGCCCGGGCTTTAAACCGTAAATTCGTTCGGATTTCATTAGGCGGTGTTCGCGATGAAGCGGAAATCCGTGGACACAGACGTACATACGTAGGAGCTATGCCCGGGCGGGTGATTCAAGGTGTTAAGACCGCTGGCGTGATGACTCCGGTTTTCTTGCTTGACGAAATCGATAAGATGGCGCACGACTTTCGTGGTGATCCTGCCTCGGCTATGCTGGAGGCCTTAGACCCGGAGCAGAATGCGACATTTAGCGATCATTATATTGAGATGCCTTACGACTTGTCGAAAGTGATGTTTATTACCACAGCAAACGCGGTCTATGGGATTCCGCAACCTCTGCTCGATCGCATGGAGACAATTTATATCTCGGGATATACCGAGGTGGAGAAGCTCCATATCGCGATGGAGTACTTGCTACCAAAGCAGCGCAAGAATCACGGTCTGACTAAAGATCGTTTGACTGTGAGCGAAGAGACGATGACGAAAGTGATCCGCGAATACACGCGCGAAGCTGGTGTGCGCAATCTGGAACGCCAGGTTGCCACGCTGTGTAGAAAAGCGGCCAAGATGATCGTAACGGCTGAAAAAAAGAGAGTCTCTGTGACCGTCAAGAACATTCATCACTTCTTGGGTCCTGCTCGCTATCGCTATGGTACGGCTGAATCTGAAGACCAGGTGGGTGTGGCCATGGGGCTGGCTTGGACAGAGGCTGGCGGTGACACGCTGGCAATCGAAGTGTCATGTGTCAGCGGTAAAGGCCACCTAACGATTACAGGCCAACTGGGTGATGTGATGAAAGAATCTGCGCAGGCAGCCTTATCGTATGTCCGATCGCGGGCGAAGGAGCTTGACATCCCAACCGACTTCATCGAGACGCACGATATTCATATCCATGTACCTGAAGGCGCGATACCTAAAGATGGACCTTCTGCAGGTATCACGATTGCGACTGCGCTCGCGTCTGCACTGACCGGTCGGCCGATTAGTCGACACGTCGCGATGACAGGTGAGATCACATTGCGTGGGCGGGTATTGCCGATTGGTGGGTTAAAGGAAAAGTGCTTGTCGGCGCATCGAGCTGGCATTCGAAAGATTTTGCTTCCAAAGGATAATGAGAAAGATATTGAGGATATACCAGCAAGTGTGCGCGATGAACTGCAGCTTGTGCCAGTAGAACACATGGATGATGTATTGCACCATGCGCTGCTTTGAAGCGATCTAGGGACTTGGAAGGGGTACTCATATGATCATACGCTCTGCCGAGTTCCTGACGTCGGCTGTAAGAATGGATCAGTGTCCGCAGGATAGATTCCCTGAGATGGCGTGTTTGGGCCGATCCAATGTTGGGAAGTCATCACTGATCAATAAGCTTTTAAATCGTAGGCATTTAGCGCGAACATCTGCACAACCGGGCAAGACTCAGACGATCAATTATTACCTGATCAACGGTGAGATGTATCTGGTAGATTTGCCTGGTTACGGTTATGCAAAAGTATCGAAAGATTTGAAGGCGACCTGGGCGCCCATGATCTATAGCTATCTCGAGCGACGTGAGTCGCTCGGGCTTATTTTGCAATTGGTGGATCTGCGGCACGCGCCGAGTAAGCTTGATAAGGAGATGAATAGTTGGCTTCAAGATAGTGGCAGGGCCTTTGCTGTAGTCGCCACGAAAGCAGACAAGCTTAGCCGCAGTGCTCGCGCCAAGAACGCGAAAGTGATTCGCGATGATCTTGACCTGAGAAAGTCTGTGCCGCTGTTTGTAACGTCTGCGGATTCTGGCGAAGGGTTGGAGCCACTGTGGGAGCATATCGAACAAAGACTGTTTACGATGGATTCGCAGGGGTGAATTCCGCGACTAGCATGCCGGCTAATATGAGTAGACTACCGATGATCTCTAGGATCGTCAGCCTCGAATTGGACCATATATAGGCAGTGACTGCTGCAAATACAGGCTCTAATGAAAAGATCAAAGCTGTGTGTGTGGTGGTAGTAAAACGTTGTACGGCAGTTTGTACAAAGTAGGCGAGTATCGTGGCGAAGACTATACAGATAGCAAGTGCTTCTATAACGATAGGCGAAGATAGAGAACTGACATAAAGCGATACATTTGTATGCGTAATAGGAATCATTAAGGCAGATAATATTCCTACAGTAATAATTTGGATTGTTGCTAGTGCGAGTGGATCAGAATGAGATGCGTATTTACCAACCAAGATGATCTGTATTGCGAATGAAACGGCACAAAACAGCGTTAACAAGTCGCCAAGGTTTAGTCCGTTTTGACTTAGACCGGAGAGAGAAAAGAGGCCCAGTGTGGCCATCGCCGCGCCCCACCAAACGGAACGCAGTGGTCGTTGTTTCAATAACCATACAGAAAATAAAGGTACAAGCACCACGCTCAAGCCCGTGATAAATCCAGAACGCGCGGCTGTCGTATATAACAGTCCCAGCGTTTGTAGTGCGTATCCAGCAAACAGCCAGAAGCCCAACATAAGTCCTGCCCACCATGTAGAGCTATTGCCGAGGGCTGATCTTGTTTTACGAAGAAACGCGCCAATGAAAAGCAGGATGACACCTGCGATAACAAATCTCAAAGTAAGAAACGTAAACACGGGTATGCGTGAGATGGCATCTTGTACCAGTACAAACGTGGTACCCCAAGCAAATGTAACGAGTAGCAGCATCGCATCAGCGATGTAGCGTTTCATGCTGTAACATCACCCTTATACATTTTGCACGGACACATTCTTAAAAGCAAGATTGACTGTCATTTTTTCTTCATTATGGTGATCATCGGACAAGCGTAAAAAAGGTGTCACAGCCAAGCTGTCGCATCGGTGTTATAATAGCCGAGATCGACAATCGTTATAGATTACGGCAATTGTTTTGTTGACTGGAGTTGAAACGATGAACGTACTACTGGTTGGGTTAAACTACCGTACTGCGTCAGTGGAAGTGCGTGAATGCTTTAGTGTTGCTGAAGAACA
>JAKACY010000065.1 GCA_021821025.1 Bacillota bacterium | reverse complement strand
TCCTGTTTCTTCCCAACGTAAACTTGAATAAAGCTGACGATAGCTACGATAATGAATAACACAAATGCCTCTGCCTGACCCAATCCAAAATTCTGAGCCGTAAACGCCTGCTGATACACATATAACGGAACCATCACAGTGCTTCCGTACGGCCCACCTGCCGTCAGTGACAAGTTGAGATCATAGTTAAGAAATCCTCTTTGAAGCGTTAAAAACACACACACAACAACGGCTGGCATAATCATAGGGAAGATAATTGTGCGAAGTTTGGTAAAAGCGTTTGCCCCATCGATACTTGCTGCTTCTACAAGCTCCTGAGGAACTGCCATCAACCCTGCGATATATATGATCATCATATAACCCGAGTATTGCCATACACTGACCAACACGAGAGACCAAAAGGCACCGGAGGGCGTTGCCAGCATCGAGTTTGCAAGCGCAGGCATATTCAACATTTGCCCAAGATATACTATGACATTTTGGAAGATAAACTGCCAGATAAACCCTAGAACAATGCCGCCGATTAAGCTGGGCGCAAAAAATGTGGTTCGAAAAACATTTTGCCCTTTCACACCAGTGGTCAAAGCATAAGCTAAGAGAAACGCAATCAAGTTAACCAATACCACTGTGACGATCACATATTTTACGGTAATACCCATCGAGACCCAGAAAGACCCATCCTGAAACGTTTTAAGGTAATTGGCTACTCCGACGAATTCATGGCTGTTAGATAGCCCATTCCAGTTCGTGAAGGTGAGATAGATCCCATACAAAAACGGGACAATCAACACCGTCGCAAATGCAATCAAGGTCGGTCCGCTGAACAAAAAATCAACAGACAGCTTTTTCAAAATCCCACGTTCGCCTTTCAATACCCTCACCCCTACAGGAAATAGGGGACTACTAGGCCTCTCATTGCACCTCGCGTCCCCATATCCCAAATGATGCAAACTATTTAGTGTGCTTTATTTGTTTTCCAATAATTTGTAATGACACTTGCCAACTGTGTGCGCGTCTGGGCGCCCGCCATGTATTTAGCCATCGCATTACCGTTTACGAGCCATTGATTGGACGGTAACGTGACCATAAATTCACTCGTTTTACCGGCGTGCATATAGTTTTCAATTGAGCGAGCAAGGGGATTATTTGGGACAAATGGATTATTTTTAAATGGCGGAATAATCGACATGTTTATCGCAAGCTGCTTTTCTCCTTGTTTATTCAGAGCGATCCAATTTAAAAATTTTTCGGCTGCAGCCACTTGCGCCGGTGAATTATCCACCTTGTTGATCACCAAAAACTTCGTGGCGCCCACAGGGATTTGCGTGTTGCCATACTGTTTTGGATTATTGCTGATTGGAACCGGTAAAAATCCCAAGTCCGGATTGAGCTTCATCGTTTGCAGATCTGGCCATATCCAATCGCCTTGGAAAAACATGCCGACTCTTCCGGTGGCTAAATCCGCCTCAGCTGTAGCGTACTGTCCTGCGAGCGGAGACGCCTTTTGAATATTGTAACTTTCAATCAAGTTGAAGGTATTCATGAGGCCGTTAAATACGCCATTTTTAGCTAGGTTTACCTTACCTTTTGACAGATTCGTGATAAATTGATCCACTTTCGCCGGGCTGTTTGACTGATCCGCATACATCATGCCAAGGAAGTGCCCGCCAAGCGACCAGTTCATTGGGGCGAAGTAATCGCCAGCAACACCAGATTTTTGAATTTTGATTAACAGGTTTCGAAGGGCTGCTTGCGTATCGATAGACTTTGGATTAAATTTGCCTCCCATCGCCTTGTCCACAACTTTCACGTTATAGATCAAGCCGTATCCTTCGATTGCAAAGGGGAATCCAAATATCTGACCGTTTTTCGTACGCGCTGGCGCCATATAGCTGGGATTCACATCTTTAACCCACGGTTGATGTGTGAGGTTTACAGCTTTATCCGTCAACTGCAAAACATCTGAAGGGTCACCCATATAAATGGTCGGTGCATTCCCGGATGCATACAGCGCCTGGACAGCTTGCAGCGGAGTACCGCTTTCAGGAACCGCACTGACGTTTATCGATATATTGGGATATTGCTTATGGAATAAACTTGCCGCCTGCTGCAGCTGCGTCTCGATTTGGCTCTTTGAGTTCAACAGAGTAATGCTGACATCGGGACTGGCAGCAAACGTTGTTCCTGCTGTACCTGCAAACATGAGCCCTGCCAACGCCATGGGTGTTAAGGCGATCTGTACAAACTTGCGTGTCGTATTCATCAATCTGCCCCCTGATCTATTACAAATTGAGTAAAGTTAACCGAAATCGTATTCATTTTTCTTACTAAACAATCTCGAATCAACCTACCGAAAGTATATGAAAGTAGGCCTCGTATGTCAACCGTTTGACATACGAGGCCTATACCACTTTCTGGTTAGTCATCTAGTACCTAGCAGGTGTATCGTTGTATCATGTGAACCGGAAACACGTGTGCTTGCTGAAAACGATCAGCCTCTTGCGCTTGAGTCGCCAAAATGACAGCCATTTCAGCCATCTCCTGTATCGGTTGATGAATCGTGGTCAACTGCGGAACCAACAGTTCCGATAAAGAGACATCATCATACCCGATAACCCTAAGGTCACCAGGTACCTTGATATTCATTTCATAACATGCCCGTAGTACGTGGGCCGCCAGCAAATCACTGGTTGCAAATATACCATTCAGATGAGGGTGATCCTTTAAGAGAGGGTAAATCATATTATCGTAATGCTTGTAGTCAAAGACATCGGTCTGTGTTTGCACGATGATCGGGTTGATACCATGTTTGTCCATTACATCTAAAAAAGCTTTTGTGCGATCATTAGACAATAAATCCAGTTGAAGGTTTCCGCAAATATGCGCAACATGTTCGCAGCCCACATGAATCAGTCGTTCAGCCGCCAAAACCCCGCCCCGGTAATTGTCTGAACACACATACGACAGTCCGTCAATAATTCGATCAAAGGTAACAATTGGATAATCAAGCCCGGCAAATTCCCGAACATCCAGCGTATGACTTGCCATGATCAAGGCATCGATCTGATTGCTCTTCAGCAGATCCACAAACTCCTTTTCCCGAAGAGCATCGTGGTTAGAGTCGCACACGAGCAGTTTATAAGCATGCAGATTTGCATACTGCTCGATAAATCCAGCAAGTTCCGCAAAAAAGGGGTGCCGTAACGCCGGCAGGATCAAGCCTATAATTCCCGATTTTTTCGCATATAAGGAACGCGCAATCGCATTGGGTTTGTAATTCAGTTCTTCCATGGCCTGAAAGACTTTATCTCGAGTATCTTTACTTAAATAACCTCGATTGTTCAATACGCGCGATACGGTCGTAACCGTCACGCCAGCTTTTTGCGCCACATCCTTAATCGTTGCCACAAGGGTCTCCTTCAATCGCTGACTAGATTCTATCCAGATTATCGGCGTAGCCGTATAATCTTCCCGCATTTAGCGGCGTGAAGCGCCATGAGAAGCAGCCACGGGTTACCCCCGTGACCATACTATCATCTGATCACAGCGTACGAAACATAATCCGATCTCAATTGCTCAATTATATGCTCTTGAAACACTTTCACGCGCCTTACTGCCATCTCGTTTAGCAAGCTTTCTGTGGCAGGAAACCCGTTTTCCCACGGGAGGTTCATGTCTTGTAAACGCGCCAATTCAGCATCAGACAGTTTCGGGAGGTCAGGGTGCTTGACACGTAAGTAGTCCCGCACTTGCATACGCCAGGGTATAAATCTCTCGCCATAACGTTGCGCCAAAGCTACCGCCATCTGGAGTCCCCCTACGTCGAAGTCCCCACTATATTGGAGATACCCGCCAGCGGCTGTGACCTTGTCCAGCAGGTGGAGCGCCGCGATAGAAGGCTGCCCACTGGTGCAAATCACAGGATGAGGAAACCCTCTAGTTCCGGATGGGCTGCCGCTCGGGACCACACAATTGTCGGCCAATGTACCAAATACAGACGGGTTTTCGACCACAAATATGGACCCAGGATTCTGTCTAATCACCAATTGGTCAACCGCTAGCGAAGTCATAGCGATCGGCAACTCTGTTGGACTTGACAGGCCTGCAACAAAAACGAATGAACTGATGTCGGCCAGTATGATGCCAAATCGATCATATACGCTTCGAACGATCTCCCCGTCCGATGTTTCAAGGCTTGCCCAGTCGTTCCCATCATCTGGTTGGCTTGGCCTACTCAATGCAACAAGCCCGCGAAAAAACACTCTTCCCGCCAAATTATTTCTATCCAAACCATGAGGGTCGCCTGTCGCCATCGCAGCAAATATAGGAAGCCGTAATGGTGGTCTCGTTTTTCCTGCGAGCAGCAGATTTATGGCTCCAGCTGCATGTCTCCAAGATGCTGAATCCCCAATCTCGCAAAACTCATCATAGCACTCTCGAAACGTCCGATATCCAACCACTGTGCCGACCTGAGTTGAGAGTGCGTCGACCCAATTTCGTAGTTGAGGATCGGCCGTAAGCGATACAGCCCACTCACTAAACGATACCCACCGCGCCTTTTCACTCTCCCTTTCTGCCCTGCGACTGAAAAAAGCCCCTGGGTACAGCAAGGACATACATTCATCCAGGTCGACCTCAAACCGAGATTGAATGAGCGCAGTATTTAACTGCTGTAGATCGATGGTACAACCTTCTTTCCCGTGCAGATTGACGGCCAGCAACCCCTCAATGGCCTGGCGTTCAATCGGGTTCAACCCTGACAAAGTGACGCGACCGCCAACGCGATCGAGCCGCTCCAGCTTCTCCTTCACCTTCGGCCAGAGACGTTCAAACCCATTCCCTTTCAGATAGGTAAATAACCGCTCCCTTAGCTCTGCCCTCACATTCTCGACACCTCACAGTAAAGTCAAACAGGAGAAATCCCCAAGACTTAACAAACCCACTTCCCAGCACTAAGTTAAGACATGTGGTACGAAAATGTTGGCACTCGCTTTTACGACTGAGCCGCAGCAACTTCCCGAACCGATTCCCAGTCGTCGTCAACGACGAGGCTTCTCAACATGCCGTTCCAGTAATACGGGAACAATGTCACGAAGTCGGCATCATTTGGCCTGTGCACCTCGTAAATCGACAGCGATGGCACCGTTTCGTAGCAGCCCCATAGGACCTGACTGGTCATCATGTAGTCGAATTCCATATCTGTCAGAAGCTCGAACATATCCCGCATATTCTTCTCATCCACGCCGGCAAAAGCCTCGTCGAGCGAGAGAATGCGCGGTGCATTTGGACGCAAATCCTTGTAGCGTGAGTCAGTCGCCGCAAACAAGGGGATATACATCGCCATCGCTTTTTCACCACCGCTTAACACATTGAAGCGACTGTCCGTCAATTCACGATAGGGCGCATCGCCCTTCTTAAATGACAGCTTAAAGCGAAACCAAGTCCGATAGTCGAGAAGCGATGTGATACTCTGCCGCAGCGTGACGCCGTCTTCCGCTAGTTCTTTGGCACGATTGATGCGAGATCGAAAGTGGGCCATCATTTGATCGATCTCGCTTTGCCGCAGCGTCTCAGGACTGCACCGAAGCAGGGTCACTAGGAAATCCGTATCCAGTTCATCCTCCTACGATAAAATCATCCAGCGACCGATTGTCTTATCATAGGTCTGTTCCAAAGCGTAGTCTCTAAGGCTGCTCTGAGTCAGCGAAAAAACTTCCTGGAGTTTCTTTTCCACAGTTTGAATTTGCCGCGACTCATACCGCGAACGCTCCTGGCGCGCAAATTCCCGCGCGACTTTCACCAACCTCTCCAGGCTTTCAGCCCACGCGTTATCCCCCACCCCGTGTGCGGAGCTTTGCCCCATGTTAGCAGACACAGGCTCTACAAACCCGAGCTGCCACTCGGATTCTAGCCGTCCTGCCACCAAACGCAGCCGTTCCCACGCCTCAGCCAATTGCTCCTGCACCTGTCTCCATGCCTCCTGGCTTCGGCCGCGCTCTTCACGCGCATCAGACAAGTCTTCACCAAGCTGAGATTCGGATTGTTTGGCGGCCTGCTGCCGTTTTCGCAGTGCATCCAGTTGTGAAACCAGTTCCCGAAACCCGGATTCCTCTAGAATTTGCTCCAATGCTTGCAGGTGCACGTGCAGTGTATTCAGCCGCGCCATCACTTCACGGAGTTCAAGTTCTTCCACATCAATCCGGTCGTCAAGCCGCTCCAATTCCTCCGTCAAGGTGTGTTGATCAGCCATTGCTCTCGTGATGCCCGTGACCGCGCTTTGCAGAGTTGGCACAGCCACCTCATAGTTGTGCAACTTTTCGAGCGCATCTTCAATGTCTTCGAGACGTCGCAGGTATCGCCATTTTGACGTGCATTCCACAAACTGTTGCTGACACGCTCGAAGTTTGCGCGTGGCCTCTCGAAACGCATCGTTTGCTTTTCCTTCCGTCTCGAGCGCATGCTCGAGCGCAAGTTTCGCCCGATGCAACAGATCGTACGCTTCTCGCAAGGGTTGTTCGGATGGAAAATTGTAAAACTCACTTCGGACCGCTTTCTGCTCATCGGCCAGTGCTTGCAGCTGCCCCTGGTAACCTGAGATTTCTTCTTCCAACCCTCGGATCTCAGCCTGTACCCTTGCAATATTGGCAAGGCGCGTCCGACGTCTCGTCTCGACGCCAATCCACTCTGCTTGCCCCTTCACTACAGAAACACCTGTAAGTGGTCCGATTTGGTATCGCCCATCGGTCGTAACCAACATCTGCGAAGAGGCCGTTTCGAAGTCGCTTCCTGAAAGATCAGATAGCACGATGGTGCGAAGGACATCGTCCACCTGCTGCGACGTCAAACCACTCTCCTTGGCTGGTGTCGGCATCAGATATTCAGCCAGAGTCTCCCCGAAAAAGAGTGGATTGGGCTGGATGAACACGTCTTCCTCATCTGCATGAAGCGTATCGCTCGTTTTTGTCTTGGCGCCCAACCCCCACCACTCTGGGCTCACCCATGCATCCAACACGCCTGCCTGATGCAGGGCTGTCTCAAGCGCTGCCCTCGTACGCTCGTCCACCTTCGGGTGAAACTCACACAAGGCGTATAGCGGCGCCCCCTTCACGCCTTCTTCTTGCTCCTCAATACGCCTATTCCTGGCTTTAATCCTCGCTTGCGACCTTGGTGGTTCCGGCTC
Source organism: Bacillota bacterium (assembly GCA_021821025.1). GTDB lineage: Bacteria > Bacillota > Bacilli > Alicyclobacillales > SLC66 > JAKACY01. The sequence goes on along the minus strand of JAKACY010000065.1, from coordinate 4,359 downwards.
CCGCTGGTTCTGCCACTGTGCGAGTTCTCGAAGGCGCTCGGACTTGGCTTGTTCCAACTGACCCTTGTGATGGTTTGCGTCGGCTCGACGACGCTCAATGTCAGCGTTTGCGCCGTCAAACGCTTCTTGCATCGGCATCATCACTTCGCTATACGGAACGTCCGGATAATTGTGTAAGCGACGCAGCGACTCTCGCCACAGTTCATCCGCAATATGCAGATGTGCAAGCCCACGTTGCCAGTCCACAATTTGATCTCCCTGTGTCTCCAAACTTTTCTCCAAACCTCTTTGCCGTTCGCTCACCACGCGTTCCTGGTTGTCCCTCTGCTGACGCGCTTCACTTAAGGTCCTCTCCGACCCTTCTACACGATCCCGTTCATGCTGTTCGCGCTGTCCGAGGCGCCGAGCTTCTTTCAACTGCGCCTCGTATTCCTGGATATCGCGCTTCAAACTGGACCATACTTGCACCGGGATAGGCTCAGCCCATCTGGAATCAGACCAGGCTAGTGCATATGCGTCATGCTGCGTGAATTCCGATCCAAGGGCGAGTTTAGCCAACTGCTCTAGTAGTCGCCCTGCTTCCTGTTCATGTCTTATGAGTTCGTCCTGAACGTCAGCTAGTCTTGCCTGCTTGACGTCGCGCTCCTGGACCGCTCGATCACGCCGTGTGACCATGGCGGCTTGTTGCCGATTGGCATCGTCCATGCGTTGTCGGACACTCTCATACTCATGTTGCTTCTCCATGACTTCGGAGCGATTGATGGTTTCGATTTTAGCTTCCGTTTCAAGAAGATCTTGGCGAACTTGCTGAAGTCCCTCGGTCAGTGCTACGACTCGGGCCTCCAACTCATGATGCTTTTCAGCCAATTTGGCCGCTTTTTTCTGCTGACCGCGGACCTGATCGTGCCGCTCTAAAACATGAGCCGCCAAATCATACAGCCGCATCCGGTTATACTGTTCATACGCCCCTACCAGCGATTGCAAATCTTCCTTGTGCTGAGCCAATTCGTCAAGTCGATCGCTGATCTCGTCCAAATCTTCCAGCACCGACGCCAATGGGCGTAAATCATCATCTCCAAGGGGCGGGAGTGCGGCGTTGAGGATTTCGTAAATCACTGACGGCTTGTGCTCTTTGGATAGCTTCGGCGAACGCAATTGAATTAGGAGACTCAGTAGTTCCTGGTAGGCCTCGACGTCGTCAAACCCGAAAAGTAGTTGATTGACAAGGTTTTGATACTCCCTTTGCTCGCGCACCACTCGCCCGCCGCTGCCAAGCGCCGCTTCAAGGCTCGCTCTGTCCAAGGGTACCTTGCCTTGCCCTAGATCCCATCCGTCCTGGTGATAGAGGAAAAAGTCAAGTCCTATCCGGCGTTGATCGGTAACCGCAAATCCCCGGAACGACACGCCCTGCGTCCCACGCCTGGCTCTGAGCCCAATTCCGACTGTAAGGTACTTATTTACCGACGGATCAACAAATTCAAGGTATAAATAACCCGTCCTGTCACTGTGCCCGCTGTCGCTTTCGCCGAGCATGTAGTATTCAATTTTTCGATCCCGCGATCCAAAGGGATCGAGCCTATGCGGCCGCTTGTCCCCATCGAGAACGAGTGGAAGAAAGCTTTGCATTGTGACGGATTTACCCGATCCGTTAGGTCCCCGCAAAATCAGCCGGCCATCAGACAACTGGAACTCCGCCTCGTCATACAACCAAAAATTAACTATGCCAGCACGGTTTATATGCCATCGGTTGACATTCACTCTACATCACTTCCTTCTACTTCATATTCTCCACCCCACCGCAGCAACGCCGGAAAGACAAGCAGACCGCCGTCAGCAAGTGACGTGCCGAGGTTCCATTCACAGATATGTCCGATGGCCCCCTCAGCCACCCGGGATGTCGGGAGGTCGCGATACTCTTTGCTCCAAAACTCACCATATAGCTCGCGAACTTCTATTATCAAGGATTCAAGGTCTGTGCGCGTCAGGCGGGGGCAACCGTGCTCATCCACATCGTAGTGTAGTCGATTGGTCGCGAGTCTCTGCCTTATTGCACTAGCAAGCAGCATAACAATGTCAGAGAGTGTGCCAAGCGTTGGGAAAAGATCCATTTCAGCGGTCAAATCTGGCCAGACAAAGAGTAGCCCTTCGCGAAAGCGCCTCCCCTGCAATCCTGTCAAGTTTTCGATTCGTTCTACAATCGAAGCACGCTGGGTTTGGACATAACGTCGCTCATCATCGGTCCACTGCCAGTCGTAGATCACCGGCTCTTGCAGGATACGACGCATCACGCGATGGCGACGATATAAGGTGGCGAAGGCGTCAGAACCCTGGGGACGCAGCGGATCGATCAATGGTGCTGAAGGATCTTCACCCTTTGCGGCCTCTTTCTGCACATCAGCATGCTCAGCATCAGATGCTGCCTCGTCGATGGATGCAAAGCCAGCAATGTCATCCGGTAACCGCTGCAATACATAGCGAGACAGTGGCGAGGCCTGATACAGGACATCCGCATTACCAACTCTTGCCCAGTCAGTCTCGTCACCTTCCACCGCGAGCAGCACATCCAGTTCGCGCAGCTTTTTCAAGGCGCGGGCCATCGATATGCGATGGTCATAAAGCGTCCAGTCGACAAACAGCCCGGCCGCCACTAGCTGCTCTCGAATCGTTTCCACCATTTCTGAGAGCAGAAACTGCTGGCCTTCATTCAGGCCTTCAAGAAACCACAAGCCATAGGTAAAGTAACCGTAGTCACGTCCGTCCCGAAACCCTTCGATAGCCATCCACGGCTGAAAGCGACCAGGTGTTTTCTCCAGTTTCGCAAACTGGCGTGTGACAATCAGTGCGAAGCCCGTCTGCTCGTGAAACCAATCGCGCAAGGCGCGAAAGTGATCACGCACCATCTGATACGTCTCAGGGTCTCTTTGTCGCGAAACAAAAGGCCGGTTCAGGAGTGCCTGGACAGCCATTTGCCTGTCCTGCGCAAATTCACGATTCGCGGTGGTACGTCTGCGCCTGCCTCCGCTCATGAACGCGCGACCTCCTCGATAAACAGTTGGAAGTCCAGCACCTCAAGGATGCCGTCTGTGAACAGTAATTGGGTGCGCTCACCGTTTGGCGGCACGACAAGACTAATCTCGAGGCCGTCTGGCGTTCGGACTGATCGGGACTGATTCAACATACAGTGGCCAATCCACTGCAACAATAGCGTTCTCTGCTCCGGGGATAAGATAGGCAACGTGCTCATTCGCAACCGCTTCATCTTCACCCACTCTGCGCGCAGCGCAGTTTCACGTTCCTTCGCCTCGAGAATGGCTCTTACGGCCTCCTGCCGCTCGGCCCTGGTACTGCGAATGACTTCCGTCCCGCCTGACTTTCGTTGCGTTCGACTGCGCGAGCGAAGTCGCCGAATGATCGGCTTTTCGTCCCACATGGAGAAATCAGCAGAATCAGACGACGCCTCCGTTTCTCCTTGAAAGTGACGGGTCTGGTACAGCCCAAAGGCATAGGCACCCAGTCTGTGGGCCTTTTCCGGGCTGTCCAACTCTAAAAAACGCTGCCCGAGGGATTGAAGTTCTCGTCTGCGGCTAATTCCCACCTGATGCCGTTCCTGAATCGCCAGCGCGTAGCGCACCACGCGCGCAATCGTGTCTTTCGTCTGCCGTTCCAGATACATCACGTCACTGGCCTCAGAGGCGCTTCCGGCAAACCATTGCTCGAGCACCCGCCACTCTTCTTGATGCAGTGTCATGCGCTCCTCATCAGTCATCGAGTTTTCGATCATTGGCATCCGCATTTCATCCTCTACCAGAGCTACGAGAAAGCTCCGCCACATCGCTTCCGGCGTTTGCCGAAATATAGCCTCGACATGAACACCGTACTGCTGCAAGCCACGCACAAAATCGCGCAGGTACTGCGTCAGCGTATCTTTGAAAATCAGAAACTGATCAGTCAACATCAGTTCCTCAACCCGTACAGTCTGTAAACTCGCCAGGTAGTCTGAGGCGCTCTCATGTAACTGCCGAAACGCACCCTGCAAATCCCGCCATAACTGCAGCGCACTCCCCGCAGCAAACCTTCCCTTTGCGTCGCGAATCTGCCTGATATAGCCTGCGATTCGCTCCAACAACGCCGGTTCCAGCGACCCTCCATATCCCTGAAGTTGCTCCAGGGTCTGCAACATCCGCTCAATCTCGATGGCATACGGCGTCATCTGGTAGCGGAAGCGCTTGCGCAGGTATTCTTCAATTGATTGCGCACGGCCACCATCATGGCGGCTGGTCAGATTATTCCATTCCGTCAGAACTTCTATATCCCGCTGGCACTGTTCCTCCGAGTAATCCTCAAGAAGCTCCCATCCCA
>JAKACY010000064.1 GCA_021821025.1 Bacillota bacterium | reverse complement strand
CGTATACTCGCTTAGCAGGCGAGCGCCTTCGACCAACTCGGCCATCACTCCATAGCCTGACAAGGTGCAGTTGTAATTATCTCATACACCACTGCAGATTGTCAAATCAGGCTATTGCAGACTCTAGCTCTGTCATTACGTTGCGTATGACCGTGAGCTTAAGCTTGGTCTGGACTTAAGATCATGTCGCCGATCGTTTTTCCCGGCGGCACCATCGGAAACACGCACTCATTTTTAGGCACCTGAAAATCGATTAAAACAGGACCATCCGTGACCAGCGCTTCCTGCCATGCTGCAATCGCCTCAGCCTTTGTTGTCGCACGCAAGCCCTTTACGCCGTATGCGTCGGCTAATTTTACAAAGTCGGGACTACCCGACAAATCGATACTACTGTATCTGCCCTCATACACGAGCTCTTGCCACTGCCTAACCATCCCCAGAACTTGGTTGTTGATCACGACGATTTTGACAGGGATTTTGTTGACTGCGCAGATCGCGAGTTCCTGTGAGCACATCTGCATCCCACCGTCCCCATTGATCGAAATCACGAGCGCATTGGGATTGCCAATTTGCGCTCCGATCGATGCGGGAAAGCCAAACCCCATGGTGCCGAGGCCGCCAGATGTAATCAGTGATTTTGGACGTCTAAAATTATAATACTGTGCCACCCACATCTGATGCTGTCCAACATCGGTGGTGATGATCGCATCCCCATGCGTCGAATCGCTGATCATCTGTATCACCCATTGCGGCTTTAAAACTTCCTCCGAGTCCTTGTAGGACAGCGGATAGTCACGTTTCATGGCAGCGATCTCTTCGATCCACGCTGTTGTATGACGTGTGGCATTGCTCGATGGGCCTCCTGGCGCCTCACTCGATGCGTTGCGCGATATGACACGCGCGAGCGCATATCTCAGAAACGCACCGACATCGCCGACCACAGGATAATCGGTGGTCAAAATTTTCCCAATCTCGGCCGGATCCACATCGACATGCGCGATACGAGCGTTAGGTGCAAACCCATCAGATCGCATCGTGACACGGTCATCAAATCGCGCCCCAATTGCAATTACGAGATCAGCATGCTGAATGGCTGTATTGGCGGCGTACGTGCCATGCATGCCTGGCATACCAAGCCACAAAGGATGATCGCCCGGAAATCCGCCGAGTCCGAGTAGCGTCGTCGTGACAGGCGCACCAATCGCCTGGGCAAACGCGATCATTTCGTCGGCCGCATCCGCGTGAACAACGCCAGCTCCAGCGATGATCACAGGCCGTTTGGATGTTGCGAGGGCGTCGATCAGCACATCGGCTTGTGCCTCATCAACCTGCACGCTCGCGCCATATCCGCTGATCGCCACCTCATCTGGCCAGGAAAAATACGTAAGTGCGGCCGACACGTCTTTCGGAATATCGATAAGCACAGGACCCTTTCGACCCGTATTTGCGATATAAAATGCCTCGTGGATGATGCGCGCTAGGTCTGCAACGTCACTCACCAAATAATTATGTTTCGTAATCGGCATCGTAATGCCCGTGATGTCTGCTTCTTGAAAAGCATCTGTGCCCATCTGGTGTGTTGGCACGTTACCGGTAATAACCACGACTGGCGACGAATCCATGTAGGCTGTTGCAATCCCAGTGACGAGATTGGTCGCACCAGGTCCGGAGGTTGCAATACAAACGCCGACCTTGCCAGTTGATCGCGCATAGCCATCCGCGGCATGAATCGCGCCCTGCTCGTGGCGGGTCAGAACATGTTTGAACTCGGGATTATCATGCATGGCATCATAAATGTAGAGCACAGCCCCGCCTGGATAGCCAAAGACGCACTCCACACCTTCTAGCAGTAAACTGCGCAGCAGGATCTCGGATCCTGAAATCAGATCAGGCTGCAGCAATTTTTCTCGCTGTTGGGCCTCATTGTCAATCGTTGATGGTGTGATGATGGTCATCTATAAACCCTCCCAACATAAAATTGCTCCCATCGCCGAGACGAAGGTCTCACGGGGCGAAGGGAGCAATTCGCGGTACCACCCGAGTTCTCCAGTAAACAGCACTGGACTCTGATTGGCAACATCATGCATGACATGACCTTGCCGTTCGCGCTAACGGGCGCCTCCGGTTCTCCTTATTCGGTGGAATTCACCAGCGGCCTTTCAGGAGACCTGTTCCGAGGTGACAGCACCCGGGATCATGATGGTGCTCACAGCTTTTCGCACCACTCTCTGCGCATGAGTGCCCGCCTACTATGTCCTCATCTCAACGTTTTAATATCAAATTTTTTATGGCAGCGTAGACCCCAGAAAAATAAAAAAGCCCCATTGCCCACACCGCACATGCGGATTGGGGCGAAAGGAACCTACTTTCGCGGTACCACCCAAGTTCGTCACATGCCTTGCAGCACGCAACCTCATGGATACGCCGATATCGAGCGTACCGATACGCTTAACGCGCGCTCACGATCCCCCCTACTTGGTTCGGAAGGATGGCTCAGAGGCGACTTCGCGAAAAGGATGCGGTGGGTTCCCAGCCTTCCCCCACTCTCTGTGCGCATAGCCTTTACCACTTTTTCCTCATCATCGCTTACCATATGATCCTTACATGTATCCATACGATGAACGCAACAGTCTGAATTACTTAGTACTATACAAAACTATTGTGCCGCCGTCAATAGGGGCCAGCCTAAGTAACCTTCCCCGCGGTCCGTGATGGCTCCCAGCACAAGCATAAACTTGCGGGTGGCAATCGCTGCCCACGGCCGCACTCATGATACGGCTGCGAGTTGCCAATCGCCACTCACCCATTTGTACTCATCTTCACATATTACGAATCAAGCCGAATCAACCCGGCGGCAGGATCGCTTAACCGTTGCGGCGCTGGAAGTCTTTCATGAAGTCGGCGAGCGCCTTGCACGACGCAACAGGCACAGCATTGTACGCGGACGCGCGAAAATGGCCCATCTCGCGGTGGCCTTTCAAACCAACAAAGCCTTGCGCCTTAGATTCCTTCAAGAATAATGCTTCTAGCTCCTCTGACTGCAATCCAAACGTGATATTCATGAGCGAGCGGTCCTCAGGTACGACCAAACCCTCATAAAAGCCTTGGCTCTCATCGATCACATCGTACACGAGCTTGGCCTTGAGCGCATTCATCTCGTAAATCCCATGCAATCCGCCCTGTTCCTTCACCCACTCAAGTACCAGCCCAGTCAAGTAAACGCCAAATGTCGGCGGCGTGTTATACAGCGAGTTTGCCTTTACGTGCACATCGTAACGCAGCATGGAAGGCAGCGTCGCAGGCACCTTTGCTAGCAAATCTTCACGAATGATGACGACCGTTACTCCAGACGGCCCAAGGTTTTTTTGCGCTCCCGCGTAAATCAATCCAAAGCGCGACACCTCAACCGGCCTCGACAGGATGTCACTCGACATGTCGCAAACGAGCGGAACATCTCCAGTTTCAGGAAATTGATTCAGTCTTAGTCCCTCAATCGTTTCATTGGACGTCGTGTGTACATACGCAGCATTATTTGGGAGCGATATATTGGCCACATCCGGCGCACGCCTCGGACGAGCGTCTGACGATGCGACGATCTTGGTTTCGCCTAACAGTTTTGCCTCTTTTAAAGCCTTGTTCGACCAGTTGCCCGTCTGCACATAGCACGCAACCTGATCCTTACCAAGGAAGTTCATGGGGACCATCGCGAACTGCAACGAAGCGCCGCCTTGGAGAAATAAAATCCGATATCCATCGGGTATACCCATAAGTTCACGCAGCAGTTCCTGTGCATGATTATGCACAGCTTCGTACTCTGAGGAACGGTGAGATGCTTCCATGATCGACATGCCCATGCCTTGAAAATCAACCAATTGCGCTTGCGCTTGCTCTAGTGCTGACAGCGGCAAAGCTGCGGGACCAGCATTGAAATTATGCTTTCTCATCGTATATCAACCCCATTATGTTATTTCATATAACAATAACACAAACAGCACGCAACCCTCTACGGCTGCGCCCGACATATTGTCTACAATTGAGCACATTGTAACAATTATCACATACCCCACACCCTACTGCACCTGGGCACAGTCCAATTTGACAACCCACTGAGCCGCGCTGATAATTACCTGTGATATTGTTCGGCGGTGCAACGATTGGAAGAGGGGGCACTTATATTTAGATGAAACAGATTCAGGCATGCATATTTGATTTAGATGGCGTAATCGTGGATACGGCTAAGTACCATTATTTGGCGTGGAAACGCTTGGCGGCCGAGTTAGGGTTCGAATTTACGATTGAACACAATGAACGTCTGAAGGGTGTCAGCCGGATGCGTTCATTGGACATACTGCTCGAAGTAGGCGGTCTGAATTTTTCAGATGAACACAAAAATGAATTAGCCACAAGGAAAAATGAGTGGTACGTAGAATATATCTCTAAGATGGATGAGACTGAGGTCCTGCCTGGTGCTAAACAGTTTCTGACAGACGTCCACCGCAATGGGTGGCTGACTGCCCTTGGCTCTGCCAGCAAAAATGCGGGACTGATCTTGAAAAACATCCACATGGCCGACTATTTTGACTCGATCGTTGATGGCACCAAGACGACAACAGCAAAGCCTGACCCAGAGGTGTTCTTGCTGTGTGCATCCGAGCTGCACGTTCAGCCACAAACATGCGTAGTGTTTGAAGATGCTGCTGCGGGAATCGAAGCAGCGATCGCGGCGGGGATGCACAGCGTTGGGATTGGCTCACCGGACATTTTAGGAAAGCGGATCTGGTCGTTCCGTCGCTGGCCGCAGTGTCCATCGCCCAGCTTGTATAAGGCTAGTGCCCATTTTACTTGCGCGCAGAGTCAGGCAGAGCGGCGTAATTTTTTGTTTAATGCGCAAACGATTGCACAACCATAATGCAGGCGCCCACGCCAGGGGTTTTCGTACTGCTGACTGAAGCTGCGGTTGATATTAGACATATTGAAAATAACGCATGGAAGGGAGATTGCACAGATGAAACAATATTTAAAGGTCAACGAGTGGTCGATCATCGAGGACTCGTTTGATCCGAACAATCAAGAGTTATCCGAGAGCATCTTCAGTATCGGCAATGGACACATTGGACAGCGGGCGAATTTTGAAGAAGCATTCTCGGGCCAAACGCTCCCTGGAAGCTATATGGCAGGCGTCTACTACCCCGACAAGACGCGCGTGGGTTGGTGGAAAAATGGCTACCCAGAGTATTTTGCCAAAGTCCTCAATATGGCCAACTGGATCGGCATCGACATTAAGATCGACGGCGAGACCCTGGACCTTGCGCGGTGCAAAGTGGATCAGTTCTACCGGGAACTCAACATGAAAGAGGGATACCTGCTACGGCGCTTTACCGCCACCTTGGACAGCGGCAAACAGATTCAGGTCGAAGCACAGCGCTTCACGAGCCTCGCGCGCCCGGAAGTAGCCGCCATTATGTACGCCGTCACGCCTGTCAACTTTGCTGGTGTCATTACTTTTACCCCCTTCCTCAACGGTGACGTGATGAATCGCGACTCAAACCACGGCGAGCAATTCTGGGATGAGGTGGAAAAGTACCATGATGGGCATGGGCACCTGGCGGGCCTCGTGATGAAGACGAAAAAACTTGATTTTTATGTGTGTTCAACCATGACCTTCGAAGTTTTCCAAGGCGATCTGAACAAAGGCGCTCTCACCGCGACAGCCAATCAGGTGACGCACGATAAATTCGTCGGTCAAAGTGTTGACGTAAAGGCCAACAAGGATGAACGGGTTACACTTTATAAATACATCACAAACGTCACCTCACGCGATCACGCAGTGGCGGATTTAATACAGGTGGGACGACGGCGCGCCGATGAAGCGCGATCGGCCAAATTTGAAACCCTTCTCTCAGAGCAAAAGCAGGCTTGGGCAAAGAAGTGGGAAGAGAGCGACATCATCATACAGGGTGATCCTGCGGCACAGCAGGGCATCCGCTTCAACATCTTTCAACTCAACCAAACATACACAGGGGCTGATGAACGGCTGAACATTGGGCCCAAGGGCTTCACCGGTGAAAAATACGGCGGCAGCACCTACTGGGACACCGAGGCGTATTGCCTGCCATTTTACCTCAGTACGGCAGACCCAAAAATCGCGCGAAACCTCCTCATCTACCGCTATCGCCACCTCGAAAAAGCAAAGGAAAACGCAAGAAAGCTCGGATTTAAAGAGGGCGCGCTGTACCCGATGGTGACGATGAACGGCGAAGAGTGCCATAACGAATGGGAGATTACATTTGAAGAAATCCACCGTAACGGGGCGATCGCTCATGCGATTTATGATTATGTGAATTACACTGGCGACGTCGATTATTTGGGCGAATACGGCTTTGAAGTGCTGGCCGAGATCTCGCGCTTCTGGAGCGAGCGCACCAACTTATCGACGCTCAAAAATAAATACGTCATACTGGGCGTCACCGGTCCGAACGAATACGAAAATAACGTCAACAACAACTGGTATACCAACCGCATCGCATCGTGGACGATGGAGTACACACTGCAGGTGCTCACCGATTTGAGGCAACGAGACCCGAAGCGCCTGCAAGAGCTGCTCGATCGCTTGCAACTTACGGATGAAGAGACGAACAACTGGCAGCATATTATTCAAAATATGTACTATCCGACCGATAAATCGCGCGGAGTTTTCCTGCAACAAGATGGCTATCTCGATAAAGAGATCATCCCGGTGAAGGATCTCCCTGCACAAGAGTTACCACTCAATCAGCACTGGTCATGGGACCGCATCCTACGGTCTTGCTATATCAAGCAGGCGGACGTGCTTCAGGGCTTATTCTTTTTGGGAAATCAATATGACCTTGAGACTAAAAAGCGCAATTTTGACTTTTACGAGCCGCTGACAGTTCACGAATCTTCCCTATCCCCGTGCGTGCACAGCATCTTGGCCTGCGAGCTTTCGTACCAGGATAAAGCATATGATATGTACCTGCGCACGTCGCGTCTGGATCTTGACAACTACAACAACGACACCGAAGACGGCTGTCACATCACGAGCATGGCGGGCACTTGGATGTCTGTCGTGTACGGTTTTGGCGGGCTGCGCGTCAAAGAAGGGCGCCTGCACCTCCAGCCACTTTTACCGAAAGAGTGGCAGTCGCTCTCTTTCAAAGTCGTTTATCGCGGCGCGCTTATCCATGTCCATGTATCCAAGGACGGCGTGACGGTGCACAACGAGACGGAAACACCCGTATCGATCAGCGTTTCAGGGGAGAATTTTGACCTCGGCGCACATGAAAAGCGAACTGCAAGAACCGTTTGAAGTATGGACAATAACGACATATGATAAGAAGAACGTACGATGGCAATTGCCATTTACATTGATAAATTGAACTGAACACAGTTAGCCAAAAAGGTCGCCATCTCGAATAAAGAGATGGCGACCTGAGTTTAGAGACGCAGTATTGATGTTCAAGTGATTTTCACAAGGTGCCAAGGACAGAAGGCAAATTTACACCCGCACACGCCTGGCCTCGCGCTGCGCGATGAGGCAAAGTTCCGCCGCTAAAAAGGCGTGCTCCTGCGTCATAGCGTTTTCCGTACGGTTCATGCAGTCTAGTATGAGTGCACCAAAGTACGGATAACCCACCTTGCCCGACACCGGGATGTGAAACTCCCCTTCTTGGTTGACAAGAAATAACTGGTTGCCTTCCGGGCTTCGCGCGACGTCGATGTATTTGCGAAGCTCGATGTAGCCTTTCGTGCCCAAGATAAACGTCCGGCCATCACCCCAAGTTCTGAGTCCATCCGGCGTAAACCAGTCGACGCGAAAGTACCCGGATGCCCCTGTGTTCGTCACAAGCGTCGCATCGCCAAAATCCTCAAGCTCTGGGTACTGTGGGTGGGCATGGTTGGCGACTTGACTTTGGGTCACCCGCGCGCCGGTTGCACCCGTGTAATACAGGATCTGCTCGATCTGATGGCTGCCGATGTCGCATAGAATGCCGCCGTATTTTTCATGAATGAAAAACCAGTCCGGCCGCGTTGGCGCATTTAACCGGTGCGGCCCCATCCCCATGACTTGAATCACGCGGCCGATCGCCCCGTCGGCAATCAGTTGACCCGCATACACCGCGCTTTCAACATGCAGGCGCTCGCTGTAGTACACTGCATACTTGCGGCCAGTTTTTTGCACCATCTCGCGAGCGGACTCCAGTTGTTCGAGCGTCGTGAAAGGCGCCTTGTCCGTAAAATAGTCTTTGTCGTGCGCCATTGCGCGAAGTCCGAGTCCCGCGCGCTCGGAGGTGATCTTCGCGCCCGCCACGAGTTTGACATCAGAATCCTGCAACACCTGATCCTCCGACTCTGCGATCATCACTTCAGGATAGCGCTCTTTAAACACCGCAACCTTTTTCGGATCTGGATCATAAACCCATTTAATCGTCGCGCCAGCTTCGATCAATCCGTTGCACATGCCATAGATATGCCCGTGATCCAGCCCAATCGCGGCAAACAAAAATTCGCCAGGTCCGCACACCGGGTTCGGCTTTCCCTGTGGCGCATAGTTCATCCCGTCAGCCTTGCTCATGATTTCGTCCTCCTCCAATGCTTTATCTAGTAATTACCCCGCGTCGTGATCTGATTATCGCCAAAATTCGTGATAGATGTGGACTTTTCATAGAAATGAACCACATTTTCAAGAAGCGTCTCTTTCTTATAAAATACATCATCCGGTGTTAAGGGCAACGTCACCGTTTTTCCAGTGAAGGCCGACTCATAAATAGCCGTGATCAGTTCGAGCGTCTGCCTGCCTTGCACACCACCGATGAGAACCGGGTCACCTAACTCGATCGCCGTCAACACGTTATCGATCTGCCCCTGATGATGCTCATACCTTACTTCCGGCAACTGCTCGTAGAACGCCTGGATCTGTTCTTCTTTACTATCGTCTCGAATCGGAAACCCGTTTTCCTGCGAGCGCGATGCATACAGCTTCCATGGCACGGACACGCGCGCATCTTTCCCTTGAAAAATCAGTTGCTGCTCCTGCCCATGATGCACCACAGAACTGGTGGCTTGCCCGATGGCGCCGTTTTCAAAGCGAAATAGAGCCATCGAGATGTCTTCCACTTGTGCATTGTCGTGCGAGACGTTCGCCATCATCGCCTGCACCTGTGTCGGCATGCCCATCATCCAGTGTAGTTCGTCCAAATGGTGCACTGCATGATTCAGCGTGCACCCACCGCCTTCTTTTTCCCATGTGCCGCGCCACCACAAATCATAGTAAGAGTGCCCGCGCCACCAGAAAGAATCGACCTGCGCATGCACGATCGGCCCCGCCAGGCCGCTATCCAACACCTGCTTTAACTTCGCCATGTCCGAGCGAAAACGATTTTGGGCCACAATGGACAAAATCCGGCCGCTTTCTCTCGCGGCTTCAATCATCTGGTCGCACTCTTCGAGCGACGACGCCATCGGCTTTTCGACTAATACGTTTTTACCCGCCATCAGCGAATCTATCGCAATAAATGCGTGCGTATAAGGTGGGGTACAGACAGATACCAAGTCGATCTGCTGATCCTGTAGCAGCTCTTTATAGTCTTCGTATACCTGTGCGCTGATGTGATACTGTTCCTTGTAAGCCTCCGCTTTTTCAGGATAAATGTCGCAGAGTGCCACGATGTCACAACGCTCCGAAAAACTCTGATATGCTTCGATATGCGAACGCGCGATGGAGCCCGTTCCGATGATCGCTACTTTAATCAACTGTTTTTCACTCCCTTATACTTGCGGCTTCTATAGGCGTGGTGTAACACCACGCCTGCAACATCAGGCCATGAGGCGACCTCTGTCCGAAGTGCAGCGTGAGACCGCAGTGCGTCGGTCTGTGCCGAGATTACAAAAACTGCTCGAGAAATACTTTGCACCTGTGTCTCATCGCAAGCGTTTCCATGCGCAACGCATCGAGCAGCGCTTGCTTGCGTCCACCATGCGCGTGATGGTACAGCACAACGGAAACTTGACTGGTGTCGAGGGCTCCGGGGCCGACACGACAACCGTCTCACCTCCTCTACTAAGTTCGTTATGCTTACCACGAGACTAATATATACTAGCATGCAAGTCAATATGAATCGTGTCTTGATATAATCTGATGAGATTGCACCCGGCGGTGTGGCCGCGGGCACGCACCATCAGGTGAACAACGTGACAACCGTGAACAGGTAACATAACATGGATAACGTCACCTACTGTCAGCGACGCCCCCGCCTATTCATAACCCGCGCTAAAAATACGATGACCACAAAGAGGATAGCCCATGGGAACACCCATGCAATCATGGACAGAATCGCCAACGTAGACTGGCCCAGCGACTCCACGAGTTGCTGCCAAGCTGTTACGATCGGCCCCGGCGCCGCATTTGAAAAGGCAGTCGGCAAAAGTGTCACATTCACCGTTGCCAGTTGCGCCTCTCTGCTTAAGGCGCTCTGCTGACTTCTAAGGGAACTCATCTCACTTTGGACCTGAACTAAAGCCTGCTGAATCGTGATCATATCCTTCATCGACCGCGCCTTCGCAAATAGCCGAGTATACGCAGCCTCCTGCATCCGCAGTTCAGACAGTTGACTTACGCCCGACTGATACGCTTGTGTCACATCCTGGCCACTTTGCGAGGTGTCCATCACCTTGCCAAGCTTTTCGGCTGCCAATAGGAATGTAGAGAAGCGTACCACCGGCACACGCAGTTGCATCGTGCTGATTGGATTTTGCTCGCTGGTACTTAGCTGCGAGGACTCGACGTATCCCCCGTTTTGCTGCGCCATGCGCCCCAATCGCTCCGACACCGTATGAAGATCCCCAACCGCCAAAGTTAAGCTGGCATGTTCCACAACCATGCGCAGCCGCATACTCGATGATGGTGTGCCAGCCGCCAACGCTGTGAACTTGGCCATCGGAGATGGAATTGCTGCAGCATGACCAAACTGAGGGGCTGACACTGAACTGCTCGCTGCGGACGCAGTGGCTGCAGCACCTTGGTACATCGGGCCGCCCACCAGATCGGTATTGCTACCGCTCATGATGATACCCCCACCAACCGAGCTGTGCTGTACCTGCCAGAATTGCACCATGGAAAATGCCAAGATGAGCGCCAACACCGCCATCCACAGTATGTTTTTGTGCAGAATTCGCTCAAAAACGTGATTCCACCATAATTGAATGTTCTGTTTCACAAGGCATTTCTCCTCATCGATCACATGATTAATAGACGAAGTACGTACACACAAAGTTTCATGTTGAAAGGTGCAATACTCACAAAACATGAACCCTACGTGCGATCGAGATCAGGTCCCAAGCGCGCACAAGTTTCTGTACAGCTTCTTAGGATTGACGCCCAGTTCACCTCAGTATATAATCCAACTAAAGTTGACTGAAATAGTCAACTTTACCGAATGCTCATCTTTTTCTTCGTTGGCAAGCACGTGAAACCCACACGGCCGCACCAAATTATTTCGACAGGAGAGTTAAAACGCCGTATGATCGCATCATTTCTCATCTTTTTT
>JAKACY010000063.1 GCA_021821025.1 Bacillota bacterium | reverse complement strand
AAATGGCGACTCCTTTATCTCTGCGAACCAGACGTTATACTACGCGACAAGATGGGTTCCCGGCAGCTACATCAATCTCTCCTCAACGCGACAAGTCGGGGCTGCTGCTCGAACGCTCGCCCGCCTTCATGATCTATCTAAGCTGTACGAGCCGAAGGGCTATCGGCCGCCACACGCATTTAACATACTGAATCAACTGATTGAACGCAAAAAACAGCTCGATGATATCTCAAACAAGCTAGGCTCAAAAGCAAATTTGGACAACTACGACCTAGCCGTCATATCGCATATGCCACTTGCCAAAAAGGACGCTACTGCCGCCTTGACAATGCTAAAAAGTCAAGAGGTTGAACGCATTCTAATATCGGGCATGCAGCAACCAGGATTATGCCATCTTGATGTCACCCGCAATAACTTGATCGTAGATGAATCCGGGGTGGTATCTCTGATCGATTTTGATCTGATGACGTTCGGACCGCGCGTCTTAGACCTTGCCCACCTGATGCGCCGGGCGATGCAAGCAGCGGGAGTGTGGAGCAGTGAGGTCGCGCTAGCCCCGCTCATCTCCTACAACAGGGTGCAACCGTTATCTCAAGGAGAGTATCTGTTGCTTGAGGCGCTGCTAACTTTTCCCTACCGTTTTTGGAGGCTCATAACGGTGCACTATAATTCTCCTCCATCTTCCAATCAAGCGGAGTTGGGACGCCTGAACGAGGCCATTCGACTAGAACAAAAGAGAGAGGAATTCCTAAATACATTTGCGAAACAGGTCACTCGTCATCCTCGCGTAACGCCCACATCAGATCGCGCTTGACTTCTTCATCCTCTTCTCGAGCGTAAGCCGCAAGAACAGCCGTGCGGCTTGCCTCAGGATCAATTTGTCTTAGTGCCCAAGCAGCACTCGCTCTCATCTCTGGCCTCTCATCCTCTAAAAACGACAAAACTAATGAGAGCGCTCCTTTATCCCTCATATTCCCCAAAGCAATAAGGGCGTTCCTACGCCATACGTTTGCACCTCTCCATGCGGCAGCCGTCTTCCCAAATTCGCGCATAAACGATTTGCGCGACATCGTCAATATTCGAGTCAGTTCAGGGTAGCTAAGTTCCGGATCAGGGTTAAAACGCTCCTCAATGCCAAGCAGACTGACGGAATTTTTGGGACAGACAGTTTGACATGTGTCGCAGCCCCACACACGTCGGCCTAATCGGTCCCGCAGATGTTCAGGTATGGTGCCTTTTGACTGCGTGATATAAGACAGACACTGTTTCGAATCGATGACACCTGGTTCAAGCAGCGCGCCTGTCGGGCAAGCCTGAAGGCACAAGTCACAATCTCCGCACTCGCTCGCACTGACCTGCTCTGACGCATCTACTACTTCTACATCTGTCACAAGCGTACCTAAAAAGACCCACGACCCATGTGTCGGAGTGATAACGCAGCAGTTTTTACCCACAAAGCCTACACCGGCCCGAGCAGCCACAGCCCGATCCACGAGCGGTCCTGTGTCGACACAGCTTTTCGCGAGGATTGAACGTCCGCAAAGTTGTTCGAGTTCTTTCTCCAACTGGTTCAATTTTTCATGAAGGATCTGGTGGTAATCCTGGCCCCACGAGTATACCGAGACCATACCGCGTTTGCCTTTAGGCCGCCGAATCTCTTTCGTCTCTTTGGTCACATAGGATATAGCGATCGAAATCAGGCTCTTAGCCTCTGGTAAGATGCTCATCGGATCGATGCGCTCCCGCGTAAATGCATGTTCAAATCCAGATGATCGCCCTTCTTCATAATATAGTTGCAGCGTAGGCAATATCTCCTCAAATGGCCGCGCACTCGTAGCTCCTATCACATCGATGCCGATTTTTTCGGCGATCTGCTTGAGATCTGCCATCGTCACCCCCAGCAAACCCATCATCACACTGATCTCCGTGAAAACGACTGGCTTGCCTTGCGCGCAAGTTCGTCACATCGCTCGTTGTAGTGATGACCACTGTGACCTTTCACCTTCGCAAATTGCACATGATGAATATCTAATAAATCGATGAGGCGCTCCCATAGATCCTTATTTTTTACATCTTCATTGTTGCTATTGCGCCAGCCATTAGTTTGCCATTTCTGATACCATTTTTGCTTGATACAGTTGATGAGATAGGCAGAGTCGCTGTAGAGCGTTACGTCACAAGCCTTTTTTAAGGCCGACAGCCCCTCGATGGCGGCTTTGATCTCCATTCTCTGGTTGGTGGTCATCACTTCGCCACCTGATAGTTCTAACTCACGCTCACCGGATTTCAAAATAACGCCCCAACCGCCGGGCCCTGGATTGCCGCTGCATGCGCCGTCCGTATAAATTTCTACAATAGTCTTTTCGTCCACAAAATAATCCTCCATAACCCTGCTTTCAAAAACCATGAGTATATGATGATGGAATTCCTCTAAACATGCAAATCCAGCATTACATTTTGACATACTAAGGCAAGCAAACCACACGAAAGGGAGGGGACGATAAAATGCTTTCGTACTGGTCTGCCATGAGGATTATGGCCGCCTTCATCGTCAGTCTTGGACCTGCTACGCCCGCTGCAATCAAGGGAAGTATATACTGGGAGAAACGAGGAGCCGGGAATATCGTATTCTCTGTCCCAGTAACCGAAAAACGGGTCGCGCTCACGTTCGATGATGGCCCGAGTCCAGTGTATACACCACAGATCCTGTCTATTTTAAAGGCCAATCACGCCAAGGCTACATTTTTCGTCGTTGGAAAGTGGGTAAACCGATATCAAAACATCACGAAGGAGGAGCATAACCAGGGACATGAAGTGGGCAATCACACCGAACATCATCCCCAGATGAGTCTGGTGACAACGGAAGAAATCACTCAATGCGATCATGAAGTTCATCAGGCTATTGGGCTAGTACCAAAACTCGTGCGACCACCTGGCGGGCACCTGAATGATCACTTTTTACATATTGCAAAAGGGACTCACCACACGATCATCATGTGGAGCTGGGATGTCGATTCTAAAGATTGGTCAAAGCCTGGTGTACAAAAGATCGTCAGCGCCGTGATCGATCACGTCAGCCCAGGTGACATCATCATATTGCATGATGGCGGCGGACTTCGGAAACAAACGGTAGCGGCGTTGCCGATTATTCTACATAAGTTGAAGGAACAGCACTATGAGTGTGTTACCGTGACCGAATTGCTGCATACTACGATGAGATCTGCCAACCATCAACTTCCAATGTCCAAACCTTAGGACATCAGTTTTGTGACGAGATAAGTAAGGGTTCCGGCGCCAGACAACGCTAGTAAAATTGCGGCGCCGATTCCCCCAAACAGGTTTTTTCCCTGAACCAGCCAGCGTGCGAAGTTAAACGTATAAGTGACAACTACTGCCCAAATCACGACGGATACGACGAACTGAATGATCCCCATCACGCGACCTCCTCAATTGGCCCGCGCCGCACGTGCAATGCGACGCTTGCTGTGATTTCCCTGCGCTCGACCAGATCTGAGGTAAAGGACAACTGCGATCACTACTGGCAAAGCGATGGAAACGGTCCAACCGTACGGCTCAAAAATATTCGCAGAGATAAGCTGTACGCTAGGAAAGTCCGGCGGTAAAAAGGATACGACGTATAACGCTAGTGCGATAGCCGGGAGCAACGGACGATATAACGGCATCTTAAACGTAGACGCATAAAGGTATGCTGTCATCCATAGCCCTAGGCCCATCTTCAATACGGCTGCCGCCGTCCACAAAAACACAAAGACAGACTCTAATCTCTGTACGAAGCGGCCAATATAGATGAGGCGCGCCAGTTGATACATGGGAAAAGGAACCTGGCCAGTAGGAGCAGCCGGAAAGACGCCGATAAAAACGATCAAGACCAAGCTCATCAACACGGCCGTCAAACCGATGCTGATGACTCCAACTCTTACGAACTGGCGCTGATTTCTAACAGTAGGATACAAAAGGCTGAGCAACAGCACGTTTAAAAACATGCTGGTGTTGGTGCCACCATAAAATATGGTCGTCAACATTCCTCTACCCCAAAAAGGTTGGAGGAGGTGCACATCAAACCACGTAAGGGGCATGATGAGCAGACTTAAGAGTCCGATGCCA
Organism: Bacillota bacterium; assembly: GCA_021821025.1. GTDB lineage: Bacteria > Bacillota > Bacilli > Alicyclobacillales > SLC66 > JAKACY01. Next base: position 7,517 of record JAKACY010000063.1, on the reverse strand, counting down.
AGAATCGCAGACAACAGCATCGCTAAACGGCTAAGGCCCTCAATGCCCTTATACGCAAAATAATAGACGACAGCCATGAACAGCAAGGCGACGACGGTAGAAGGGGTTCTCGGTAATACCGTGGTGATGACCGTCTCTGTGAATTCGCGCATCACTAGCGCCGTTTGGGAAAAGAACAGCAGCATGAAAATGATTCCTAACGGCACGCTTACAAATACTGTGAGTTCCTGGCGCGCCACATCGAGAATATTTTCATCAGGAAACCGCTTCATGCACGCGTTGATGATCAAAAAAACAGCCAGTACGATAACGCCTGAAACGAGCGGAATCATCCAGCCTGATTCAGCACTCTCTTTGGCCACTCGAGAAGGATAACTGAGAAACACATCTGTTGCTGTATAGATCGTCAACAGCGCGGTCAATTCCCCGACTCCGACTCTGCCCGTCCGAACTGGTCCACTATAATTCAAAATCCTGTCACTCCTTAAACAGGGATTTACGATCCTTTTTGTAATCCTTCACGACAGGACTCCATGTGCGAGTGAAGTCCTTCTGACGTCTCTTATCGAGCGGAAAGTAGGCATTCGGCCGCGTTTCCATTTGAAACACTTGACCGCGTCGAATGACGTCAGGGGACGAGTTGCGATGAGGCGCGATCGGCGCCATCATCGGTACGCCGAAACTCTTCACGGTGACCATGTGCATCAGAAGCAGCATGAGCCCTAAGATGATGCCGTAGAACCCAAACGTCGCTGCAGCAATAATAAATCCAAAGCGCAGGAGTCGCACAGAAAACGATAGATTGTAGTTGGGCATCGTGAATGACCCGAGGGCAGTCACTGCGACAACGATGATCAAAAGCGGGCTGATGATCCCTGCCGCAACCGCCGCCTGACCCAGGATCAATGCCCCTACGATGCCGATCGTAGGTCCAATGACCGAAGGAATCCGAATGCCTGCTTCTCGGATCAACTCAATCGAGAACTCCATCACCAGCACCTCCGTGACGACCGGAAATGGCACGCGTTCACGCGTCGCTGCAACTGCGAGCATCAAATCTGTTGGGATCATCTCTGGATGATAATTGGTGACGGCGATATATAAAGCCGGCAGTAAAAGCGCGATCACCAGAGACAGCATGCGAATAGCCCGAATGAATGTGCCATAAGGCCACCGCAAATACGCATCCTCGGACGTGTGGAGCAAGGACCAGAACATCACTGGAGCCAGCAAGACAAACGGGCTGTGGCCTATGAAGATGGCCACCTGACCTTCAGTCAGCCCATATGCAACCCGGTCTGGACGTTCTGTTGACAAGAATTTCGGGATCACCCCGATGGGATCGTCCTCCAAAAACTGTTCAGCGAGCCCACTGTCGGGAAGGTAGTCTACAACAAGCGCCTTCAGTCGCTTTTTGACCTCACGCACCAACTTTGGGTTGACAACCCCCTTGATGTACATGATCGCCACATCCGTACTGGCGAGCTTGCCCACCTGCGTGATCTCCGTGATGAGTTCAGATGAGCGCAACTTAGATCGCACCAAACCGGTATTGGCACGAAAGCTCTCCGTAAAGCCATCGTGAGGTCCACGGACGACAGATTCTGTTTGCGTCGCCGAAACTGTTCTGTGCTCCCATCCCTTGGTCTCAACCGATAAGATGGAATTGACCCCTTCAAGAAACAACACCGTGCTGCCCGCCAAGATATTCTCTGTCGCTTCCTTCCACGTCTTAAACTCCATCACCTGATTGCCAGGTAACAACGCGTTTTTTACGCGCGTCAGCAATTCACTCTGAAGCTGATTGCGGTCAAGGTTTGACAACAACATCAAGGGTTCGAGAATCGCCGTATTGATGATCGTTTTATCGGCGATGCCATCGACAAACACGATCATGCCGTGCACAGTCTGTTCCCCGCCAATTTCAAAATCCCGTTTCACGATATCCGCATTCGTAGGTAGATAAAAAATCCGATCTATGATCGCTCGATTCGCGGCCAAATCATGCTGTACAGCCGTCGGAAGTCTCCGATTCCAAGCTAGTTCGCCGTTCGCGCCCGAATTTTTTTCGCGCTCATGCAGTTCAGCCATGGATATGGGCTTTACTTCTTTAGAGCCTAATACTACAGAAGTGTTGCCAGAAGCATCGTCCTTTGCATCACCCGTTGTCCGAATTCCGTAGTAGACACGCATGCGCTTTAATGTCAGACGCTTTGGACCGAATGATCTTCGAATCGTAGAACTGTGTTTGTCGTCGGATGAAGATTCATGTGATTCCTCCGGGGTCAACATGAACTGCTCATCCATGATCGTGTCGTCTACTGCCAACAAGCGCAACAACCAAGACCAGGTGATGGCACTCTCCCTCTTTCTGGTCATTTTATATGGATAAATATGCCCGAGGGAGGCGGAAATATACAATTTAAGGCAGTACGTGAACTTGCGCAGCTGGCAACAGCAGTGTAGGATTGAAAAAGTAAATTTTAACGGTCAGAGGGGTTCCCATGAGGTTGAATCGCCTGCGCAACTTAGCGCTGATCATGATGTTCGTTGCCTTTATCGTAATGTACTTAAGCAGCTACAGCACACTTACACATGCAAAAGCAATCCTCTTGCCCATCGGGTTGACGATCGGCACAATCCTCCTGTTGACAGCTGTGGCGATCTACTTCCGATTGGGTGCTATTTCCATACGATTACCACAGGTGATATGCCCACACTGCGGAAGATTAACCAAAATAATGGGGAAAGAGGATGGCTGCATGTTTTGCAAAGAACCGCTCACGTTAGATATAAACAACGCTGGAGAGTACGTTGTGAAGTCATAAGGGTGTCGTCAAGGCCTACTTGGCTGCAGACTATTTCACACGCTTACTTGACGCCCTGTAGTACTTGCAATAAGGCGTCAGTGCACATAGGCTGCACTTAGGATTTCTCGCGATACAAACCCGCCTTCCATGGTAAATCAACCAGTGGTGCGCCCGAATCCAGAGCTCTTTCGGTACTTTTTTCATCAACTGCTGCTCCGTCCCCGAAACATCATCACTCTCTGCTAATCCGATCCGATTCGATACGCGAAAAACGTGTGTATCTACTGCAAATGCGGGAATATTAAAAGCGTTTGCCAAGACTACATTAGCCGTTTTCCTTCCAACCCCCGGAAGAACGGTCAACTCTTCGAGCGTATCCGGAACTTCTCCCTCAAAGCGATCCATCAGCATCTGGCTTGCGGCGATGATGTTGCTTGCCTTTGATCGATAAAGGCCCAGCTCATGTATCGCCTCTTCGACCAGAAGGATGTCAGCGTTAGCAAGCGCGGATGGAGTCGGAAACACAGCGAAAAGATGCGGCGTAAGCTCGTTAACCTTTCTATCAGTGCTCTGCGCGGACAGAATCGTTGCAATCAGAAGTTCAAATGGGTTACTATGATTCAGTTCACAATGCACCTCGGGGTATAATTCATCTAAAATAGCTAAAATCTCATGTATGATCTTGCGGGTTAAAGCCATCTAGTGCTCTCCTTAAGTCAGATTATAGGCGTAAGCCGTATAATCAGTGCTGAATGTAACGGCGTTGCGCCCCAAGCCGTACTTTCTCCGGATCAGCCAGCGCCCTTCCATACATCGCGCGCAACGTCTGTCGAAAATACTGATACGCCGCGCCTTTCGTCGCTGGGTAAGTGGACGATAAGGCGACAAATTCAGACACTGCGACTCGATAGATTCGATCTGGCTCAAGCGGTACACCATTCATCATAATGTGCGACACCTTTTCAATGAGCTCGCCATCATCTCCCTCTTGCATAACGGTATAAAGCGTGGCGCCAGATACATGAAGACGACCGACATAATGGCTCCTAAACCCGAACCCAAAGCCTTGCTTGGCGATCACTCTCATATCCAGAGCTTGATCCAACAAGACCCACAGTGCTTCGCCCATCAAATTCATGATTACGGGTCGCATCGGCGTTCCACACGCCGCAGAAAGGTCCTTTCTGCGCACCACACCTGCCCTGAAGCCTGCCCCGATCACCCCACCGTTTAAGATCGCGATCTCCACGTCGCACTCTCTTCTAACCTGATCACACAGCACGTTGACCGCGTGAGATTCACCAAACAGTGAATGCATTAGAGGTGCCGCCAGAGTTGCCACCGGATCAAACAGCCATGCGCTTGCTTGTTCGCTATGTGAGTTCATGGCCTGTAAAACGGCTGCGTCAGGTGAAGTGTGGGGAGTCGTGTAAACCAGTCGCGATGTCACGTTCACGAGTTGGTGAGACTCAAAGTGCAGTGTGGTATGACCGAAAGCCTTCGCCAGCTTTCCAGCCTGGACAATCCACGTGCGGCCGCACTTTAGGGGACTTTCTAAAAACTGGTGCGTGTGTGAGCCTATGATTAGATCCACCGGTAAGCCTGACTCCGCCAGCTGTTCATCGATATGCAACCCTAGGTGAGAGAGCAAGATGACAGTGTGCGCACCGCGCGACTTCAACTCCCGCGCGACTTGCCATATGATAGGAAGTGGGTCGGACGCCGGCACCTCTAGACTGTTGAGCAGATTTTCGTAAAAAACGGTTACGCCAAACACACCGATCGTCACGCCCGGATACGAGAGCAGACGGCCAGAAGCGAGATTTGGCACACTAGTGGAGAAATGCAGGTTAGAGCAATAAAGCGTAGCTCCGCTTCTTTTAATCAGTTCAGGCCAGACGACTTGATCAACAGTGACCGTCTCGTTATTGCCGAAAACCCATCCATCGTACTCCATCGCTTTTAAAATATCGGCATTGATGCGCCCAGATGTGGCCTCTGACAGCGAATTGGATAGGTCGATGTGATCACCGAGATCGAATGTCAGGACAGGATCGGGTGATTGCTTAATCTCATCGCGCAGATGCCGCATACCTCTAGCCAATCGCGCATACGACTGAAGTTCGCTGTGAACGTCGTTTGTGTGCAGTATATGTAAATTCAAACCCATCACCTCAACGACTAGCGGGTCACAGCATCCTGATTGCCGAGAAGTTCCAAGTCTTCCGCACGAGCCTTTAAGGCTTCGATCACGAAAGCGATATGCTCTTCTAACGGTACGCCAAGTTCCTCGGCTCCTTTGCGCACATCCTCGCGATTGACCCCTTTTGCAAATGCCTTATCCTTCATCTTCTTCTTCACACTGGCTACATCCACATCCATGATGCTTTTCGATGGTCGCACCAAGGCCACCGCAGTAATCAGACCACTCAGTTCATCGCTAGCGAACAGTGCCTTCTCCGCCCATGTGTCACGTGTTATCTCGTTGTAATCCGCATGTGCACAGATTGCGCGAATCACATGTTCTGGGTATCCTTGTTCGCGCAAGATCTTCGCTCCCACGATCGTATGTTCCGCGGGGGTTGGGTATTTTTCATAGTCAAAATCATGCAGCAGTCCGATGATTCCCCACTCTTGCGCATCGCCGCCAAACTTGGTTGCGTAGGCACGCATCGCAGCTTCTACCGCAAGCGCATGCTTGATCAGGCTTTTGTTCTGGGTGTAGGCGGTCAGTAAGCGATACGCGCGTGGACGATCCTTCGCAATATCAGTCTGCTGATCCTGCACGTTGATATCTTGTGTCATTTATGCAAAATCTCCTTTTGCAATGGAGTACAACTTTGCCAATTTACCACCAGCGTCCAATATTCTGTTCATGCTATCTGAGGATGACATCGACAGAACCTCTTCCCGGCTTATCCGTAGACCGAACAGCAGATCGGCTTGGCGTTTCTTGGTCAGGTTGTCGATGAGATCCGCAAATTGTTCGCTAGAAACGTTACTTAAGGGTATCCCATCCGGCTTCGTATGATCGGGAAACACCTCATAGCTCATCGGCAGTATCGCCCGTATCTGATCATAAAAATGCAGCATGGCATCACCGAAGCGCCCTTTTATAGGCGATTCGTAGATCACGCCAAACTGCACGAAAAGATGCGTATACCACAGTCCCACCATAAACGTTGGCCACTTTTTATAACCACGCGGATCTTCACTGAACGCGACCCATGAATCATTTGGCGGATTCGTCTTTCTCCTGGCGTGTTTTGCCACATGCGGATACATCTCACGCCCTAAAGCTACAGATAAAACTGGCGCCATCTGCTCACCGATCACCGTCAACTTGGGGCGCAAGTGTTCCTTCAATTCAGCCATCCTAGGTTCAAGACCTTCTACAGCAAACAAGTCGAAGTCTTTCGCAGAAAAACCGACAAATGGCGGCGCCAACGTTTTTTCGACAATTAGAGTACCAGCATTCACTTGTTGATCCACTCTGACAAAATAGCCTCCGTCGACATTTTAAACCGCGAATTCGGATAGACCGCATCACAACCTAGCTGGCGCGCGCGCTCAAATAAGTCCTTCATGATATGTGGACCATACGCGATCGCCTTGCTGCCTTCTTGCTTCGTGGTGCGAATCACTGTTTCGAGATCCGCCCCTACTGCCCCTAAGTCGAGGATCGTAAGTTTTGGATGCACCTGCCCGATCCTTTGCTCGAACTCTGCCACGCTGGTAACCACAGAGACGGTATCCTGCCCTTTGGCAGCAGCTTCCCTTAGCTGCACCGAAAACATGGGGTCTTGAACGAACGCTAAAATCGCCTCACCAGCCATCGCCTAACCTCCGTCATCTTTTATACGATAGTGTACCACACGCCAACAAGCACAGATACTGAGCAAAGGAACGGGTGCAATTACCAAATATTACAATGCGTACTCCTCGATTTCAAACCCTAGATCCTCGATCATTTTCCAATCGTTCGTCGGTTCCTGTCCTTCTGTCGTCAGATAATCACCAACAAACAAGGAGTTCGCCGGGTATAATCCAAGCGGCTGCAAGCTTCTCAGATTGACTTCACGACCACCTGATATGCGAATCTCTTTAGTCGGATTGACGAACCGGAACATCGCGAGCACCTTCAAGCAATACCGCGGATTAAGCAACTGGTAACCTTCGAGCGGGGTACCTTCAATCGCGTTCAAGAAGTTGACCGGGATCGAGTCCACATCTAAGTCATGCAGTTCGAATGCGACATCGACCACATCCTCCATCGTTTCTCCCATGCCCACGATGCAGCCGGAGCAAGGCGAAATGCCGGCATTTTTAACATTTTCAATCGTATCTACCCGATCCTGATATGAGTGCGTACTGCAAATATGATCGTAGTGATGTTCGCTCGTATTCAAATTATGGTTGAACCGATGCACACCCGCTGCAGCCAGTGCATCCGCATCCTCCTGATCTACTAACCCCATACAGCAGCAGATTTTCAGAGACGTGTTGGAAGTGATCTCCCTCACAGCGTCTGTAACTGACTGCACCTCACGTTTCGAAGGTTTACGACCGGATAGCACGATGCAATATGTACCTGCTTTTCTTTGCAATGCCTCTTTTGCGCCTGATAAAATGCGCTCTTTATCGATTAACGGATAGGTCTTTACAGGGGCGTTTGAGACGGCAGATTGTGAGCAATAGCCGCAGTCT
>JAKACY010000001.1:35562-49155 GCA_021821025.1 Bacillota bacterium | reverse complement strand
CGTTACCACATGAGATTCGGCCAACGATGGGTAAGTCAATGGTTTCAGCCCAATTTTTCACAGCATTTAACCCTGGTTTTCTTGCAGGGTTGTATTCGGTTGTCGCTTCTCTAATGCGCATATCTTTAGCCGTGCTACTGGTAATGGAGTGGATCTGAGATAATCGTAATCCTTGAATTTGTTCAGCGACTTTTTTATATGTTTCCGGATCGTTTTGAAGTAATCCTTCGAGCGCACCTTGGAGCCATATGTGCCTGACTTGAGGATCAAGGGCTTCGAAAAATGCCGGAGAGTTGATAACATCACGGGCTTTTTGCATGCGCGTTGTTTCTTTTTCGTCATCTTCTACGACCACGTCGAAATCAACATACTTTGAAAGAGACTTAAAAATTTGTTCATAATCAACAGCTCTACTTAAAAGATTTCTTACTTCTTCCGGCGCTCTTTCCATATACCCCGCGAGAATCAGAGGTGTAGGATCACAGCCCGTGGCTAATGAGAGCGCCTCACTAATCTCCTCCGATGGTGGGGGTGATTGTCTATTTTGAAGTTTTGATATATAGGAAGCGTCAATTTTTTGTCCGGATTCCTTAATTCTACGAGCGATTTCCCGCAAACTAAGACCACTTTTCGTTATATATTCCGTAAGGATTTCGTGGTATCGCACGATCGGTCCTCCTTCATTTTTCTTATGTTTTTATAATACCACACCGTTGAAAAAATATTCAACGGTTTATTATTTTTGTTGAATAAAATTCATTGACAGAATTCGACACGTGGTGTAGGATCGGTGATGAAAATAATTCAACACGAAAGGAGAATTAGACTTTGAGCTACGCTGACATGCTTAAAAACGCTATTGAGCACAAAGGACTATCACTCCAGCAACTTTGTTTTCAACTGGCAAAAAGAGATTTTTGGGTCGATAAATCCGTTTTGAGCAAATTGCAAAACGGAAAGATCCCCCCCGCCGATGACAAGATTAATACCGTGTTAGCCGAAATATTAGAAATCGACGCGAAACAATTTCGACTAGCTGCCATTAATGAAAGGCTACCTAGTGATTTACTAGCGCTGATACGGGAGCAAGCAATAAAATCCGTTTCTTAACGATCTTTGATCAATCGCTCCTTGACAACTGAATCAATCCGAAGTGGAAGGAGATGCGCGAATGAACGAACTATCCATTGATGGCAATACCACCGTTTGCGGTATCGAAGTTCCGAACATCGCTGGTGGTTTCGGTGAAGGCAAGAAGTCGATGCTTGCTTGCGATACACATTGCCGAAATGCACGGAAAAGAATTAAAAGCGGTAAATAGAGCAGTCAATTCAAACCACGAAAAGTTCAAAAACGGCTTAGATGTAATCGACATTAAAGGAACTGATTTCGAAGTGCATCTGATGCACCTCGGAATCTTATCTCAAAATGCGATCAATCGCGCTGAAAGTATTTATCTTCTTTCAGAACGTGGTTACGCCAAACTGCTCAAGATCTTCGACGACGATCTTGCGTGGGATAAGTACGAAGAAATTCTTGATGGCTATTTTCGCATGAAAGAAGAAAAACGGTCTATCGAGGAACTACTTTTAAGCCCCGATACGATCATCAAGATCGCCACGCAACTGAAAGTGGAACAAGAAGAACGCAAACGGTTAGAAGCAAAGGTCATTGCGGATCGACCCAAAGTTCTTTTTGCTGAAGCGCTTGAAGTCAGCGATAACACAATCCTTATTGGCGAATTGGCGAAAATCCTTAAACAAAACAGCATCGAAATTGGCCAAAATCGGTTGTTTGAGCAACTCAGGCAAGAAGGTTACTTGATGAAAGTGAAAGGTGATCGGTGGAATGATCCGACCCAGTACGCGATGGAACTTGGGCTTTTTGAGATCAAGAAACGCTCAATCAATAATCCGGACGGTTCGGTACGTACCACCAAAACAACAAAGGTTACGGCGAAAGGTCAAATCTACTTCATCAACAAGTTTAAAAGTAGTGAAGAACTTGTGCCTTTGAACTGATTACTTGCGCGTTAGATCCTTGACAACTGAATCATTCCGTGAGGAAAGGAGATGAAACACATGCCCGAATTCAACCACCGCAAATCTCTCCAGAATCTAATCGTTCATCTGGAGTTGATGCTCGATCAAATACAAAACGCCACTGATTTTGCGAGAATCAGCGACGCTTTGACACAGGCAATCAGCACGTATGACCGACTTGAAAACTAACGAATCAAGTTACGTAAATTACGAAGTTCCTTTTCGATTTCGCGATTATTCTCTGAAACGGCTTTTGCTACAGCTTTTGTAATCGCATCGATCGTTTGATCAGGCAAGTCGACATTTGCAAGTTCTTGCTTTACGAACATTTTAATGCGGGCATCACTCTCGCCGACGGACATGTTTTTCACCCCCCTTCCTGTTAACTGAATGGGCGGCACCAATAGTTTACAGGAAGTTGGTAGAGATGAACAAACAGAGAAGAGCTAAGAAAGGCGGCTGAAAACAATGGATGCGTATTTTGTCAGAGTCTACACGATGAAGGATGGTCGTAAAGTGATTCCTAATTGCTCTTATGCGCTGTACGAGCAGGCAGAAGGAGATCTAGGCTCCTTCCGCCTTGACCTGGCAGCGTCGAAAGATGAAGAGCCTGCATTCGATTTGTCGGAAGTATCTTACGTGCAAATCGAAAAACGCTATACGCCTACTCCGATATGGTACAACGGCGAATCAGAAGCCGCCGCTGCAACGACGGCTCCCTTAGCGGATTACGGTGATAGTGATCACGGTGCTTGGAACGGCGAAGGACCCATGGTGAAAAATCCTAAACTCTCTGATTGATCCAGTTCCACGCATCGCCGGACAGCCAACCTTGTACAGGGCGAGAAACAGGCATCACGAGAAATCGGTCTGAATTCGACTGAAGCTTAGAAATAAGCGCATTAGTGATTTGATCTTGATTCCATACGGAGTCGACCAGCCATGTGGAGTCCAGATAGTGCCACCAATTACCTAGCGACTTGATGGTTTCGATGAGCGATTCGTAGTCTTCGCCCTCACGGAGATCATAACCAATCAGATAAACAGCCATTTTCGATTTCACCTTCTTTCGACAAATTAACCATTACTTCTATCAGCCGAAAGGAAAAACCTCCTAGAAAGGCGGCGAACGAATGCCTAAAAATTCTTTTTCCTACCAATGGGTGCACCAATAGTTTACAGGAAGGAAGAACAACTCGAAAAGGAGGGGGTTTACTTGGACAAACGACTAATCGCAAACGACATGGTGGCCGTGTATCAGTCCGGCAACAACAAAACGGTTGATGCTAGAGAGTTGCACGCATTCCTTGAAGTGGGTACGAGATACAACGACTGGATCAAAAGCCGAATTGAGAAGTACGAATTCGTTGAGGGAGTCGATTACACAACGCTTACTGAAAATCTAGTAAACGGTGGAAGGCAACTCAGACATACCGCAACGCTCGATATGGCGAAGGAACTTTGCATGGTCGAGAACAACGAGCAGGGTCGCAAAGTACGGAGGTACTTCATCGAAGTCGAGAAACGCTTTCGCAACGGTTCAATCGCCCCGCTTGCAGAACCAATGCCGCTCGAGCGATTTCAACAGATCGACAGGCTCATCCAGATGCTCAAAATGGGTCAGCGCGAAAATCTATTTACGGCAGAAACCGATCGTGCACTCCGAGTGCAGATTGCAGAGTCCCTTTTAGGTCATTCGATTCCGACTTTGACGGAAAATATCACCGGGCACGAACCAAAATGGGTTCCTGCAGAAGGTTTCAGCGCGAAGGCTATCGGTCAGGAAGCTGGCTGCGTGGCATCCAAAGTCGGCACCGTCGCAAAAAAGCATAACCTCCAAACCTTGGAATACGGAGACTGGTACGACTACACAAGCAAAGGCGCGGTACGCCAAATTTTCATCTATAACGCACATGGCAAAGAGACTCTGCTCAGCCTGCTGACCGAACTTCAAAAGAGCGGCCAAGATACGAGCAGGAAAGGAGATACATGAATGGACAACATCATCGTCTTGACCGAATCGCAGTTGCGTGAACTCGTCACCCAGTCGGTCGACGCAGCCATGCAAAGGTATATACCACTGCTTCCTTCCTCGGCGCCGGGAAAAGAAACACTATCCGTTGAAGAAACGTCCGAGTACCTGCGCATCAGCGAGTCGACGGTGCGAAAGATGATCCGTGAAAAAAAGTTGCCTTTCAACCGTATACGTGGCCAGCTTTTCGCGCAAAAGCGGGAGATCGATGCGTGGATTCGAGATGGGCGTGCCGCGCTTGATGGCGGTGACACCAGTGCGTAGGAGGGGATAACGATGAGAGGGGGCAAGCCAAATGACGACAAGTGCATCAATACGATCATCCGCACAACACACCAGCGCGTCGCTCTACACCGGGCACATTGTTTCGGGTGTACAGGCTTTGCAGAAGGTGCATGCGCCAGCTGTCCGATCGAACACCTGGTGGATGACGCGGTCACGAAAGCCCAACGCAGGATTATGGAGATCCGTCCTCGCAGAGGCCGTCACGTACCTGTTGTTGATTGGTAGTTTGGTAGGTGGGGTATGGTTAGGAACTTATCTGATTGGGAGGTGGCCAGGATGATGGGGATAAAAGAAAACCGTCACACCGTGGAAGGGTTTGGACGGTCGAAATCTCATTTACAGCTTATCGTAGCACATGCAGCACAAGCACGCAACGAAGAATTGGACGACCGTATCACGATAGCGCGGAAAGAACTGCAACGTGCGTATGCGGTCCTCAACGAAGCAACCGGTGATTACGTGGACGTGGCTGTCTATCGTGTACGAGCGGCAGAAGCTCATTGCAACGCGTTGCGCGCGCAGGCCGAGGGTAAACCGTTTCCGCTGTATACGTTGCCGTGGGTTAAAGAGAAAGGAGTTGGCATCGAAAGTGATAAAAATCAACAAACTTGAAATCGAAAATGTTAAACGCGTAAAAGCGGTAAAAATTGAGCCGAGTTTAAATGGCATCACCATCGTGGGCGGCAACAATCAACAAGGTAAGACGAGTGTTTTAGATGCGATTGCATGGGGGTTAGGCGGCAACAAGTATCGTCCGTCTCAACCGACTCGTGAAGGGTCTGTCGTTCCACCTTATCTCCATATCGTTTTATCCAATGGTCTTATCGTTGAGCGGAAAGGAAAGAATTCCGATCTCAAGGTTATTGACCCCAATGGTCAAAAAGGCGGCCAGCAACTACTTGATAGCTTCGTTGAAGAATTGGCCATTGATTTACCGAAATTCTTGCACGCTACGAACAAAGAAAAGGCCAATATACTCTTGCGTATTATTGGGGTTGGCGATCAGCTGCATGAACTCGAAGTAAAAGAACAAGAGGTTTACAACCAACGCCATACAATCGGCCAGATTGCTGATCAGAAAGCAAAATTCGCTAAGGAACAACCCTACTTTACCGATGCACCGAAAGAACCTATTTCCGCATCCGAACTCATTCGCCAGCAACAAGAAATCCTTGCTCGCAATGGTGAGAACAACCGTAAACGTCAGCGAGTCACGCAAATTCAAGCCGAGTTTACGCAGCAGGATCGCGAGGTAACAAGGCTACAAGCGATGCTTGACGCTGCTCGAGAGAAATGGGCACAACTCAAAAATGACTTAGTCATCGCACAGAAAGACGCAATCGATCTACTCGATGAATCGACAGCCGAACTCGAAGCGAATATCCAGCAAATCGATCAAATCAATCATAAAGTGCGAGCGAACCTGGATAAAGATAAAGCCGAAATGGATGCCAATGAGTACCGTCAGCAATACGAAGTGTTAAGCATTGAAATCACTGATCTGCGAAAGCAAAAAACGGATCTCTTAACCAATGCAAACCTTCCACTTCCCAGCTTGTCTGTTGAAGATGGCGAACTGATTTATAAGGGACAACGTTGGGATAATATGTCCGGCGCTGAACAGCTTCAAGTAGCTACGGCTATTGTGCGTAAACTCAAGCCGGATTGTGGATTTGTTTTACTCGATAAACTCGAGCAAATGGATCTCGACACGTTGCGAGAGTTTGGCCAATGGCTTGAACAAGAAGGTTTACAGGCAATCGCTACACGTGTAAGTACGGGCGAGGAATGTTCCGTGATTATTTCGGATGGATATGTCGTTGGTGAGGAAAATGTTTCTTTTGCTGAACCGGTAGGAGAAATCGATGCGGGGCCAACATGGAAGGTGGGGGAATTCTAAGATGCAAGTAATCAGCGGGAAAGTGGAAAAAGCCAAAAAGTGTTGCGTGTATGGTCCCGAGGGAATTGGTAAGTCATCGTTAGCTTCTCAGTTCCCACACCCAATTTTTATTGACACGGAAGGTTCAACTACCGAATTGGATGTCGATCGGCTACCAAAGCCAACGAGTTGGGAAATGCTTAAACAACAAGTCGATTGGGTGAAACAACAAGACGGCCGTTTCAACACACTAATCATCGACACGATCGACTGGGCTGAGATGCTTTGCGTTGAAAGCGTCTGCGCATCTCATCAAAAGAAGGGTGTGGAAGATTTCTCTTACGGAAAAGGTTATATCTACGTCGCCGAAGAGTTTGGCCGTTTCTTAAATCTCCTTTCTGACGTCGTTGAAGCAGGTATCCATGTAGTTTTGACGGCCCATGCACAGATCGTTAAGTTCGAACAACCTGACGAGATGGGTGCTTACGACCGCTATCAACTTAAGTTAGGGCAAAAGACAGGGTCAAGAACAGCGGCACTCGTAAAAGAATGGTCAGATATGGTTCTTTTTCTGAACTACAAAACGTTCAGTGTAGCGGCTGATTCAACCGGAAAAAGTCATAAAGGTCAAGGCGGCGTTCGGACGGTGTACGCCATACACCATCCGGCTTGGGACGCGAAAAATCGTCAAGGGCTGCCGGATGAGTTTCCTCTGGAATACTCCTATATTGCCCATGTTTTTAACAAGACAGTTTCGCCACAGACAAGTTCAACACCAAAATCAGAAACTCAAACATTCGTTAACCCGCCTTCCGTTGCGTCCGATAGAAAAGAAAACGCGGTCGTTCCACAACAAAGAGAAGGTACATTGGGAGACAGTATTCCAAAATCCTTACGGGATCTGATGGAAACGCATCGCGTTACTGAATCCGAAATACAACTTGTCGTGAGCGCAAAGGGCTATTATCCGGCCGATACGCCGATTAGTAACTATGATCCTAATTTCATTGATGGGGTCCTCGTGGGGGCGTGGCAAAAGGTATATGAAATGATTCGGGACGCACGTGACCAGATCCCGTTTTAGATAGGAGCGAGCCTTGTGGTTCAGATCAAAAATTTAATTCCTGGCGACGAAGTAGATGATTACTTCTTACTTAAGCGAGCCGAAATAAAATTGACACACACGTCACCGCCCAAAGAATATTTGGACGCGATTATCTCGGACAAGACAGGCGAAATACCGGCGAAGTATTGGGATATCTCAAGTTTTGAAAAAGAGACGCTAAACAGCATGAAACTCGTTCGTGTAGTCGGTCTTGTGCAGGACTATCAAGGGAAATTGCAAGTAAAGATCAATCGGATTCGTCTGGCAACGGATTTAGAAGGTGTTAAGCTCAGTGATTTCATTCGAGCAGCTCCTGTATCAACGAATCATCTCCTAGACCAGTTATTTCAATCGGCCACACAAATTCGTCATCAAGATCTAAAGAAAATTGTGTTGTTTTGCTTAGAAAAAAATCGAAAGAAAATCGAGGAATATCCTGCAGCAAAATCGATGCATCACGACTATTTAGGTGGTCTTGCTTACCACGTGAACCGCATGCTCGAACTAGCAAATTTCATTTGTCAGCAAAGACCTTTTCTGAATCGAGATTTGCTTGTAGCCGGTGTTCTTTTACACGACGTGGCCAAGACGGAGGAGTTCGATGCTTGCCTGGGCGTCGTGGCGGATTACACTACGATCGGTAAATTGATCGGTCATATCTCCATTGCAAACACCATGGTTAACGAAGCGGCCATTACTTTAGATTTGGATGCAAAAAGCGGAGTCGTCTTGGCGTTGCAGCATCTCATTCTCTCACACCATAACAAAGGTGAATGGGGCAGTCCGGTACGACCGCGAACCCCCGAGGCATTAGCGCTCCACCTGATCGACACGCTCGACGCACAACTACAAGCGGTCGAAGACGCTATTGAAATGAAGACGCCGGATAGTGAATGGACGCAGCCGATTCGCATTTTAGACAACACATCTTTTTATGTATCAAATCAATAACAGGGAGGATTTCAAATGGATCGAGAATTAGCTTGGGATGATGAGATTCAAAAAGACGGCGGTGAGTTTGTTGTTTTGCCAGAAGGTGATTACGATTTTACCGTCACCAAATTCGAGCGTAGTCGATTTGCGGGTAGCGAAAAAATGCCTGCATGTCACCAAGCAAAACTCGAATTAACGGTACATTCTACCGAACATGGTGATGTCGTTGTTTTTCATAACTTGTTTCTCCACACAAAAACTGAAGGCCTTCTTTCGAATTTCTTTGCCGGCATCGGTCAAAAGAAAAAAGGCGAACCACTTCGCATGAACTGGAATACTGTCGTTGGCGCTAAGGGACGTTTGAAACTGAACATTAACAAATACAGAGGGAACGATGGGCAGGAACGAACCAATAACCAAGTTAAAACGTTCTACCCTTTCGAAGATCTTCACCCATCGAATCAAAACCGAACGCCTTTTCCTACAACACCGCAAAACGGTGGTTTCACACCAGGGCAATTTTAATTGGTAGGAGGTCTTCGCGATGAAACTAAGGCCCTATCAGCAAGAAGCGAAAGATGCTATTCAAAATGAGTGGCAAAAAGGTATCAACAATACGTTGCTTGTGCTTCCAACGGGATGTGGAAAAACCATAGTATTTTCTAAGGTTATTGAAGAATGTGTGCGGCGAGGCGAGCGAGTGCTCGTCTTGGCGCACCGGGGAGAACTTCTCGACCAAGCTGCTGACAAGTTAGAGGAATCGACCGGATTGAAATGTGCGACGGAAAAAGCGGAGCAAACTTCGATCGGGAGCTGGTACCGCGTGGTTGTTGGATCGGTTCAATCATTGATGAGAGAGTCGAGATTATCGCAGTTTTCAAAAAACCATTTCGACACAATCATTATTGATGAGGCGCATCATAGCGTTTCTGATAGCTATCAGCGAATCCTGCAGTACTTCAATGGTTCCAAAACGCTCGGGGTTACTGCAACTCCAGATCGCTCCGATCTTCGCAATCTTGGGGCATACTTCGAAAGTTTAGCCTATGAATACACGCTCCCCAAAGCGATTAAAGAGGGATTTCTTAGCCCGATCAAGGCGTTAACCCTCCCGTTGAAACTCGACCTTTCGGGAGTAGGCTGGAGACTTCAAAAGCAGTGACCTAGGAACGGTGCTTGATCCGTACCTAAATTCGATTGCTCTTGAAATGTGGCGTGTAGCGAAGGATCGAAAAATCGTAGTTTTTCTACCTCTCGTCAAAACGAGCCAGAAATTTGCCCGAATTTTAAACGAAGTAGGGTTCCGAGCAACCGAAGTCAACGGCGAATCCCAAGACCGCGCTCACGTTTTGGAAGATTTCGAAAACAATCGCTACAACGTCCTTTGCAACTCGATGCTACTTACAGAAGGCTGGGATTGTCCAAGCGTTGACTGCATCGTTGTCTTACGACCAACTAAAGTTCGTTCTCTCTATTCTCAGATGGTTGGGCGTGGGACACGGTTGTACCCCGGCAAGGCTGATTTACTTCTCTTGGATTTTCTATGGCATACAGAGCGACACGAACTCTGTCATCCAGCACACCTTATCGCCGCAAACGAAGAAGTAGCAAAAGCCATGACGAAAAAAATTGAGGAGTCCGCAGCACCACTTGATTTGGAAGAAGCAGAAACCCAGGCAACCGAAGAAGTTATTTCTCAACGTGAAGAAGCACTTGCTAAACAGCTTGAAGTGATGAAACATCGGAAAAGACAACTGGTTGATCCACTCCAATTCGAGATGAGCATTCAAGCCGAGGACTTGGCAAGTTACGTTCCGTCTTTCGGTTGGGAAATGGCGCCTCCGAGTGAAAAGCAAATTCAAACGCTTGAAAAACTCGGCATTTTACCCGATGTCATCGACAACGCCGGCAAAGCTTCCAAGCTATTAGAACGTCTGGAGAAGCGGCGCACAGAAGGTTTAACGACGCCAAAACAGATTAGACTTTTAGAGCGATATGGATTTCAGCATGTGGGTATATGGCCGTTTGAGGACGCTAGACGTTTAATCGATAGAATGGCAGCGAATGGTTGGCGAGTTCCCAATGGAATCAATCCGAAAGAATATCACGTGTGAGGAGGCGGTTCCCTGATGAAAAATACACTAGGTGACCTTAACAACCATTTATTTGCTCAGATTGAAAGACTGTCCGACGAGGAGTTAAGCGGTGAAAAGCTGCTTGAGGAAATTAGCCGGGCTAGGGCTGTAACGAGTGTGGCATCACAGATTATTGCAAACGGATCTCTCGTGCTGGACGCAAGAAAACTTGCTGATGGTCGGATGGATATGGATACCGTTGTTCCAAAGATGCTGGAGGGATAATCCGTGTTTCGATTCTCGGCTGACCACAAGGCATTTATCGTAGACAACCTACCAGGACGCATGTCCAAGGATCTCACTGAGCTATTCAATGCCCACTTTGGGACCGCGCTCAAAACATCCCAGATGCAGTCGTTCATCAGTCGTTACAAGCTCAAAAGTGGTGTGGACTCACGCTTTAGTCCCGGAAGCGCTCCGGTCAACAAGGGAAAACCGAAAACATGGGTTGGCGGTGAAGCGACTCAATTCAAGAAGGGTGGTACACCGCACAACTACGCGCCCGTTGGATCGGAGAGGGTGAATACGGACGGATACGCGGAAATCAAAGTTGCCGATCCACACAAGTGGCGCGGGAAGCACCTACTCGTTTGGGAAGCACATCATGGTCGTGCCGTGCCTAGTGGCCACGCTGTAATTTTCGGTGATCGCAATCACCAAAACTTCGATCCAGATAACTTGATTTTAGTTTCACGCGCTCAGCTCGCCATCTTGAACAAATGCAAGCTGATTCAAGGCAATGCGGATCTGACTCGGACAGGCATCATTTTGGCTGATATTTATCAGAAAATCAAGGAAAGAAAGAGCTGATGTGGCATGAAATTCGTTGTTTTCCAATGTGGGAACATCCTGTGCGAAGCGACGTTTGCCGTCGACATCGACACGGTCATGTTCGGTGAAATCCAGTGTCCAGGCTGTGGCGAAACGGACTTACAGGAACGTGAGCAGATGCTGATTGCCGACGTGAAGGAGGTCTATGTGTATGAGTAGCACAGCAAAGCAGAGGGACGAAGAGATCTTACAGCGAATACGCCACATGGCAGCTGAAACTCAAGGGCGAAATCAAGAGTTTCCCAATCTCACGGAGATTACGGTATACGAGAGTCAGTGGAAACTGCTTATCCGTAAGGTGAATAAACAGGCCGTTGAGATCCAGCGGCTCAACGAGGATGCGGCTCACATGTTGGATCTGGTCAACAACGCCAGCGCTGCGCTACGTGGGAAGGATCGCGAGATTGAGCGTCTCAAGACAAAACTTGAAACGATTGAAACTTACGCGTCAGCTCTGATGGATTACACCAAGCGGTAGAAACGAAGGATCTCGACAATATCCCTGATCGTCTGTGGGCTTATCGAGGCATTCGTGAACTAGTATTTTACACAACAGGGAGGTAATTCAATGTCGATCAATTTTGATGATTTTGCTGGAGGGGCACTTCAAGAAAGGCTTAATGTCGAACTTCAAAAGGTTTTGACGAACATCGCAGATCCCAATACGGATCCTAAAAAGCCGCGAATTCTTACTGTGAAGTTGACACTTACCGCCGACGAAAAACGTGATCTAGCTAACGTCAGTATCATTACGGAATCTAAGCTTGTCCCTGCAAAAGAAGTAGAAACAAGAATCATTCTTGACCGTGACAATGACGGTCAAGTCATTGGGCAAGAACTGAAATCAAATTCCAAAGGTCAAATGTTCATTGATGAAAGTGGCGACATTGCTGATGATCGCGGAAACAAGGTTGTTGTTCCATTCAAATAAAAGGGTAATCGTAAAGTTTGATTGAAGTCAATTAATGGCAATTCGTTAATGTAAATATGAGGGGGTAATCTGTGGTGCGAACAATTAAATTCCGGGCGTGGGATAGAAAAAGAGGGGTAATGTTTCCAGTTCATTCTATGAACTTTGGAAAAATTGACAATGAACTTAAGTATATCTCAGGTGTGGACATACATGATAAGGACTCTAGATTTGATGGAGATGTTTTCTACGGAGGCTCTATCGACAAGATGACAGGAACTCCGCTACAGCCGCGTTTCGAGTTAATGCAATTCACGGGCTTGCGTGACTCAAAGCGGACTGAGAAATATCCCGAAGGGCAAGAGATTTATGAAGGAGACGTGGTACGCGGAAGATGGCTGAACGAGGGTGAAGATTTATTAGGGGTCGTCGTGTTCCATGACGCGGGATTTATAGTTAAGCGCATTAATGGACCCGATAAAGATAAATGGGACCTGCTTCATACCAGCGTTGATGGCTACAAAGTCATTGGTAATATCCACGACAATCCTGATCTACTGGAAACGGTCGAGTAGTTTTCAGCACGATTTTACGAATACCCATAAAAAAATCGGAGCGTGATTTGTAATGATTAAAGAAGCCTTGGAATATCTCGTTGAACTTGGAACAGCTAGAATCGAAACGATTGGAACTCAAAAATTTTCTACGCAACCTATGCATTTGATTAAATCGCCTACGGCAAAGCCGATCCTCTTAAATAGCCTTAGCGGTCTGCTGAATTATCTCACGTCGGATTTCGACGTCGATGCTAATCAACCTCTCTTGGCCCACATCGCGAGTCCTAGTGAAGTTAATGTTTATAGCAATTGCACTCCTGATTTGGACAGAAGCGTGTTTGTGCAAGCTAAAGCTTTAATTCCCTCTTTTAACTTCGGTCAGTATTACAACATCGAAGAATTCAACATTGCACTTCAATCTCGCTTTGTCGCCTCGGAAACACGATCTATCATCCTGAAAATCGTCGGCAATATTCGCGACGAGAACGTTACAACGTTTGGTGATGATGGTGTCAGCCAGCAAGTGACGGCAAAAGTAGGGATTGCAACAGTGGGTAACGTGCGCGTACCAAACCCTGTCTTCTTAAAACCCTATCGTACATTCGTTGAGATCGAGCAACCAGAAAGCGCATTTGTTCTTCGCCTTCGCTCAAGCAGTAAGGACGCGCCAGAATGCGCTTTATTCGAAGCGGATGGTGGCGCTTGGAAGAACGAAGCTATTGACACTATTCGACACTATCTTGTTCAGGCACTAGGAGAAAAGGTCGATACGAAGTTTTTCATTATCGCGTAAAAACTACAGGGGGAGCAATCCCCCTTCAATAAAACCACGAGGATGTGTTGTGAATGGACCACAAAGTCGATCTCGTTGCTCTTTTGCAGTA
>JAKACY010000001.1:0-35552 GCA_021821025.1 Bacillota bacterium | reverse complement strand
TGCAGTATATCGATCCTGTTCGACTGGATTACTCAGCGTGGGTGTCTGTAGGGATGGCCTTGAAACATGAAGGGTATACGGCTAGCGACTGGGACGAGTGGAGCAAAAGGGATGGTAGTCGCTATCATCCCGGAGAGTGTTTCAATAAGTGGGCCTCATTTGAAGGGGCCGGAGCGCCAGTTACGGGAGCCACGATCACACAAATGGCGAAAGAAAATGGCTGGCTACCGTTATCTCATCGTGATGATCATGAACTGAACTGGGATGATGAGATCGCCGGCGATGCCGGAGAATACGTGGTCGTGGATAAAAACTGGATCGAAGAGCGGGAAATTAATGAACCAGCAGAATGGAATCCTGTATCACAACTTACCACCTATTTGCAAACGCTCTTCGAAGCCTCCGAGAATGTCGGGTATGTTGTATCGACATGGGAAAACGAAGATGGCAAATTCCTGCCAACGAAAGGCAATTGGGATCGTACTGCTGGTGAATTGATTCAGTTGTTAAATCAATCGGATGGAGACGTAGGTTCGGTGCTTGGCGATTACAATCCTCAAGCTGGTGCGTGGATCCGATTCAATCCTCTGGATGGGAAAGGTGTCAAAAATGAAAACGTCACCGATTTCCGCTATGCACTGGTGGAGTCGGATACGATGGCCATCGCAAAACAGAATGCCATCGTGCGTGAACTCGAATTGCCGATTGCCCTCATGGTGTACAGCGGAAGCAAAAGCCTTCATGCCATCGTGAAAGTGGATGCCGCGAATTACGATGAGTATCGTAAACGTGTGGATTATCTCTATACCGTATGCAAGCGCAACGGTCTCAACATTGATAGCCAGAATCGGAATCCATCCAGACTTTCCCGCATGCCTGGCGTGGAACGCAATGGGAAAAAACAATTTATTGTCGATACAAACATTGGAAAATCAAACTGGAATGAATGGATTGAATGGATTGAGGGCGTCAATGACGATCTTCCGAATCCAGAAAGCTTGGCTGATCATTGGGATAACATGCCTCAACTCGCACCACCACTTATTGAAGGTGTACTTAGGCAGGGCCATAAAATGCTCATGGCAGGTCCATCAAAAGCCGGTAAATCCTTTGCCCTTATTGAACTCTCCATTGCAATTGCCGAGGGTGCACGTTGGTTCGGTTGGCTATGTACACAAGGGAAAATACTCTATGTCAATCTCGAATTAGATCGAGCGAGTTGCCTTGATCGTTTTCGGAAAGTTTATTCTGCTATTGGATTGCCTCCAAGCCATATTGACAATATCGACATTTGGAACCTCCGGGGCAAATCAGTGCCAATGGACAAGCTTGCCCCGAAATTAATTCGGCGTGCGGCCAAGAAAAATTACATCGCCATCATCATTGACCCGATTTATAAAGTGCTTACGGGCGATGAGAACAGCGCGGATCAAATGGCGCACTTCACCAATCAATTCGATAAGATCTGCAACGAACTCGGATCCAGCGTGATCTACTGTCACCATCACTCAAAAGGCGCACAAGGCGGCAAAAAATCGATGGATCGCGCAAGCGGTAGCGGCGTCTTTGCACGCGACCCAGACGCTCTGATTGACCTTGTGGAACTCGACATGACAGAAGCTCTTGTAAAGCAAGAAGAAAACAAGGCGCTATGTGTAACGTATCACGAGCTTATCAAACGCTTTGCGCCTCAATACGCAGCAGACCACGTTTCACAAGACGATGCACTCAGTGCGAAAGCTATGGAGGAACACGCCAAAAAAGCTGTTCCTGACGCTTTTTCCCTCGTTGTTAAAGGAGAAGTCGAAAAGACGATCAAAAGCGTTCAGACACGTTCAGCGTGGCGTGTAGAAGGCACGCTGCGTGAGTATGCCAAATTCGAGCCGGTGAATATGTGGTTTTCCTATCCCATTCATAAAATCGACGAGGTTGGAAGTCTTAAAGATATCGACCCAGAAGGGGAACAACCGCCGTGGAAAAAGGCAACGGACAAGAGGACTACTAAAGCGAAAGCGGAACGTAATTCCAAAGAAAAAGAGTTCGAACAAGCCGTTAATAGTTGTAATTTTGGTGACCCACCAACCGTAAAAGATGTAACGGAATGGTTCACTAAATCAGGCAAAGAGGTGCCCGATCGAACCGTGAGAGACTGGGTCAAACGGTTCGGGTACGTCATCAAAGACGGTTTCATCCACAAGCCGTAAGCATCGCGAGCATCACAAAAATATGGTTGCCACTGCGAAACGTGCTTCGCGGCGAACACCATGAAACTATGGTCATCGCGAACAATGGCTTTCGCGACGAGCACCATAAAATCATGGTCGTCACCGCGATAGTGTTTCGCGGCGAGAACCATCGAAACATGGTCTATGCCGCGAAGGGGTAAACGTAGCGAACACCATTTAAAAAAGATCAATGCCGCGATGATTCGATGATCGACTTTTCTGGCCTATATATACGCGCCCGTAGTATCACACACATATATTCGTGCACGGCCGTAGTATCGCGTGCATATCTACGGGCGCCCATATATTAGGATTATGTAAGTCTGTAAGACTGAGAGAAGGTTGCCGCCGCTGGTTTGCGGCAACCCCTTCTCGTCTCATCCAGTCTTTCGCGCGAGAGGAGAATGAAAAAATGATAAAAGAATACGACAACAAATATTGGGAAAATGAAACTCCCGAAACAATCAAATTCGGCAATTATTTTATGAGGTGTTTTGACGAAGCTGGAAAACTACAACTCGGGGTTTGGTACAACAGCAAAAAAACAGGTGATGATGTGTTTCAAGTAAAATTCGTCCTTGATCGCAAATCTCTTTGTTCTGACGATATCGCTTTAGGTTACTTGCGCACGTTGCTTGAAGACTGGGAAGAAGGAGTTGACGACAATGCCGACTGAATTTTTTATGCCGATGATACCACCCACCATCACACATCAGCAAAAACAAGTGAGGGTCGTGAAGGGGAAGCCTATGTTTTACGAACCTCCGGAACTGAAAGCAGCACGAGCGAAGTTGATGGCTCATCTTGGCCGATTCATTCCGGACAAGCCCTATACCCATCCAGTTCGTCTTATCATGAAGTGGTGTTTCCCGATCAGTGGCAAACATGTGAATGGCGAGTACAAAGCAACGAAGCCCGATATCGATAATGTGCAAAAGTTGTTTTTTGACTGCATGACGGACGTGGGGTTCTGGGAAGATGATGTCCTGGTGGTGAGCTTGATTGCTGAAAAGTTTTTTGCTGATCTTCCAGGGATCTATGTTCGGGTAGAAGAGGTTTAGGCGATGATCGATTACGAGGCGTTTTTCGCTGATGTCGTCGCGTGGATCAAAAAGGCAAATCAAGCAGCCATGCAATACGGCATGGAAAGTTACGAGTTCTGGCAATCGGTCGCTGATTCGGCAGGTGAGATCAGCAATCGATACCGCAATCATCCGCTGGTCGTCAAGCAAATGATGATGCTCGTTGAATGGCTGACGGACGCAACAAACGCGAAGCAAAACAAGCAAGCGAGGTGACCTGGATGAGAATGTGGTGGCGCAACGCGGATACTCCTCCGACACTGGCCCAGCTTTTTGAAGCCTATCGCGTCTGCAAGAAGTTACTTGCTGCAGGCTTCGTGTGCCAAGAGGTTCGGCCGAAGCCGGGGTATGAGAACGATATGGATCCTGGTCTGATTCGCGTCGTTCGTGTATTCGGGCAGATCCCGACCTTTCGGGACCGTGAGGATGATCGGCTACATGCGGACGACTTGAGGCGGTATTGCGCGTGGATGGATAGCGCGTTACTAGTGCGATCGAAACGTAACCTGCTTAGCTTAGATTCAAGCATGGTGAAACTTGGCGTCGATATCGTTCGCGTGCGATACCTGTGTGACGACGTGATCGAGGACACGTTCGTGAGAGCTCTCTTGCGAGAACGCCGGGGCTGGCCGAGTGTAACGGTCGAACAGTACGAAAAAGCAAAAGATACGATTCTTTACTACCTGTTGCGTCGGTTTCGGCTAAAAAATCGAGGCAACCTCTAAAAAGTTACCGAAAGTTACTATAGTTTACTAGGAGGTAGGCTATTCAGCCCTGTCGCGAAAAAGGGGTAGACCCAACAAACCGCGCCAAATCAAGGATTTTCAACTTTTTTCGAAAGACCGCTTGACAGGAAAACGAGAAAAAGGTATCATTTTTGGCGAGGGAGTATGTCCATAACGAGTAAATTGAGCAAGGCGTCTGCAATGCAGGCGTCTTTTTTGCGTCGTTCAGGAGGTGTTCGTGTTGAAGCGTCCGTGTGAGGGTTGCAAGTGGAGCAAGCCATCAGGATCGAAACTCGTCTGCCTATTACCGCGATGCGTCGTGGTGGATGGCCAGATCGACGATGCCATTGCGGATGCGATGTTTGATCGCTTGATGCGGTCCGCGAACACCTATGAGCGACGTGACGGAAAAGTGCGTCAGACACGTTATGCCGACCCATAGTAGCAACGTCTATATGGGTTCGTGGCATATACCGTGCGATTTATAACTGCGATACAAGATTACAAGGCATACGAAGTAGTAGGGCCGTGCGGATTGCGCCCTGAGCGTGTCAGGAGCGGCCAATCGAAGTCGATAAGCAATCGACACGCGATCGCAGTATGCACGAAAAATGATACACGTGTAATCAAATTAACCTCATGACAGAAGGTGGTGACACTGAAGCACTGCAACGCGAAAACTCGAAGTGGTACTCCTTGTCAACGCCCATCCGGATGGGGGACGGATCACGTTGGAGCGGGCAGATGTAAATTGCATGGAGGCGCTTCGGCGGGCCCTCCCAAGGGCAAACAAAATGCGCTGAAGTGGGGTTTTTGGGCAAAGCATTTAACCCCGGACCAAGTAACGCTTATGCAGGACATTGACACGAGTAGCCCTGCAGATATTCTCTGGGCTAATATTTTGATCTCTTATTCTGCGATTATTCGTGCACAGCGCATTATGTATGTTGCTGATGAGAAAGACCACTCCGCCCTCAAATCCAGCGAATCCACAGGGGCTGCCGGCTCATCAACCTCTTGGTTGGTGCAGACAGCGTGGGATCGGCAGGCTAATTTTATGCAGGCGCAGGCGCGAGCACAGGCAGAATTGCGCGCCTTAATTAAAGAGTTTAACGCCATCGCTGATGAGTCGGATGCAAGACGACTAAAACTAGAGGTCATGAAGAAAGAAGTGGAATTTAAGCAACTGGAGATCGACCGCATGAAGAATCCGGCAGGCAGCGAGCAGGAAGATGATGGTTTCATGGATGCCCTAAAGAGCGAGGTTTCCAAGACGTGGATGGATGAGAGAGACGGATAACGCAAAGAAACTCAACCGCATGCTAAGTCTCAATGTGTTTCTTACGAGTCGCCTGATTTTTAGGGGAGCCGTCCAGAAAGCTAAAAAGTCCTTATCGCATCTGAGATTGTGGAGGTACTCGTTATGAAACACAATCTCGTTTTGTTTCATCGCAAGGAGGCGCAAAAGGGTAAATGTCTTTTCGGTTTCAGCCGTTCAGCCGCAAGCAAAAACAGTTGTTGACTTGGTGGATGCCACAATCGCCACATAAAGACAGAGACGCCATTATCGCGGATGGTTCTATACGGGCCGGTAAGACGCTGGCTATGTCGTTGTCGTTTGTGTTCTTTGCGATGGAGAACTTCGATGGGCAAAACTTCGCGCTGGCGGGTAAGACCATCGGCGCACTTCGGCGTAATGTGATTACCCCGCTGAAAAAGATGCTACAAAGTCGTGGCTATCAGGTAACGGAGCATTTGACGCGCAACAGCTTCACGGTGCGATTTCATGGGCGTGAGAATGAATTTTACCTGTTCAGCGGCCGCGATGAGCGCAGCCAAGACCTCATCCAAGGCTTTACGTTGGCCGGCGTCTTTTTTGACGAAGTGGCGTTGATGCCTGAGTCGTTCGTGGAGCAGGCCACGGGCCGCTGTAGCGTGGACGGATCGAAATACTGGTTTAACTGCAACCCAGCAGGCCCTTTTCACTGGTTTAAGCTCAAGTGGATCGACCGAGCGCGGGAGATGAATGCCCTCCATTTGCATTTCACCATGGACGATAATTTGAGCCTGCCAGAGCGCATCAAAGCACGGTACAGAAGCCTCTACAGTGGCGTATTCTTCCAGCGTTATATTCTTGGCTTATGGGTAATGGCCGAGGGCGTCATCTACGACATGTGGGATGACGCCGCCAATACGTTCGAGGATTCTGACGTTCCACCGGGCCTCAAAAATAGCGCCGTACGCTACATCAGCGTGGACTACGGAACACAGAATGCCACCGTGTTTGGGGACTGGTACGACGACGGTGATACGCTGTGGTGCATGAAAGAGTATTACTATAGTGGCCGTACGGAGGGCGTGCAAAAAGAGGATCGCGCCTACGTGGATGACATGGACGCGTTTATCGCGGATGGTCCGCGACCTCGTTATGTGATCGTCGATCCCAGCGCTGCGAGTTTCAAAGTGTCGCTTCGGTTGCGTGGGTACCGAACGAAGGATGCGGACAATGATGTGTTAGAGGGCATTCGCGCGACTTCGACGATGGTTTCTAAACGAAAACTCAAAGTGCATCGACGCAACTGTCCAAATCTGATCATGGAGCGAGCTGGATACGTCTGGGATGACAAAGCCGCTAACCGTGGTGAGGAAAAGCCGTTGAAGCAGGCTGACCACGCAATGGACATGATGCGTTACACGGTCAAAACCATCGTCGCTCCGCGCAGACTCAATCGATAGGGGGAAGGAGGAAAGCGGATGAGCAAAAAGGGACGTACAAGTAGACCGGCATCCAATCCTAGCCTTCCCTCATCATCGCGTGTTCGCGCCAATGATGCGGTTGTCGAGGCTGTGAAAAAGATGATTGTGAACGACTCCTTCCAGAACGTTTTAGGGCGCCTCGGATATGGAACGCCGAACGTGATGGAGGGCACTCGATACCCACTCACGCGGTTGACCAACGACTATCAGCTGATCAATAGCCTCTACCGCAACCACTGGGTGATTCGTCGTGTTGTCGATACAATCCCCGAAGACATGACGCGCAATTGGATCACGCTGAATACGGCATTGCCACCAGATCAAATCAAAAAGATTGATAAACTCTGGCGGACTAGAAGGTTTAAACAAAAGATTCTTCACGGCCTAAAGTGGGGCAGGTTGTATGGTGGTGCGGTCGGAATTATCGTTATTTCTGGGCATGAGGATATCCTTGATCAGCCGCTGGACTTTGACACGATTATGCCGGGGAGTTTCACGAACATCATGATCGTGGATCGCTGGACGGGTGCTTATCCGTCGGGCGAGACGGTGCAGGACATCAATGACGTGGAATTTGGCTTGCCGCTGTACTACGAAGTAACGCTTGATGGGGGGCGCGTACTGAGAGTACACCATTCTCGCATTTTGCGGTTTGTTGGACGTCAATTACCTTACTGGGAGCAGATGGCTGAGGTAGGTTGGGGCGCATCTGAGGTCGAGATCGTCTTCGATGAACTCAAGAAGCGCGACAACGTTAGCTGGAATATCGCGCAGCTCACCTTCCTGGCTAATTTGCGCGTTTATAAGATCGGTGATTTAGGCACGATGCTGGCCACCGGTGATCCGCAGGGCCAGAACGACTTTTACA
The DNA here is from genome assembly GCA_021821025.1 of Bacillota bacterium. GTDB lineage: Bacteria > Bacillota > Bacilli > Alicyclobacillales > SLC66 > JAKACY01. The sequence goes on along the minus strand of JAKACY010000001.1, from coordinate 27,895 downwards.
ACCAGGTTCAGGCCCAAAACTGGCTCATGTCTAATATGGGATTAAACGTGTTGGATGCTGCGGACAGTTTCGAGACGCACCAGTATTCCTTCACAGGCATGAACGAAATCTATGAATCCTTCATGATGGATCTTGCGGGGGCCGCGTCCATGCCAGTCACTAAACTATTTGGACGCTCTCCAGCAGGTATGGACGCAACCGGAGAGAGTGACATGCAAAACTACTACGAAGTCGTGGAGCAACGTCAAGAATCGGATTTGACCCCGGTGCTGGATAAGATTCTCCCGATCATGTGTATGAGCGAATTAGGGGGTATTCCTGACGATCTGGACTATGCGTTTAATCCGGTGCAATCACCCGATGATAAAGAGATCGCCGATTTGGTTCAACAAAAATCCACGGCTGTCGTCAACGTATTCAATGCTGGCATCATTTCGCAGAAAACCGCTCTTCAAGAGCTGCGCCAAATGGGAGACACTACGGGCATGTTTACCAACATCACCGACGAACAGATTGAGCACGCGGAGGATTCAACGAGCCAAGGTGAGGTGATACCAGATGACGCCTTCGGATCTGTGGGGGCCTCGCAAGCGGATCGAGGGGGAGTATCGTCGAGCGGTCAAAAGGGCGCTGACCAAACTCCATTCCCTTTTGGTCGACGTCGATAATCCGTTTGAGGTTATTCGCCGTTTGCGCGCCGCCACGGAGGACCCCTGGTTTAAGCGTTACGCGGAAGCCACGGCCATGAAGATGGTCACGGGCATCTTCAGCAACGCGGGACGCACCTGGCGCCAAGCGGCCAATGTGAACAGTAAAGGGGCGACACTACATAAAGCGCTCATAAGGGAATTAGAAACGCCAATAGGTGGGGCTGTCAGTACAGAAGTTCAGCGCAACGCGGAGTATATCCGATCCGTTCCCGCGAATGTCGCACGCGAATTCGCGGAGCACATCGCTACTAAGTCGTTTGCAGGCATGCGTGCATCTGACATCGCGAAAGAGTTGCAGTCGATCTATCCGCATGTGTCGGATGTGAAGGCAAATTTGATTGCCCGCACGGAAACGAGTAAGACGCACACGGCGCTTGAAAAGGCTCGGAATGATTACCTCGGCATCAAGTGGTATCAATGGCGCACGTCAGAGGATCAGCGAGTACGCGATAGTCACAGACATATGGATCGTGTGTTGGTCGCGTGGGACGATCCGCCCAGTCCCGAACAATTGATCGGCGAACGTGATGTTGGCAACTACCACGCGGGGAACGTGTGGAACTGTCGTTGTGCGCCGCTCGGGATTATCGATCTGGATGAGGTCAATTGGCCGGCGAAGGTCTACCGGGCCGGATCGATTTCTACGATGACAAGAGCCCAGTTTGAACAGATCTGGGAACCTAGCGTCGTATCGTAGCCCCTCGGGGCTATTTTTTATGCCGTTGGGAGGGGGTGAGAAAAGGTGAAAGCATTTTTAGGATCGCGAATATCGCCGAACCAGACACGAACGCCTGACGGGTTTCTAGTTGCCCACAACGTACCGATTTCGCGTGCAGGCTGGTTCGACTACCTAGGGAAGGAAATCACACACCCTGAGTTGGATATCGTGCGTGTCTATCGGTCTCCTGCTGAGTTGTTCAACCCTGCTACCATGGCTAGTTTCGAGGGGAAACCTTTAACGGATGGGCACCCGATGGATCATGTAACGCCAGAAAATGCCACGATGTACATCAGGGGATCGGTACAAAACGTGCGTCAAGGAGCAGGGGAAAGCAGTGACCTCCTGCTGGCTGACATCAACGTCTACGACAAGACGCTGATGGATGAGATTGAAAACGGCAAGAGGGAGGTGAGTGCCGGATTTGAATTTGACTTGGTAGAAAACAGAGACGGCACCTACTCTCAGACGGGGATCCTTGGCAATCATGTAGCCGTGGTAGACAAAGGGAGAGCAGGTGATCGTGTGCGCATTCTTGACGGCAAGCCACAGTTTGCTCGAGACATGAGTAACGAAGACGCGGCAAGGAAGTACGGTATCGCTGAAAAGAAGGACGGTCACCGTACCCCCCCAGAAGGTTACCCTGATGATCGTGAACAATATGGTGACCCTGTGAACTATAAGTACCCAATTGACGCTCCCCATATTGATCACGATCCTGATTTTTTTAATCGGGAAGGAGAACGGGAAAAAGGGGGGTACACCCATGAAGAATGGGCGAATATTGGACGCCGAATCGTGGAGGCTTCCAATCGGTTACGTGGAAACGGATTTGAATATCGAGACGGCAAGATTTTAACTCCGGATGACCGGAAACGAAAGGGGAATGACAGTATGCCAAAGGCGAAACTGCCGACGAAGAAACAATCGCGCGTCACGGATTTTTTAGCCGCGATGGGATTAAAACACTATGCGCAAGACGCGGAGCCGGAAGACTTGATGGAGGCCGTTGACGCGATGGCTGAGGAAAAGGCCGATCAAAGCGAGCCCGACGAAGGTAAGAAAGACACCGCGAAGGACGCAACGCCGGACGATGCCATGAGGATCAGCAGCCTTGAAAAGAAACTAGACGAATTGATGGATATGGTGAAAGGCATCAAGGATAAGGCGCAGGACGAAGGCAAGGACGCCATTGATGCGGCCATCGCGCAGCTCGAAGACCCGGAAAATTCGCCGGCTAAGAGCGAGGAAGAGTCGCACACCATTGATCCAGCAACCGTCGGGGACGAGGGCGTCGTATTGCCGCCAGAGGAGCGCCCGCGCAACGCATTCACAGGAGCTGATAGTGCGTATAAACTTCAAGCACTCAAAGCAATGAAGCCGATTATTGCGGCGATTAAAGACCCCGTAGAGCGTAAGAAAGCGTCTGATGCAGCCGCACGGAGTATTCTCGGTATTCCCTCCACCAACACCTATGCGGCTATCGAAGCTGCTAACCGAAAAAAAGTGGGCGACGAGAAACAGAAAGCCGCGCAACAAGCGGATCTGTCGCAACTTGGTAAGCAAATCGCAGCCGCCCGCAATCCGCACTATATGCAACAAAAATAAAACCTGAGGAGGCTTTACCTTGGCAAATGCAGGCGGAACAGCAATAGGAAAAGTCTTAAATTACGGGTACCCCGGTCAACGGTCACGCGGTCTGAATGATGTTATTGAAAACAGACCTGTTCAAAGCACGGACACGGCTGTTATTCCTTTTGGGGCACCCGTGGTGTTGAACCCCAACAACACGTATTCCCTATTCTCCACGACTTCTACGACTTTGAGTGCTGCACTGGTGTCGGGAACAGCATATACGACTTTGTCTGTGGCGGCATTGACAGGACCTGTTTTAGAGGGCGACAGCATCGTCATTGGTTCGAACGGTCAAACAGTGACGGCCAGCGCGACGGCCACAATCGGGGCCACGTCAATCAGTGTCACATCTTTCACGGCAAACGCTGCGTACGCCGTTGGCGTAGCTGTTGCGGCATCTAATACCTTTACTCAGTTCGCAGGCGTGGCCGTGCGCGAAGTCAAGCAATCTACAGTTTACTTCGGTGGGGGCACAGCCCAGTACAACCCTGGCGATCCGTGTGATGTGATTCAAGTGGGGTCGGTGATTGTGACGTGCCAAAACGGCACACCGAGCGCACGCAGTGCTGTTTACATCCGCACGGCGCTAAACGCCACGTACCCCAATGCAGTGATCGGCGGTTGGGAAGCTGTTGCCGACGGAAGCAACAGCGTCCTGATTACGAATGCGCAGTGGAAAACAGGACTGATGGACGCCAACAACTCGGCTGAAATCACGTTGCTTGTGCGCAACAACGCTTAATTTCATTCATAAGGAGGTATGAAGGTTGAAGGGAACAATCGTTGACAATACAGGATTTAAGACGTCTGGCATCTTCGCCAATGACGCGGCAGTCGGTACAGGCATGACATTCCTCGTGGGCGAACTTGAAAAACAAGACCCGCGCTTGTTAGAACCGCTTGCGTCTGTGACGTGGCCGCGTGACATCGTGGCGAGAACCGGCGGCGGTTTTGTGGACTACACTTCCAACGTATTTGTTGATTACGCCACGACAGGCGGCGCAAACGGTAGTGGCATTATTGGTGGGGAAACCAACGACATCGCGACGATGCAGGCGAACATCACTAAGGACGTTTGGAAGGTTTTTGAGTTCGCTAACGTCCTGAAAATTCCGTTCATCGATCAGCAAAAACTGCAGAACGTCGGCAGAAGTTTAAACGACATCATGGACAGTGGTATCCGTCTCAATTACAACAAATCGATCGATAACATCGTCTATACAGGCGTCCCTACTCTCGGCGTCACCGGGCTTACGAATGACCCGGATGTGACTGCAACCACGGCAGCAGTGGGTGCGAGCACCTACACAACGTGGGCAACAAAGACACCGCAAGAGATTTTGAACGATATTAACGCGATTATTACGTCTACGTGGGAAGCGTCGCAGTACGATCTAACGGGCATGGCGAATCACATCTTGGTGCCACCTGTCCAGTTTGCCGCGTTGATGCAACCTGTCACCACAGCCGGCAGTCAGAGCATTCTTGAATACCTCCTCAATAACAACATCGGGCGCAGCCAAGGTGTTGATGTGCAAATTGTGCCTTCCCGCTGGTGTACTGGTGCGGGCGCAGGTGGCACAGACCGCATGGCTGCGTACGTCAATCTCGAAAACCGCGTGAACTTTGATCTGCCCGTGCCGCTCAATCGCGCGCTCACGCAAATCAGTGTGGAACAGTTCGCCTACCTCACAGGCTATGTGGCGCAGATCGGGCAGGTGAAATACCTTTACTATCAAACCGTTGCCTATGTCGATGGGATCTAAGGGGGGAACCGTGTGAGAATTTTTTCGAAAAAAGCCTTCAAGTTCCCGAATCCCGGGCGATCCGATTCAGCTGTAACAGTACGTGCGCGGGAGTTTGCGGTTGTTCCAGATTGGGTAAAAGATACGTTACTCTTTAGGCTGGCGTCTCAAGACGGGGATATTACCGTTTTGGAATCACACGCGCAGGTTGCCGAAGTCGAAAAGAAAGAAGCCGCGGATAAAGCCACGTCAGTGCAGCAAAGAGCGAAACAAAAAGCAGGTGAATAACCTTGAGTACAGACCCATCATTCGTTGACGCGAATGGTTTTTTTGTGTTTGCGAGCGGCTCAAATCTGCGCACGGGATCGAATCCTCCGTATGCCACGACGGACTTTCTTGCATTTTATCCGCAGTTTGGGAATAATGCGCAAGGGAATCCTGTCGTCCCTGCATCCGTTTTAGCATCATTTATCACCATGGCGAACGCCACACTGCAAGAGGCAAGGTGGCGTTCAATGTGGGCGATGGCGATGGGGTTCTACGTGGCACACTTTTGCACGCTGTACCTGCAGAGTATGGCGGACCCGAACAGCGGAGCAGCCGCCGTGTTTGAAGCGGGACGAGCGCAAGGCGTCATCGTGAGTAAGTCTGTAGGGGATGTGAGTGTAAATTATGACCCTAACCTGGCTGGACGTGACACACCGACCATGGCTGGATGGGGGGCGTTTCACTTGACCGTTTACGGGCAACAGCTGATTACATTTGGTCGGCTGGTTGGTAAAGGTGGCATGTACGTCTATTAGGAGGTGTGCGGATGGGCATTTTTAAGGCAGTTGTCAAACATGCGGTACAAAAAGACGAAACAGGAGTCCTGAAAAAGCGCCTGGAAGCACTCTCCAAGATAGACGTGTTTGTGGGGATTCCGGCAGGCGAGATGCACAAAAACAGCACGCTTACTAATGCGCAGCTGCTGTACATCCAAGAGCACGGCGTACGCAAAAAGAGTATGCGCGATGAAATGCAACCACAGTTGGACGCAGGGACGCCCTATAGCAAAGCGTATCAACTGTATCTACATGAGCATGGTTCTCCGCTGTGGCAGATCCCGCCGCGTCCATTGCTTGAACCGGCAATTGCCAGCGTCAAAGGAAAGATTGCCAAACAGTTTGCAAAAGCGCATATCGCGGCAATAGAGGGCAAAGACTTTATGCCCTTTTTGAATGCCGCGGGGAAAATCGGAAGAGACGCGGCGTACAACTGGTTCACGGACCCGAGAAACAACTGGCCGGCTAACGCCCCTGGAACGATCAAACAAAAGGGGAGCGATCGACCTTTAATTGACACGGGGGAAATGCGTCGGGCGATTACGTGGGTGGTGGAGAAAAAATGATCAATGTGGGGAGCCTCCTGGTGGATCCCGCTTTCTCTCAAACTATCACAGTAAATCGTCAAAACGGATCGTGGGTAGGGGGACGATGGACACCTGGAACACCAACCCAGATCACGGTAACAGGTGTCATCACGATTCCAAAGGAAACGGACCTCGAACAAGTCCCGGAAGGCGATCGAATGAAGGGTGCGATCTGCGTGTACACGCAGACGCCGCTTGTCGTCAGTAATGTCAACGGCACTTCGGATCAAGTCTTGTGGGCGAACGATGGCAACCTGTACCGTGCCGCGCAACTGTCCCCCTTCGCGGACTACGGCTATTATAAATGTATCTGCATAAGGATGGTGGACGAATAATGTCAACCGTTCTTTTGATGACTCAGATCGAAAACTTGTTTCAATCGACGGTATCGCAGATATTGAATACCACCGATCAAGGGGCAGTGCGCATTGAATGGCCGACAGGGGGGGCTCCGGGTTGGCCAATCGATTACGATGTGTGTTTTCTCAGTATCAACTACGAGGATGACCCTTATACCCAGCAAATGCACACCGAGTACAGCGAGAATGATAGCACGACGGCAAACGCTGACCTCGTGTACACGGCAGCGTTACGTGTCATTTTTACATTTTACGGCCCCGACAGTTTTGACAACGCGGACTTGGTAAGGGCGAGCCTTTTTCAAGAGCCATATAAAACCACGCTCGCGCAAAACAACCTGGCGCTGATCACAAACGTCTCAATGCCCACGCGAGCGCCGGAATTATTCAATGGTCTGTGGTGGAATCGAACAACGTTTTTTGCACGTTTTTATGAGCTGATCACGCGCAACTCGACGGTGCCTTATATTCAGGCCGCGACTGCGCAAGTCATTGAAGGGTAGGTGAAGGAATTTGACCCAGTCGTTAAGTAATATCGTAGCCGTGACTGTCCAAGTATCGCCAGCAGGAGCACAAGCGGCAACGTTTAATCTTGGTCTGATTGTCGGGCCATCCGCAATTATCAACAATGTTACACGAACGGAACTCTATAGCAGTACGGCCGATATGCTTTCGAGCGGTTGGACAGGCACCGAGCCGGAATACGCGGCGGCTGAAATCTATTTCGCCCAAACGCCAACTCCAACTAATGTGCTGATTGGGCGTCAAGGGACGGCCTCCACAACTCTCGCGGCAGCTTTAGCAAGCGGTACAGTGTACACCACACTTGATGTGGCGCCATTAACAGGGGCCGTTGCATCTGGGGATACGCTGACCATTGGGACTGGTGGTACTACGCAAACAGTGACGACAACGTCCGCTGCGAGCGCAGGCGCGACCACGATCGATGTTGTATCGTTTACGGCAAACGCGGCGTACGCGATTGGGGCCGGCATTTCGAATGTAGAAACCGTTCTTGAGGCGGTGACAGCATGCCGAAGTAACAACGTGAACTGGTATGCCGGTTACGCTGATGGCGCGACGGATGCGGATATAGAAGCCGTGAGCGCCTTTATTCAATCCGCTACACCTGCATCAGCGTATTTTTACGATACCTCCGACGCATCAATTCTCGCGGGCACGACACCGAACGTCATGTCTACTCTTCAGTCCCTCAAGGCGTCCAGAAGCTTTGGGCAGTATAGTACGACTGCCCACGCGGCGGTTGCGGCGATGGGCTATGCGATGGGCGCAAATACAGGACTTGCCAATTCCGCATTTACAATGGCGTACAAGCCGGAAGTGAGTGTTACGCCAGAGGTGCTGACGACTGCACAAGCGACAGCGATTTTGGGGTGGAATGGCAACATTTACACGGCTTACGGAAATACGTATGATCTGCTTGTGCAAGGTACAATGGCAGATGGCACGCCGTTTGACCAAATTCTGAACCTGGACATCCTGACGGCGAATATTCAGACGGCCATCATGAACGCACTCACATCGGGCCCCAAAATTCCACAAACGGATAGTGGCGTCGGGATACTCGTGAATGCCGTGACGGGTGCCTGTCGCCAAGCTGCGACTGCCGGCATTCTTGCACCCGGTATTTGGACAGCGGCGCCCGTGCTGAACTTGCAAACAGGTGATACGCTTTCGACTGGTTATCTGGTGCAAGCTGCGACGATAGCGAGTCAAACCGCAACGCAAATCGTGGCTAGACAGGCACCCCCAATCTATGCGTGCGTGAAGATGGCGGGCGCTTTAGAACACGTCACGATTGGCGTCGTGGTGGATCTATAAGGAGGGATGAAGAGTGGCAACGACAATCTACAGCTTTGCGGATGTGGAGTTTATCATCTCTCATCCGTCTGTTGGTCGATACGTGGCGCAAGGCGAAGGGATTGGCAGCATTAAAGTCACGATGACGACAGAACGAACCAAACAAGACGTGGCAGCAGACGGAGCGGTGATGGTGACGAAAGTGGAGGGAAAAAACGGCACGATTGCGTTGGCGATCCAGCAAACCTCTGCTCTGGATAAGTGGCTACGCAAAGCTTACGACTATGTGGATACGGCTAGCGCGTCGGAATGGGCACAATTCGGCATAACCATCCGATCTCCGATCATGATGGATTTGATTAATGCCTACGATGTATCGTTCCAGATCTTGCCCGAGCGTCCGTTTGAGGCGGATGGGCAACAAGTGACGTGGGATTTGATGAGTGCTCATGTCGATCAGAAGGTGGCGTAATCGATGGGCGAATCCTATAAGTCCGTAATGATCAACGAACGCAAATTTCGGATTAAGAAGTTTAGCGCGAGGGATGGCTCATTTATCGTTTTGAAAGTTTCCGCCCTCCTTGCTCCTATGTTTGAAGGCGTGAAATGGGGCAACGTTGCAAACGCTAAGAACGTAGAAGATTTAGACACTTCTCAAATCAACATCGCTCAAATGTTCGGGAAATTAACGGAACTCAAAGAGTCTGACTTCTCTTATCTGCAAGACAAATGCTTGCGTATATGCGAAGAAGAGTTGAAGGCAGGATATACACCTGTCTTAGCGGAAAACGGCTCCTTCGCTGTTAATGGACTTGATGAGGACGTGATTACCGTCATGGCACTCACGGTTCACGCGCTGGTGTTTAACTTATCGGGTTTTTTTACCGGGACTGGTCTTGGCGGACTCCTGAGCGGTCTCTTGACTACATCCCCGTAAGGCTCAAAAACATCGATGAGTTTTTGTTCGCTCCTGTTTTAGCGGGATTCTGGACGCACAAAGATATCATCGAAGATGTTTTTACATTTGATGATCTTTTGGATGCCCATGAAATTTTGACCATCAAGTATGAGAATGAACGCAGAGCGCAAGAAGCGACACAAAGAGACCTCTGATCACCGTAGCCTGCGCGTGATCAAGGTCTCTTCAAGGTGCTTAAAACGATTATCTTGCTTATGCGAGTTGACGACGAGAACAGCGTGAATGGCTCCCGGAAAATATCCACACAATGTCAAAATTACATTTAGGATTGCCGAAAAAGGCTTACCACAAAAAAGAACAGCAACAGGCGGTAACAGAATTGCCAATAAATATAACATATTATCCCTCCTATTTTTAGTTTTAGTATACACTTTATATTTCGAGAAAAAAGGGGATGCGAAAATGGGTATTGAAACAATCAAAGACCATATGGTCTCGTTGGGTTTTTCTGTCGACAAAGCATCCTATCAGGAAACCACAAAAGCCACAACGGATTTAGAAACGATGCTCACAAAATTCGCGTCCCATGCAGTATATGAGTTTGGAAAAGCGGCACTCGCGGTATTGGGGCTAGAAAAAGCCATTAAGTCCGTTAAGTTCCCACGAGTCCCAAATGAAACTTCTTCTAACAGTGCGGGAAGTGCGAATGTAAGCACGAAAAACATCATTCCTCCCACGCTACCCCTCAAAGACTATGCACAGAAAGCTATTCTTTATTTCGGGGAAGCATCGGCGGCCGTGGCCACGTTTGCGACAGCCGTTGCGGGGGCTACGGTAGGTGTGTTGAGCGGCCTTGGCAATCAAGAAATCAAGATGGAAATGCTATCGCGATCCATGTGGACGACGCAGACGCAAGCCATGGCGTTCAGTTTGTCTCTCAAGGCTCTTGGTGCCAATCTGCAAGACTTGTATCTATCTCCGACTCTCTTAGCTCAATACCAGAAGCTTCACGCGGTTGCGCTCCGGATGCAAACACCTAGCAACTACAATCAGCAGATCAGCAGTATTCAGAATATCACCCTTGGCTTCGCACAAATGCAACTAGAAGCTAACTACTCGTTACAGTGGATCGGGTACTACTTCACCAAGTATATGGCGGGACCGATCAGCCAAGTCCAAAGGTTTCTTGACTCGGTCAATAGCGCGATCGTCAAGCAGATGCCCACTTGGACAAAAAGGGTAGCGGCCGTTATGGCTTCCTTTATGCAGATGGGGATATATATTGTACAAGCTTTAGGGAACGTATGGAATTGGCTTGTGAAGATGGCTAACTATCTACCCAGATGGGCTAAAGGGATTGGCGCGGCATTAGGCGTTCTAACTCTCATATGGAACACCGGCCCCCTCGGCCAATTCATGACTATCCTCTCAGCAGCTATTCTACTTTTTGACGACTTTCAAACGTACATTCACGGCGGTAAATCGGCGCTTGCTCCCATGTGGAAGGAATTATTAAAAATTGGTACGGCTTCCAAAAGGGTGGATGCAACAAGTAAGAGCGCCAAAAATATGAATAGTATTTTCAGCGGATTGGGAAAGACATTCGTCAATATCGGCCATTGGTTTATGGGTATGATGGCACAATTTAATTCAGACGGCACCTTTAGCGGACTTATTTCTTCATTCATGAGTTTAGGTAACGCTATAAAAGGCATAGCATTAGGAATCGATGCTGCATTTGCCGCGTTTTTTACGAGTTTAACCAGTTCCAAAAACGTTTCTCATTTATCACAGCTCGGTAAATTTTTCACCGACTTATTCGGGGTCATCGTGAATGCATTATCGTTAGCTGTTGACCTTATCAGTTACATCTTGCAAGGCCTCGTTGATATTTTCACGGGTAAGTTTTCTAACTTGCAAAAAATAGGAACGAACACATGGAATGCAATCAAAACGATCGTTTTAGATGCCTTGAATGCGATCGGTATTGCTTTAAGTCCGTTTACAAAAAACCTTGATAGCGTATGGACAGGCGTTTTAAGCGGTGCACAGTATGCTTGGCAGGGAATTGAAACGGGATTTGTCAATGCCATAAATTCTATCATTGCCAACTTTGATAACCTCATCAAAGTTATTGATCTGATACCTGGCGTAAAGATTCCTCTCATTCCGTTAGTCCAGTTTGGCGGCGCGGTTTCGGCGGCCAATAGCTATTTCTATCCTCAGACTCAATCGAACACAAAAAGCTCAACCGTCCACATCACACTAAACAACACGATTCACGGTGCTACAGATCCACAAAAGACAGCGGCAACTATTCACCACACATTTAATAAGGCGCTCCATAATGTCCGGGGGGTGATTGGCTAATGGCATCGCCAATTCTCGACCTCACGTCCCCCTCGATCAAAAGTTATGTGTACGCCAAAACGAATATTGGTGGTTGGTTCTTTGATGCATTTCTAACGGTGTCACCAACCTCAACGCTGACTATCACTGAACATCCGGTACAACTCGGCTCAACCGTATCCGATTACGCCTATCTTCAGCCGCGCACCTTAGATATGACGATTGGTATGTCGGATGTGGCAAGAAGCTTTATAGCAGGGCAGTTTTCGGGCGGTTCGTCACGGTCAGTACAGGCTTATCAAGTGTTATTTGAATTACAGCAACAACGAATCCCCGTGCAGGTTTATACACGACTTGGGCTCTACCAGAACATGCTGGTGCAGAATCTGACGGCACAGGATGATAGCACGACAGTCCATGGCTTACGCGCGTCCGTCACACTCCAAGAGCTTTTGGTGGCGACAGTGAGTGTAGTCAAGATCAGCGCAAATCCAGCGGTCACAAACAAGGCTAAGCAAGGGAAGAAGCAACCTGCGCAGGTCCCTGCATCGTTGCTATCACTGCTAGGAAGCGCCTTTAATTGAATGCGAGGTGGTCAGAATGGCACAGGTCATAATTCCGATTGTACAGGGTATGAATCAAACGATGACTTGCACGCTTCCGGTCAACGGAAACAATGTGACACTGACATTCGAGATCACCTACAACACACCGGGTGCGTATTGGTACATGTCGATCACGGACAGCAATAACAATTTGCTTCTGGACGCAATCCCGCTTATTTGCGGCTCGCCACCTTATGACATCCTGGCGCCATATCAATATCTCGGCATTGGAAGCGCCTATCTACTGCCGACTTCTAGCGGATTGCCTGACATTCCGGATTTCAACACGCTTGGCACTTCTGCAAGCAATCCGAATGCGCCGACGTTCCAACTTGTTTGGGCGGATAACTTCGACTACATCGGTTAGGGGGGCGAGATCGTGTATATTGACCCGTATGTCCAATCGTTAGCCCAGCTTGCCTCTAATGCTTGCGGACTGGATGTTAACGTCATCCTTTCCCAGTGGCAAGTGGAGGAGGGGGTGGGAAGTGCGAACTGGCCTGGTAACAATCCTGCGGGTATCACACCTGGGAACAGCGCGGTTGACGCGCTGGGAACGGGGGCTACTACTTCTGGAGGATTCGTTGTCTTTCCTACGCCAGCCGCAGGAGCGCAAGGATATGCCACCCTCTACAACACCGATCCGTCCTATGCGAGTGTGCGAGCGGCGATCAAGACAGGATCGCCGACGAACGAATTAAACGCCATTATTCAGTCACCCTGGGATGCCGGGCATTATAAAGACGGCGTAAGCCTGTACGTGGCCTACAACGAGATCACAGGGCAAAACCTTACGACACCGAGTGGGTTGACGTTCGACGCATCCACACAGTATGCACTACCTAGCACATCTGCAACACCACAAATTAGCTTTCCTGCGACTAACTATAGCGTTGTAGCGAATAGTCAACGTCTCGGAAACGTCTTGTATGGGCGGCGTTATCGTATTCTCGTGAGCAATGCGCAGGGGATTGCACTGGATGTTTCAGATCTACATTGCACCTTCGATATTCAGACGGTGGTCAATCAGACACCACCATTCAGCACTGTAGTTATCTACAATCTCAATCCCGAGACAGAAAACTTCATCCTCAACTATGGTGACCGGATCACGGTAGAAGCCGGCTACGTGGGTACACAGTACGGATTAATCTTTGATGGTGACATCATTGAGCCAATTAGGGACAAACCCGACAACGTGACCTATCGATTGACGCTCAATTGTTTAGCGGCCAATCGGCAATTGAATCAAGCCTTCGCGGCGTTCACACTTAACCGTGGGCAATCAGCGCGTAGTATCGTTGAGAGTTTGGCAAGTAAAGCCACGGTTGTATCACCGTTGGGCGATTTATCCCCAATGCTTGATACGTCGCCGCTATCGCGGGGAAAAGTGGTATTCGGCTTAACTCGCCAATACTTCCGGCAAATCGCACAGGGCAATAACCTAGCGTACTACGCGGGGCACAACGGGACGATTAACCTACTCCATGCGACCGACCCACCAAAGGGAGAGATCATTACACTCAATCCGTCAAGCGGTCTTATCGGGCAACCTGCACAGCAAAATCTCGGGGTGACATTTGAGTGTTTGCTCAACCCCACGATCCAAATTAACACACTGGTGCATATCTCAAATGACCTGATCCAAGCGCAGACATACATCATCGGGCAAGTGCAGCGCCCACTTGATGCGGCAGGGATCTATCGCGTGGTAGGAGTGGAACACCTCGGAGACACGCGAGATACGGACTGGTATACATCGTGTACGACTGTGAGTCAAGCGGGAGGCATACCGGGTATGATCTCATCCAGTACCGCTAGTCCGTGGTAAGGAGGTGCAAACGTGTTAACGATCAATGACATACTACCGAATAATGAAGAGGAACTTTACCATACGATCATGGACGCTGTGAGCGCGAACATCCGTAACGCAATACCGGGTATCGTGCAATCGTTCAACGCAACCGAGCAAACTGTCACGGTACAACCCGCAATCCGCGAGCGCGTGAAGCAACCGGACCTCACGTATAAATGGGTAGAGATCCCGTTGCTTGTTGACGTACCTGTTTCCATCCCACGTGCGGGTGGATTTACGCTCACGCTGCCGATCCAAAAAGGTGACGAGTGCGTCGTGGTTTTCTTGGATATGTGCATGGACGGTTGGTTTTCGAACGGCGGTGTGCAAAATCAGGCTGAGAAGCGCCGACACGATCTATCGGATGGTATCGCGATTATGGGGGTTTGGAGCCAGCCGCGCGTAATTAGTAGCTATTCCACATCGGGGGCGCAACTGCGGACGGACGACGGCAGCGTGTTTGTGGAAGTGTCCGCAAGCGGCATTACGATGCAAGGGGATGTAAACATTACTGGGGCACTAACCACCACAGGCGCAATCAAATCGCCAACTGCCGAAATTGGCGGGATTGCCATGACGACGCATACCCACGTTGCTCCATCGGGAGGTGGCACGACTAGTGGACCGAGTTAAGGAGATGATCCTATCATATACAGAAAGTTAGATGCTAACGGGGATATGGTTTTTGGTAGCAACGCCGACGATTTTTACTCAGGCACCATCGCAGTGGGGCAAGCCATCTATACGTCGCTTAAATTGTTGCAGAGTGAATGGTGGGAGGATACAAGCGCAGGATTCCCGCTCTTTCAGTCCATTCTAGGTGTTCCTGGTACGCCGGAGCATCAAAACGCCGTGGATATGCTGGTGCAAGAAAATATCCTCAGCGTTGCAAACGTCCAGTCTATCAGTCAATTTTCAAGCACTTATAGTAACCGCAAATATACATTTAATGCCACGGTGCAATCCGTGTTTGGTGATGTCGTACTCAAGGAGGTGACGTTCTAAAGATGACCTATTCGCCGCCATCGATCGCAGCATCAGGCGTAACAATTCCGTCCTATCAGGACATTGTTGATTCCCTTGTTGCATCCGCGCAGCAAATTTTCGGCGCTGATATTTACCTCGGGATTGATTCGCAAGACTATCAATATATCAGCGCGTTTGCCAGTAAAATCAACGATACCAACTTATTTTTGCAAGCCGTCTATAACTCTCGTAGTCCTGCGACCGCGATAGGCACAGGACTAGATGCCGTGGTTGCAATTAACGGTATTTCGCGGCTAGTATCCACGTACTCTACCGTACCTGTCACGATCGCAGGTACACCAAATACCACTATTACAGGTGGTATCATCCAAGACGCGAACGGCAACAACTGGGGGCTACCTAGTCCGACAATCATAGGTAGTGGCGGCACTGTCACCACAACAGCCACGTGCCAAGTCGCAGGATCAATCAGCGCTCAAGCGGGCACCATCACCACCATCGTTACGCCGACTTACGGATGGACAAGCGTCACCAACCCATCAGCCGCAACGGTAGGCGTAGCGCAGGAAACGGACAGCGCCTTACGTTCGCGGCAAGCGATCAGCACAGCACAGCCTAGCGTAACAGTGTTAGAAGGAATCGAGGGCGCTTTAGCGGCACTGACAGGCGTTACACGATTCCAAGTCTACGAAAACGACACAAATACCACTAATGCGATCGGAATACCTGCGAACTCCATTTGTTGCGTGGTGGAGGGCGGAGTTTCTAGCGCGATTGCCAACGCAATATGGGCACGCAAGGGTCCAGGATGTGGCACGTTCGGCACCACCACCGTCGATGTGACGGATCAATACAATGTGGTCACGCCGATTAACTACGATGTGGCGGCGTATACGCAGATTGCGATTTCCTACACCGTAAAAATGCTCACGGGGTATACAGTAGACACAACCGCTGCAATTCAAGCGGCAGGCGCGTCCTACACAAACGGGATCCCAATTGGTCAACCCGTTTACATCAGCGGCCTTTTCGGCGCTGCGCTCACAGTCAATAGCAACCCATCCGTGCCGACATTCTCCGTAATCAGCGTACAAGCGGCCATCATTCTCGGCGCGACGCTTACAAGCGCATTAGCGAGCGGCACGGCATATACGACTCTCGATGTTACCGCGCTCACTTCACCCGTTGATTCGGGCGCGTCGTTGATTATCGGCACAGGAGCAACCACGCAGACTGTCACAGCAAGCACAGCGGCAGCGGTAGGCGCTACCAGTATCGGCGTCACGAGTTTTACGGCTAATGCGGCGTATGCGGTAGGCGCATCCGTTACCTTTGCGCTCGGCAACACAGACATAACGATACCTTACAACCAAGCATCGCAGACCACTACGTCATCCGTTACCGTAACGGCGCAGTAAGGAGGCGCATACGTGGCGATACAACCATACCTAGATCTCATCACGTCTGAACACTACAACAAGCCTAAATTCATGGCATGGCTCACGGCACCCTTACAACTAGTCGACGATACCACAACAGCCGCGAATGATCTTTTGACGGCATTTGACATCAATACCGCTGTCGGAGCTCAGCTTGACATACTCGGCGTGTCGATCGGGCAAGCGCGCGACATCGGCGTACCGCTATCAGGTGCATCATCAATCCTCGACGATACGCACTATCGACTTGTGTTGCAGGCGAGAATCGCGCGAAACAACTGGGACGGGACGATTCCGTCCATTTACGAGATATGGAATAATGCTTTCCCGTCTGTACTGCTGCAACTCGTAGACAACCAAAATATGACGATGCAAGCCGTGATTACAAATCTGACAGACAACGTTTCGCAGGAGTTAGTTACAGCAGGGCTGATTGTGCCTAAACCAATGGGCGTTGAGCTGGTGATTGTTGCGAATACAGCGGTAGGCGAACAGGCTTATCTTGCAATGGTGGTTACGACTAGTGACATCACTATCATCACTACGTCCTAGACAGGAGGGATACGATGGCAACTTACGGAAATATGGTGCTAACGACAGCAGGACAAGCACTCTACGCAGCCGTGCAAAGTGGCACACAGCTCAAGTTTACCCGTATGCAGATTGGAGGCGGACAGTTAGGTTTTACTGACACACTCGCATCTGCGCTTGTCTCGGGAACGGTGTATACGAGCCTAACGGTTGGCGCACTTGCTTATGGCATAGCGAGTGGTAGTAGCATTGTAATCGGCTCAGGAGCGACTACACAGACAGTCACCACGAGCGCATCAACTGCAGCAGGAGCAACGAACATCAGCGTCACATCGTACACCGCGAATGCCACATATGCGGTAGGTGCGTCCATCACGCTAACCGCCGACGAAACACAACTAACGGCGCTTATTGATCCGATTAGCTACTTCAACATCAATTCCATATCAACAGCAAGTAGCACGGCTCAAATCAATGCCTTGTACCAAAATACATCACTCGCGGTGTCTACATATACGAGTGAAATCGGCTTATTCGCAGACAACGCATCAGGTACGGAAATCCTCTACGCATACGCAAACGCGGCGTTAAACGGTGACACCATACCACCTTACAGCGATGGGCCATTCTCGCGTCAGTTTCAAATCAACACAGCGGTAGGCAGCGCAACAAACGTCACGGCAACCATCCCCATCGACACCTACGTCCTCGCATCATCAGTAGGTGTAGCCAGCGGAGTCTCTTCGCTTGACGCAACGGGCAACGTGCCACTTTCAGAACTTGGCAATGTGCCAACCGTCCCCACCGCCACTACCACCACGCCCGGCACTGTAGAAATTAGTGTCGCGCCTGCAAGTGGCACTCCGATAGCTGTTACAACGGCAGACACAGGTAATACACAGTTTACCAACTATCTACGAACAGATTCAGGTGCACCGAATCCACAGGTGGTAGCGAATCCGGTAAATTTTTCATATGGAGTAAATGAAGTCGCAATCGGTAATATAGCAGACTTTAATGGTAATTCATATGCATTAGGTGTAGGCGCACCTGCTTCTCCAGGCACATGGCCTTTTGGAGTTGTTGTTGGTGGAGGTACTAACGGCAAAGTTGCATTTGCCGTTAGTACCGTAGATGGAGTACAGACATTGCATAATATTCTTGATGACGGTTCAGGTAATGCCACATTTGCAGGTTCTGTTACAGCTACTGAATTTATAGGTTCTGGTGTGGGTCTTACCAACATCTTACGAACAGATTCAGGCGCACCGAATCCGCAGACGGTGGAGAATCCTGTGGATTTTAGCAGTCTAGTCACACTTACAGGCACAGAGAACAATACCTATTACGGAATTAACAAGCCAATTTCCCAACCATCAAACAGTGGCGGTGTGCAACTATTCAGAAACAGTAATAGCGGTAACTCCGTTGATCTTACAATAAGTACTTTTCGAGTCATTCCAAACAATGGATCGTCATACCCAAGCCCTTCGTTTAATCTTGACGGCTCAGGCAACCTGACTGCAGCAGGCACCGTCACCGCCGCCTCTGGTCAACTCGGCTCCGCATCCGGCGAATGGACACCATCTGCTGGGACGTTCAATGTGGCGGCAGGTACGGTCATCAACGTGGCAAGTGTGCCAAGCGGAGCAAAAATGTATAACGTGATGGTGACGGCGGGGACTAATACGGGGGAAGGCGCAATAGGTATGAGTGAATGGAATGGAAATCAGTGGATGACGAATGCAACATCAAATTCTTTTTTATATGGAATATCGATAGGACAAACAGACTCAGTACAAGGAACGGCCTTGACTTTGTACGATGGGAGTTATTATGTACAGGGATACTTTAAGGTCAATGTGTTAACTGGCTATTTACAATTTATGACGACTCAATCACCTACGGCAAACGCAAATACAGCTTCTACATCTTCATGGACGGTGAGCTAATATGACATATCAATGGCTAACATATGACACGACAACAGGTGCTCTCGGTAAACACTCGCAGACACAATCGCCAATGATTCAGACAACTACGGTAACAGTAGGCACGGATGCGCCAAAGGCGACGACGACAAGCACTAACACGCTGACACCTAGCACAAACACCACGACAAGCACAGATAAAGAAGGTGTGGTGACGACTACCACGGTGGCAATAGCATTTGATTCTAACCTTATTCATCCGAATCAGGCAATCATTGGGCCATTCGATGGTGTGACGGTGGTCATGAACGCAGATGAACAAGCAGCATATAATCAGCCGCAAGCTTATCTGTATCAGTCAGGGGCATTCGTGACTAATAGCGCATGGCCTGCACAACAACTTGCACAAGCCAAGTCAACGCAAATTGCAACACTTGAAGCATCTATGAATGCAACGTTGTCCGGTGGATTTACCGCGAAAACGCTAGTGGGCACAGCTACGACACCACATACCTATCCAACAGATAGTAGCGCACAGAGTAATTTCACAGGCGTTGTTTCGGCGTTCACCACCAACCCCAACAAAACAACAGCAACGATTCTAACGCTCGACGCAGGATGGGTGAGTCACACGAAAGCGGAATTTTTCGGCGTGTACTCGGATGGTGATAATTGGAAGGAAGCACAGTATCCGCAATTGGCTACATTCGTTGCACAAGTCGAAGCGGCTACCACAGTAGCGGACGTACAAGCTGTCGTTTGGACGGCGGCAACGTACTAAACGAGCAACAGAACAGCGGGTAATCTCACACGGCGCGATGAGCGTCTATTTTTATGCCCAGAGGAGGCTAAACAATAATGGCAGAAGTATACGTAAGAAGCACAACCGGATCACCCGTTACCCTTAGTGGAGTGACGATCAGCGTCGTGCCACAATTAATTGACGACGGAACCGCCGCGTACACAACGGGACTTGCGAATGGTCAGATTAGCGTGGTTGATCCTGCCACAGCACAACAACTGATCGAGGAAAGCCAAATTCCGGTCCCGCTCGGTGTTTTGCCGAGTCTCGGTGAAGTATTGCTTGTTGGGCCGTCCGCTAACATCTCCCTTGCGGCAGGTGCAACGTACAACTCACCGTCGATTAATCTGCTTGGCAATCGTACAATGATTGGGTTTCAAGATGTTTCAGGGCTTGGAACGAGCACGGCACAATCTTGGATTTACGTGGCAACAACGAAGTTGACGAATAAGCAAGTATATACTTATGCGTCGTCGGGAAGCTACCAAGGCTTTAATCCGGTGCTGAACAACACCAACGGTGGCAATAGTGGCATCTACACATCCGATGTGTATTACTCTATCGAAGCTGATGCAAGCAACACAGCCGCATTGACGATCAACGGCATATCTTTGGGGGTAGCATGATGCTGGATAGTCTACTAAAAACGATCTACACGCCAACAGGTGAACAGCAAGTATACGAACTCGAATCACATGACAATGGCGGTAGTGTCACCGTGCCTGTAACTACGTTTCAAACTATGTTCGGAAGCGGGCCTTATACGTACGCCGGATTATCCGCAACGACGCAAGCCAAGGCAGGATGGCAAGTGTACTTTGATGCGTGGAAAGCTCAAGGGTTTATTAATTAGGGGGGTATGACGATGGCTTATCAACCGTTACCAGGTGACATCCTTATGTGCTATGCACCATCAGTAGTCGGATCGGCTATCGACACCGTAGAAGGTTTAGGGTTGCTACGTGAGCACAAAAAACCTCCAGACCACGTACCTATCTACTCGCATTGTTGCGTCTATCTCGGCCCCGATCCCACGGAGGATACGGGGCTTTGCTATGTGTCGGAAGCTTTGGGACGCGGCGTGGTTAGAAGCAATGCGGCGAAATACGAAGACGTGGCGGATGTGTGGGCCATGTCTTTAACAGCGCAACAGCGCGAGGACGTGGTGCATCGTGCTAATGCGTTCTGGCGTACTCATTGGCGTTACTCCTACGGTGACATCTTTGTACAGTTTGTACGCCTCCTGACGGGGTTGAAGATGCCCTTTGAAATGAAACGATCGATCATCTGCTCGCTACAATGCTATGACTGCTATCAGGCGGCGAGTGAAAAGATTGCAGCGTTGCGCAATTGTGCGCCTGAAGACATACCGATATATGGGGCGTTGGAGTATCGGGGCCAGTTTGGAGGGGGAAGGTGATGCAGAAATCGCCAGAAGAAAGAATTTCCTCGCTTGAGGAATCTATTATTTATCTCAAGGAGGGGATGGCGGAAGTGAAAAATACCCTCGAAAAAATCATGGACAAGCTAGACGACCGCTATCCCAGTAAAGAGAGCATGGACTTGCGGATTAGCACGTTACGCGATGAGCTAAAGGATCTTCATGATCGTACCGACAAGGTAGAATCGCAGACGGCTAAGATGCAACGTTGGCAATATCAGGTGACGGGTGCTGTCATGTTAGCGGCATTTCTGCTAGGTCTGTTAGCAAGGAGTGTGAAATGGTGAAACGTTTCAACGATTGGATAGCAGACAAACTAGCATCGTTTATGGCGACGATGCTTTTGTTTTGGCTACTCCTGCTGATCGACGTGGTAGGGGCTATCGTGGACCCTCCTGCGAACGTGCAGGGATGGCTACTGTGGGGCGTGTCTATTCTGTTTCAGTCTGTAGCGCTTCCTGTGTTGGCTCTTGTTGCCAACAAGCAAGGTGACCGAACAGAACGTGTGTTAGGTGACACGCATGACCGTGTGATGGCTGAGCTAGCTGAGATTCGGCAGATGCACGCTGAGAAAGCCGAGTCGGACAAAGCCCGCGACACCAAGCTTAATGAGATCATAGAAATGCTGAGAGGAGGCGATGTATGAGCAACGTGAAAGCACATGAGACGAAACATACCTTCACAGAAATTGTCGAAGATCCTGAACATGAGCAACGATCAGCAAGTGCAGAGTTCGAACGTAACCGCAAGCAGTTAATTATAACGGACAGGCATGGTTGCTTCGTCTGCGAATTGCTTAATCTGCCACCGTCGCCACATCCGCTAGAAGCTCACCATTTCTTATGCGAGTGGTCGGAGTGGAATGATGCAGATGGATCGAAAATGCAGAGGGTATTTGATCTTGGCGTCTTCGACTTCTACGGATACAGCAAGAAATTACAGGGTTGCGATGTCAAGTCTCCCGATGACATACGAAATCTCGTGATTTTGTGCATGAAACATCACCGAGCGTCGGGTATCGGCATCCACGATACAACCGCCCCGCTATGGTTCAGCCAATCGGTTGCCAAGGATGGCATCGACATTTTGGAAGGAAGTGACGAAGTATGAAGGCATTTGACAGTTATTCGCCCGTAACACAGCAAACAGCGCAAGCACTCAAGAAAGACGGTTACGAAACGGCGTGTCGCTATCTTGGCGCTAAGACGTTACGTTTGCCCAATGGATTAACGCCGATCGAAGTATGCGCGCTTCACAAAGAAGGTTTATCCATCGTGAGCATCTTTGAGCTGAACCCAACGCATATTGGTTACTTCACCTATGCACAAGGCTTACGAGATGCTAGAAATGCAGTGAAGGAGGCTGTGTGGCTTCGTCAACCGCTGCATACAGCGATTTACTTTACGGTCGACTTTGACGCGCAGGAGCAGGACTTTCTTGCGATTTTCCGTTATTTCGAAGGGGTACGGAAGAATCTAGGTTCCTACCGTTTAGGCGTCTACGGCGGCATCCATACGGTGCAAAAACTGTTCGACTCTGCTATTCGCCCTGATTTCCTTTGGCAGACGATTGCATGGTCAAACGGTCAACTCTTCGATCGTGCAGATGTTTACCAGAACGAAGTAAACCTCATGGTAGCCGGGCTGGGCATTGATGCGGACGAAACGCGCGTTGCGAATTTCGGCGCGTGGAGCGAACAAAAGGTGAAAAAATCAATCATTCGGAGGCTGATGAAACGATGAACGGACTCGAAACGCAAATTGTGCAGGGATTAGCGGGATTGCTTACAGCCGTAGTAACTGGTGTGGTGGCTTATGCGTTGCCAAAAGCTAAAATGTGGTTAACACACCACACAAACGTGCAACAAGCGCAACTCGCTACTACCGTTTTAAATGGTTTGGGAAGAATTGCCGATGGTGTGGTGAGTAGTTTTAATCAGTCTGTCGTGTCCGATGCTAAGGCGACAGGGAAGTGGACGCCGGAATTAGCGGCTCAGGTCAAAGCGGATGCGGTGAAGGCCGTACAAGCGCAAGGCGCGGCGTTGATTCAACTTGGCAGTAACGTGATCGGTAACGTGCCACAAGTGATCGGGTCACTCGTGGAGCAGGCTGTGGTGGCGAACAAGGCGAGTGCAAAGGCGTAACTTGGTACTAACTTGGTAGCGTAATCCGCAGCTATATGCTATACTCGGCGCAATAGAGCGTACAACGCCTCTCAACGATGCGGACCATTGTACCCCGTGCAAGCCCTCACTCATCACGAGTGGGGGCTGTTTTTGTTTTCGCAAATTCTTCAATCATTGCCCGCGTCCATATCGGGCCACTCGCAAGCCGTTGCAATGGTGCCGGGAAAACGCCACGCTGGAGATAGGTGCTCAGCTTCCGCTTATCCCATCCGAGGATTTTGGCCGCTTCAGCAACGCCTACGATTTCGCGTCCCATCCAATATTCAACACGGCGTTCCCAGACTGCAGGTTCGCGGATCACCAAATTCCCATCCTCGTAAAACGCGATGATAGCACCCATCGATTTGGCACTTTCCCAAACATCGGACGCTTCCCATTGATAATTGCCGTGCCAATTATATAACCACTTTTCGGCGTCTTCAGCGATATATGCTTGGAAATCTTCGGACTCCACCTGCAACCAACTGCCGTCCTGCAGGACAATGGCGTCCCACCCGTTGTTATGGACGTAAATCGCTTCGATCATCGATTTCCCTCCTCCTCAGTTATTCTCGTTATCCATATAGCGATTAAAAGCGGCCAGCTCAGCATCGAGTTTCGCACTGACTTCACTTGACTTCGGCGCGCTGAAGATTTCGTCCATAATGTTCTTCGGCACCGGCAGGAACGCTTGTTTGCCACCAAACTTAAAGTTGGCGCCGTCCATCCCTTGAACACGTCCGCGTGTCGCTTCACAGCGTGTACCATTGACTACAACTGCGACGATCCTGGTCTCGGTCTTGCTGGAGTACACATCGCCCCAATCGTCCTTGCGTTCAATCGTGGTCTCATCGGCGATGACACTTGCCGCAGTTCCTTTAGCAGTAACAAATTCGTAGGTTTTCATTTCGTCGATCCTCTCTTTGATGTCTTTATCATACAGTAAACCGTTGTTTTTGTCAACACACAGGCGAGAAAAATATTTGATAAAATGGGGTCATGGACAGGATATGTGTGATTTGTAAAACGGTATTTACGTGCTCTCCGAGTGATCGAAAAATAACTTGTTCGAGGGAATGCAGACAAGAGCGCGCACGGCGGGCAAAGACCGCGAAAGGACGCCCGTGGAGTAAAGCGTCAAGAGCGCGATTAAGTCTGCGCAGGCAGACGTCGAACCTTAAACTGGGCATGCAGGCAGCCTTACAGAGTCCCATCGCTGGACCGTTTGAGACTAATCATAAGGCTCTAATCTGGGTTATTGTTTCACCGGCCGGAGACCTCTATGAGATACGTAATCTTAATTTATGGCTTCGCACGCACGCGCATCTTTTACCGGGTACGCCTGAGCAAGCACGTGCGGGGCTGATGCAGATTAAAAGATCCACGCTAGGCAAGACAAAGCGTCCTGTACAAACATGGAAGGGGTGGACCCTACTTGACTGGAGAGAACCGTAGCAAAGGAGAAAAAGACGACTACCCATGCGAAAACTTATACTTGCCGGGTTACTAGCTAGCCTACTATCGGTTACGCCGGCATTCGCGGCCACTACCACGTCTCATCCTGTGAGCGCACAATGGGCCTTCACCCGCGCTGGTCAGCATGCGGATCAACTGCTGGAGTCTACCTTTGCCACAGCCAAACACACACTGGGCATCGCTGTCTACTCGTTAACGGATTACGGCATCGTGGATGCAATCGTTGTTGCCAAACGTGGCTTGATCCCATTGGGATCATATTGGGATCAAAATGGTTACTGCGGGGTAATAGTGGTTACTAAAAAATTTAAAAGAAAACCGTGCAAAACCTTGATTTGGTGCGGTTTATCGTAATAGATAATAAAATTAATTTACATTTTTTTCAAACTTCCAAGCTGATAGCGTGGGTTCGATTCCCATCGCCCGCTCCACCGAAAACCTTGAGAAATGCAGGTTATTTCTTTATTTATAACGCGAACGCACGTTCGGAAAATGGGCATTGGGATCATTTTGGGATCATATTTAGGGTTTGACGATTTTCTTGGGATCGAAGCGTTCTAAATGATCGGCTGCTTGGCGACTGATTTTTTCGGATTCGTGCGCATAGAAATCGGCGGTGGTAGACAGTTTGGAGTGCCGAAGTCGCTCCTGAATTGTTTTAAGATCCACGCCCTCGTCCCGAAGTAGCATAGCCGCCGTGTGCCTCAGATCATGGAGTCGGATAAATGGAAGTTCAGAATGCCTTTCAAGAAATCGATGCCAATACATGGTAGGCGTGTTTGGATATCGCATTTTTCCATAGTCACCACAAAACACATATTGCTTGCCCTCGATCCACTTGTCGCCGTAGGCCACACGATCTTCTAACCACTGCTTACGATAGCGTGCAAGATCACGCATATACCAACCTGGCATCGAAACGAAACCTTCCGAAGATTCCGTTTTCAACTCTGCCTCCACAGCTCGTCCTTTTTCGTTGACGCTAATTTGCTTCCTAATATGCAGGCCGTTTTGTTCAAAGTCCACCTCTGGCCACTCCAAGCCCAAAAGTTCGCCACGGCGAAAACCACCGATCATCAAGCCGAGAATATACATACGCCACGAAAAGGGTTCGTCTTGTAGGGCGACTACAAGCTGGTCTGCTTCTTCAGGTGTGTAGGATCTTTTTTTCGTGCGCAGTTCCTTCTTTTCAACTTTATCCGGTGCTGGACGATCCACGCCATCCATCGGATTCTTCTCGATGACTTTCCACTTCACCGCCGCGTCAAGGATGGATTTCAGCGTTTTGTAGATGTTTAATTGCGTGTTTGTTGATAAAGGCTTATGGTGTCCATCTTGGCGGTTCTCGGGGTCACGTAGCTTCGTCAAGAAGGCAACGATATGCATCGTCTGGATCTTGCGCAACTCCATATGGCCGAATTCGGGCAGAAGACGTGAGGTAATCACGTAGTTGTAATTTCGGCGTGTGTACGCACCAAGTTTATGGTCTGCATAGTTCGCTTTCCAGACGGCCACAAAGTCCTCGAACGTCGATCGATCCGGTTTGATGTACTGGCCAGATTCAACCTGTTCACGAAAGGCGACGTATTGCGCTTGGAGATACGCTTCGAGTTTCTTTTTGGACTTTAGAATGTCGGGATCGTCAACGCGAACTGTTTTGCGGTGTTGGACGCGTTTGCCGTTAGCGTCAAACCCCACATCAAGCGACAGGCGCCAAGATGATTCCCCACGTTTTTCGATGTTAGCCATACGATTTATTCCCCTTTTTTGTGTTTTTCGTTCCCAATCTGAGTTGGGGACGGTGGTACGTTAGCGGACATCACCCCACCCCTTGAAGAATGTATGTTCGTTTATAGATCGATTGTATTAAACACAGTTATAAGGCGCTATTGATTATGGGTGGTTGACCGTGAATACAATAGGGTTATACTGAACTCACGGGATTTGATTATCCATGAAAACCGAGGTGAGATAAATGAACAAACAAGTTTCACAATTGAATCCCGCGATTCGAAAAATTCTCCATTCCATTTCGATCACAGCAACCTATGCGCTGTTGTTTGGAGTTTTATCTCTTTTGCAAGAATATACGATAGGGTTAATCCCGGGCTTAAACAAGCTTCAACTTATGGGTATCCCAGTTGAACCTGTATTCATCGTCGCGTTTTCGATCTTTATCATCGTAAAATATTTCGAAGTGTCGTCGCCGTACGAATGATTATTCTCCACTTAAACAATACTTCTTTTCAAATTCTACTCGAGTCAGTTTTGTTACTTTTCCATTTTCGTTTAGGTGCACAGGCCATATATCAATAAGATCTATATCTGAAATTGTTTGATAAGAACATCTACAGTCCCAGTGAATCGGCACTTCAGGAACTTCGTTTGGCATGAAGAAAACGTTATTCAAATGGTTGCATTTATCGCAGACCCGTTGATCTTCGCATGTTCGAACAGTTACAAATAAAAATTCAGAATTTAATTGCTCCGCAAGTTTAGTTCCCTCTATCAAACGAGCTTTTTCTTTCCAACGCCACATTTCGTGACGAATGTAAATTTCTGCGGTTTTCTTCCTCGCCAATTCCTCTTGCGGAGTGTGTACATGCTTGTTTCTTACTTCAATTTCAATTTCCCTTGGAAAGACAGGATATCCTCCGTTTGATGATGCTATTTTGATAAATTCTTCTACCAACGATTCGGATCTGTCAGTCCAATGTTCTACAAGGAATCGTTGTAATCTTTTTCGTATATGCTCAGACAAATCGAGATGGGTGCATAACTTCAACCCCTTAGGCATTTTTGGTGTAGGCGCCTGAAGGACGTTACCACTCTCAGCGAATGCCTCTTTCCATGAGCGTATTGGCTTTTCATCGACTGCGGGTTTATTTTCTACCTTGCGTTTAAATAAATCAGATAACCTCATAGACTGTTTGTCATCTCCCCAATTTATACTTCTAACGATCTTGCACCCGAAGACAGCTTTTAAACATTGATTAT
>JAKACY010000062.1 GCA_021821025.1 Bacillota bacterium | reverse complement strand
GATGTCAGGTTTCCGTCGATCATGTTGAGCCATTCGTCGTCTTCATAATCCGTCAGCCGTTTGCGCCGGAATATAAATGGTCCCGCGCTGTGGATCAGCACATCTAACCGGCCATATCGAATCTGCACAGCATCCATCATCTGTTTTATCTGATCAGCGCTGCGCATGTCTGCTTGAATAGCGATGGCTTCAATACCATGAGTTTCGGTCAGTTGCTTAGCTAAACTTTCGCATCTTGCTTTTGAGTCGCGATAGTTTAGCACCAACGTGTACTGTAAAGCCGCCAGTCGCCGTGCGAACGCTACCGCAAGACCACTGGAACTGCCGGTAATGAGCGCGATCTGTGGCACGGCGCACCTCCTTTTCGTCGCAGACGAATAAATGCTGTTGCGCTTACATCTTATCAGTATATCAGATGGGGTTCTAGATCGAGAAATTATGTCTAGCCGTCCGATCTTTGGGTCTTACAATGCCATGTTGCAGCATAGCTTGTACTTAGACGGGTACAAGCAAGGGGTGCATGATGTTGGGCAACGAAGATCTGTGGCATACGCTGACCCGAGAGGAGACTCTGACTACCCTGGAGTCCCAAGGGGCTGGTCTCTCTCAAGAAAGCGCGGCTGAGCGATTGTTAGTGTATGGTGTAAATGCACTGCAAGATCGCCGGCGGGTGTCCGTGCTCACTGTATTTTTTGATCAATTTCGTAACTTCATGGTGATCGTTTTGCTCATCGCAACTTTGATATCGGGGTTGCTCGGTGAGTTTTCCGACGCGATCACGATCATCATCATCGTTATTGCCAACTCTGTCTTAGGATTTTTGCAGCAGATGAAAGCGGAGCGGTCACTAGCTTCTTTGCGTGAACTGACGGCTCCTGTGGCGCATGTCCTACGCAACGGACAGTGGCAGGAAATCCTAGCGCGCGATTTGGTCCCTGGTGATGTGATTGCAATCGGCGCTGGGGATCGCGTTCCGGCCGATGCGAGGCTACTTGATTCACGGGAACTTGAGACAGAAGAGTCGTCCCTTACAGGTGAATCGCTGCCTGTTCACAAGAACGTATCACCGGTGCCCGATCCATCCGCTGCACTCGGCGATAGAAAGAATATGATTTACATGGGAACCACGGCATCCCGAGGCGCCGGTCAAGGTGTGGTTGTGGCAACAGGCATGAACACCGAGATGGGCAAAATCGCGGATATGATTCAGTCTAGTGAAGACACGATGACGCCTCTAGAGCATCGCTTAGAACAATTGGGACAGATCTTGGTATACGTATCGATTGCAATTACGATCATCGTCGTCATCGCGGGTGTCATGCATGGTCATGCGCTTTATGAGATGTTTCTCGCGGGCGTTAGCCTAGCAGTTGCCGCGATTCCGGAGGGCTTGCCCGCCATCGTCACAATCGCTTTAGCGCTCGGCGTACAGCGGATGATTAGACGTAAAGCCATCGTCCGCAAACTGCCGTCGGTTGAAACGCTCGGGTGTGCCACAGTAATTTGCTCGGACAAGACGGGGACTCTCACGCAAAATCAGATGACTGTCAAAGAAATATATGTCGATCACCGTAAAATTGATGTGGAAGGCGACGGATATTCGGCAGAAGGAAGATTGCTGTTTGGACGTAAGGTTTTAACTGGAAAAGAGCCTACCGTCTCGCGTCTGATCGAAATCGGTCAAACGTGCAACCATGCGCGACTAAGCGCTGACGGAGACAAGCTCATCGCCATCGGTGATCCAACTGAGGCGGCACTTCTCACGTTGGCTAATAAAGTGTCCTTTGCATCCGCGGTAGAGTCTGTACAAGAGATTCCATTTGACTCTGAGCGCAAACGAATGACCGTCGTCGTGAAGCGCGGCACGTCCTATGAGGCCATGGTTAAAGGCGCGCCCGATCTATTGCTTGCTCTTTGCACGCATATTATGGTGGATGGTCAAATCGAATTGTTAACAAACGTTCATCGTCAAAAAATAGAGGATGCCATTGCTCGCATGGCGCAAGGTGCGCTAAGAACGTTAGGATTTGCATATCGCACGTTAAGAAGTGCAGGCGCTCATGCATCCTTTGTCGAGCAGCAACTGACTTTTGTTGGACTTGTTGGCATCGTGGATCCTCCTCGCAAAGAAGTGGCGCAAGCGATTGCCACCTGTAAAACAGCAGGAATTCGTACTGTGATGATCACGGGGGATCATCAACTCACGGCTGAGGCGATCGCGCGCCAATTGGGCATCTTACCCAAGCACGGGCTTGTACTCACTGGGGCTGATCTCGATAAGATGACGGATCGTATGTTGGAAGATCGGGTAGATGATGTATTTGTCTTTGCGCGCGTTTCCCCGCTTCACAAACTTCGGATCGTCAAGGCGCTACAAAAAAATGGGCACGTCGTCGCAATGACCGGAGATGGCGTAAATGATGCGCCTGCGATCAAAGCGGCCGATATCGGCATTGCGATGGGGAAAACGGGGACAGATGTGGCGAAAGATGCATCGGCTCTTATCCTGTCGGACGACAACTTCGCAACGATCGTGGCTGCGATCGAAGAGGGCAGGAGTATCTATGCCAATATTCGTAAGTTCATCCGTTACTTGCTCACGTCAAACGTTGGCGAGATCGTCACGATGTTTATGGCGATGGTGATGGGCTTGCCGCTGCCACTGATCCCGATTCAGATCTTGTGGGTGAACCTTGTAACAGATGGCCTTCCTGCCATTGCTCTTGGCGTTGATCAGGCCGAAAGAGACATCATGCAGCGCCCACCGCGTAATGTGCGTGAGGGGATTTTTGCGGGTGGCTTAGGGAGAAAGATCGGTTTTCGCGGTGTGTTCATCGGCCTCATGACATTAGGCGTGTTTTACCTGAGCTTAAAGGTCATGAAACTTGGGCTGGGAGCATCGCAAACGATCGCATTTTCAGCTTTGGTCGTAGCGCAACTCATCTATGTATTTGACTGCCGCTCAGCCGATCACGGGATTTGGCAGAGGAATATCTTGGAAAACCGTTGGTTGGTTGGCGCTGTTTTGAGTTCTATCGGTTTGCTCCTCGCTGTGATTTACGTGCCATCGCTGCAAAGCGTGTTTCATACCGTGACGCTATCCCTGCGCGACTGGGTGCTCATCCTGGTAGCAGCGGCACTGCCCACCATCACCGCCAGGCCAGCTAAAAAGCAAATCAGACGCGGTATGAGAGCCTTTGGGGTGAGATAAGGGCGTCATACGAGTTCTTGCGGCGTAAATCTGGCATACGGTAAAATAAGGATGTGAGGTTAGGAGGTGCGCCCTTGTTAAGCAGTATGACCGGTTACGGTAGATCCGTTTGGCGTGATGAGTCGGTGGTCGTGTCTGTGGAGGTGCGATCGGTAAATCACCGTTTTGCGGAAGTCATTGTGCGGATGCCACGAGAGTGGATGAGCCTGGAGGAAAAAGCTAGAGAGATGGTGTTATCACATTTTTATCGTGGACGAATCGAACTGTTTGTTACGGTGACATCCACAGAAAACCGTGTGCAGAGGGTAGTCGAGGTGGATCGTGAACTCCTTTTCAAGGCGCTTCGTGTCTTGAAAGAAGTGAGCATCATGTCACAGCTCGACTTTGAACCTCCGAGTTTAGGGCAACTTTTAGCGATACCCGGACTATTTATAGCGGTAGAAGCACCTTTTGCTCCTTCGACACTCGATGACAGAATTCTTCTAACGATCAGTCAAGGCTTGCAGGATTTGGCGGAGATGCGTAGAAAAGAAGGGAGTAGGCTACAGACATTTCTGACTGATCGTTTGAGTGACTTAGAAAACGAGTGCAAACGTTTGGTGGACCTTGGCTCGAAGTCCGTTGAATCTTTTCGAGAACGACTGACGCGGCGCATGAAGGAAATGCGGACAGCATCTTTGGTGGATGCGGAGCGCATCGCGCTTGAAATTGCTATCGTGGCAGAACGGACTTCGGTGGAAGAAGAATTGGCTAGACTTGTAAGTCACGTTGAGCAGTTTCGCGACCTCATCGGCTCACCTGCCGGCCCGGTAGGGCGCAAGCTAGACTTTCTGTTGCAGGAGATGACACGCGAGGTCAACACCGTGGGTTCGAAGTGCTCTGATGTACGCATGACTACAGCTGTTTTGGAGTCGAAGTATATCATTGAGCAGTTGCGAGAACAGGTTCAGAACCTCGAGTAAGTATCGATGGATCAGAGAGTGCAAGCGATTGATGATCACGTTTGCAAGGAGGGGTCACTGTGAGTGGACGGTTGGTGAATATCGGGTTTGGTAGTATCGTTTCCGCTGATCGCATCGTTTCCATCGTCAGTCCCGAATCGGCGCCGATCAAACGCATGATTCAGGAGGCGCGAGATCGCGCCCGACTCATCGATGCAACATTTGGTCGCCGCACGCGCGCCGTGATCATATGCGACAGCGATCACATCATTTTAGCGGCTGTTCAGCCAGAGACGGTAGCTCATCGCGTTGCGCTGAAAGATTCTGCGACGGATGATGAGGATTGATACGTTGAATTTCGTTGAGCTAAGGGTTAACATAGTCGTGCTATAAAAAAGAGTTTCTTGGAATTTGGGGGTATTTCGTGTGATTTTATATCCTTCGATCGACAAACTGGTGGGTCTGGTTGACAGCAAATACACGCTAGTGATCGCTTCTTCAAAACGCGCGCGGGCTCTTCAGGAAGGTGCGCACGCGACGGTGCCTGTGAGGGGCAGTAAAGTCGTCAGCGTGGCTTTGAGGGAACTAGAAGCGGGAACGATTCGGTTCGAACGCACTCGCGAGGGGTTGAAGTAAACGCTGTGCGTGGACAAACAGTGATACTGGGCATCACAGGTGGTATTGCAGCGTATAAAGCAGCTTTTTTAGCCAGTTTGCTGACGCACCTTGGCGTGACTGTTCACGCGGTCATGACGAGGGCCGCAACGGAATTTATCACCCCGCTTACACTGCAGAGTTTGACGAAACAGCCTGTATACCTTGATGTATTCGATGAACGTGACCCAGGCGCCATCGCGCACATCGCTTTGGCGGATCAGGCGTCAGCGATTATTGTAGCTCCTGCTACTGCAGATATCATTGCGCGCGTCGCGCATGGGTTGGGCGACGACATGCTGACGACAATCCTGCTGGCGGCAACTTGTCCGGTGATATTTGCGCCTGCGATGAATGTGCACATGTATGAAAACAAGATCGTACAGGCAAATCTTGAGATTTTACGACAGGCCGGATACCACGTAGCTGAGCCCGGTGTAGGTCCACTCGCCTGTGGATACGAAGGTAGAGGGCGCCTCATGGAGCCACCTGATATTGTCGAATATCTCGAGATGATTTTGACGCGTAAACACTTTTCGGGGAAATCAGTATTAGTCACAGCGGGACCTACGAAAGAACGCATCGACCCGGTTCGCTTTATATCAAACGACTCGACAGGAACCATGGGTTATTCGCTCGCGCAGATGGCATGGCGCATGGGAGCTAAAGTAACGCTTGTGTCTGGCCCTGTAGGGATTCCTGCGCCGATTGGCGTGGATTTGGTGAAGGTGGAGTCTGCACAGGATATGTTGGACGAAGTGACACGACGCCTCGCTGACGCGGATGTGGTTATCAAAACGGCTGCGGTGGCGGACTTTCGCCCGGAAACGGTTTCGAGTTTAAAGATCAAGAAACAGAATCGAGACGCCCTTACACTGAGTCTCGTAAAAAACCCAGATATTTTACAACACATAAGCCATTTCAAAGCAAAGCACACGTATGTAGTGGGTTTTGCGGCAGAAACGCATGACACAGATTTATATGCGCGGAAAAAATTACATGAAAAAGATCTAGATCTATTAGTTTTAAACGACGTCCTTGAAGAGGGAGCTGGCTTCGGAACAGGAACCAACCGGGTTACACTTTATGATCGGTCCGGTGAGGTAACCGAGGTGCCGAAAGCTCCTAAGCTGGAAATCGCACAAAGCATCTTGATGCATGTTGCAACAAAACTTCAGACGCCCTAAAGCCGTATTCTCCAGAAGAAGGATGATCCGCGATGATAGCGTCTGTGGCCGTGTCTCTTCGCGCAAAGCAAGTGGACAGGCTGTTTGATTATGTGGTCCCGACTGATATGCAGGTTTTGATCGGGCATCGGGTCGAAGTCCCGTTTGGGCCACGCAGGTTAGAAGGGTATGTGATCCTGCTTCACGCAGATGATTATGAAACTGGGCGCGAATTAAAAGCGATCACCCGCATACTTGATGACGATGGTCCTGCCCTTTCGCAAGAACTGGTAGGACTCTTGCAGTTTTTGCGCGAGCGTTACATGTGTACTTGGGCTGCTGCTGCGCAAACCATTCTGCCTCCTGTCACGCGTGCACGCGTTGAGCAAAGCTATATTTTTAATTGGGTTGTCGGTATTTCCCTCCAGGCGGAGGTCGTCGCACAACTGACTGAAGCTGGCCCCTTAAGCAAAAAGGTGTTGAAGGAAACGTACGATCTTTCAGAGGGGGAATTTGCTCGTTTGGTCAGGCAGGGGGCCTTGCGACCATCGACACAAGTTTCACAACGAAGAAAGGCGCCGACTGTTCGTATGATTTGTCGGACTGAAAAACCGATCGCCCCATCATTAAGGTTAGGACCCAAGCAGCGGCAGGTTATTGATTTTTTGGAACAGCATGATGGTAAGGTAGATTGGCCGCAATTGGCTTCGGCGCTGTCACTCTCCCAGAGTTCCGTGGCTGCACTAGTCGACAAGGGTTATGTCAAGGTTGTGTTGGAGCAGGTGGGATTCGAGGTTGCATCCCACGCCGGGGTGGAATCGCCTTTGATCCTGTCTGATGAGCAGGGTGTGGCACTATATGAGATTTCTGCCTCTTTAGATCGGCGTGCTAAAGATACCTATGTTTTGCATGGCGTCACAGGCAGCGGTAAAACGGAGGTATACCTGCAGGCTATCATGCATGCATTATCGCACTCGCGGACCGCACTCATGCTGGTGCCAGAAATCGCTTTGACCGCGCAGATGACATCCCGCATCCGGCGCAGATTTGGCGATCGAGTCGCCGTGCTGCACAGTCACCTGAGTGACAGAGAAAAGTTCCTAGAGTGGCACCGCATCCAAAGAGGCCTCGCAGATGTGGTCATAGGTGCCCGTTCAGCTATATTTGCTCCGCTGACGAACATCGGCCTGATCATTGTGGACGAGGAACACGAGACGACTTATAAGCAGGATAAGGATCCGCGGTACGTTGTGCGGGAGATTGCCCGCTTTCGCGCGGATTGGTGGAATGCCACAGTCGTTTTGGGCAGTGCGACGCCTTCTTTAGAATCGATGTACCGCTGTGATCTTGGCAGGTATAAGCGCCTGGTGCTGGCAGGGCGGATCGGAAATCGGCCGCTGCCTAGCGTAGAGGTCGTAGATATGCGCCAGGAGTTTAAACGGGGTCACAGGAGCTTGTTCAGTCGCTCACTGCGCGATGCGATCGCGCTGTCGCTAAAAGACCAACAGCAGGCAATTCTTTTTTTGAACCGTCGCGGGTATTCAACCTTTCTGATGTGTCGAGACTGTGGAGACGTAGCCACGTGCCCATCTTGTGATATTTCGCTCACACTACACCGAGGTGCACACAGTGTGCTTCGGTGTCATTTTTGCGGACACACGGAGAGTGTGCCGGACACCTGCAAGAGTTGTGGAAGCGACAAAGTGCGGCAGTTCGGTGCTGGCACGCAACGCGTTGAACACGAGCTCTTAGAGGAGTTTCCCGGAATCAGAGTGGTTCGCATGGACGTGGACACCACGGCGACAAAAGGTGCACATGAGAGACTCTTGACAGAATTTGAACGCGGAGAAGCGGACATTTTGCTTGGCACGCAGATGATCGCAAAGGGCCTTGACTTTGAACGCGTCGCACTAGTAGGGGTGATCGCGGCGGACACCTCGCTTCATGTGCCGGACTTTCGCGCGGCAGAGCGCACCTTTCAACTACTGGTTCAAGTAGCAGGGCGGGCGGGGCGCCATGGGCCAGGCCGGATGATTATACAAACCTTTTCCCCTGATCATTATGCGATTAGGTCAGCGGCCAACCAAGACTATGCGCAGTTTTATGATATGGAGCTTCCCGCGCGAAAGAGCATGGAGTATCCGCCATTTACAGAGCTCACGCAGTATATCTTCTCGCATCAGTCGCAAAAGGTGGCGGAGGAGCATGCGAAAAAGCTGCACGACGACTTGGCGGTGCTTGTACATGGGCGTACAGATGTTCGGCTGCTGGCAGCTGTTCCTGCCCCAGTCGCTCGCATTAAAGGGCTTTATCGGTATCAAGTGATCGTTCGTTATAAGTCGTTTGCGAGTATCAAAAAGATACTGCATGAATCATATCAGCGATGTCTCACTGGAGCTCCTGTAGATTTGACGATTCAAGTGGATGTCAATGCCAACTATGTCACATGAATTTATAATGGGGGAATCGTATGGACAAACTGCGTATACTCTTTATGGGAACACCTGATTTTGCAGCGGGCATGTTGGACGCTCTTTTAGCAGCAGGTTATCTGATCGTCGGTGTGGTTACGCAGCCAGATCGGCCGACCGGACGCAAGAAGGTTTTAACACCCCCACCCGTCAAAGTTTTGGCCGAGGAGCACGGGCTTTTTGTCATGCAACCAGAAAAGGTAAGAGATCCGGAGACGCTCGCACGCTGTGCAGAGCTTCTGCCAGATGTGATCATCACGGCTGCGTACGGCCAGCTTTTGCCTGAAAAATTATTACAGCTTCCCAAACTTGGCGCATTTAACGTGCACGCATCGCTGCTTCCAAAGTATCGCGGCGGTGCGCCGATTCAGTGGGCGATCTTGAACGGTGAGCGGGAAACCGGCATCACGTTGATGACGATGGTAAAAAAGATGGATGCAGGCCCGATATGGGCGCAAAAGAAAGTTGTGATTAGTCCCAACGCTACCTATGGGCAATTGCATGACGACTTAGTGGAAGCTGGTGCATCGCTATTGATAGAGACCTTGCCGCAGCTTGTGGCAGGTGTACTTTCGTCTGTGCAACAAGTGGAGGCGCAGGCTACTTTTGCGCCAACGCTCACTCGAAAGGATGAACTGCTAGACTTCACTCAAGATGCTGGAGCTGTGTATAACCGCATCCGGGCCTTATGTCCAAAACCTGGCGCGTTTACATGGATCGGTGATAAACAAGTGAAGATCTGGTATGCTACCCCTGATTATGGTTGGCGTGGAAACAAGGTGCCAGGTCAGGTGGTTGAGGTTACGCCAGATGGCATCAAGGTGGCTTGCGGGGACGGTGCCCTCATCTTGACGCGCCTTCAGTGGGAGGGCAAGACGGCCCAAAACGGTGCCGATTTTGCGCGTGGTATGAAACACTTGGATATGGTTCGTTGCACGCCAGAAAGGGCGTCTTGTATATGACGGTCGCGCCGGCGCGAAAGAGCGTCTATCGGGTTTTGAGCCTGGTCGCAGAGCAAGATGCGTATGGCAATGTAGCATTAGCAACTGAATTGGAGAAGACCGGACTTTCTGGAAGAGATGCTGGATTAGCTCTTGAAATTGTGTATGGGACACTCACTTGGCAGCGCCTTATCGACTACTGGATCACGGAGCTTTCTAGTGTGAAGTTTGACAAATTGCAATGGGCAGTGGTGGTCTTACTGCGCATGAGTTTGTACCAATTGCGGTTTTTAGATCGCATCCCTGCACACGCAGTCGTATCGGACGCGGCGGAACTAGCGAAGCATCATGCGCCGCGCGCGGTTGGTTTTATCAACGCGATCTTGCGAAGCGCTGTGCGCCAGAACGCATACATGCAACCGCTGTTAACACCTGACTTTGAAGGTCTATCACGCGCTGAGGCTGGCCTAAGGCTATCATTTTCTGACTTTTTGGTAGATCACTTTTGTCGAGCGCTAGGTGAGCAAGTCGCATATCAGACGATGTTTGCTTTAAATCAGCGTGTCATGCGAGCGGTTCGTGTCAATCAAACGCGTCTTTCGCGCGATGACCTGATGCAGTTATTGGAGGCAGCCGGGGTGGAAGTCACAGAGTCCCCCGTCTCCCCATATGGCATTAGGATTAAAGCCAAAATGAGTATTACACAGCTCAAACCGTACTTAGATGGATTATTTACCATTCAAGGCGAATCGTCCATGTTGATCGCCCCTTTGTTAGGAGATGTGCGCGGCAAGCGTGTGCTTGATGCGTGTTCTGCGCCCGGTGGTAAGACGACACAAATTGCTGAGCTTGCACAAGATCTCGCAGATATAACGGCGACAGATATTCATAGCCATCGTGTAGACCTCGTTAAACGCCAGGCGCGCCGCCTCGGTTTGAAGAATATCCGCGTGCTGTCATCGGATGCGAGAGATGTTGAGGGTGTGTACGATGCGGTGCTGCTTGATGCTCCGTGCTCTGGGCTCGGTACGATCGCACGCAAGCCGGATATCAAATGGGCGGTGAATCAAGAGCGGATCGCAGAGGTCGCAGGGGTCCAAAAAGATTTATTGCATCATATGGCTGTGAAATTACAGCCTGGTGGGGTCTTGCTTTACAGCACTTGCACGATCTCACCTCTCGAAAATGAACGCCAGGTGCAGGATTTTCTAGCAGCGCATCCTGATTTTCAAGTTGAGGCTGTGCCTGAATGCATCAATGGACTCGGCCATGATATTCATGGATGGATAAGAATTTTGCCGCAAGATTTCGGTGGAGATGGTTTTTTTATTGCGCGTATGCGCAAGGCTTGGTAAGTTAAGATGGGATGGTATAACTCATATCAAAGGAGCAAGGCATGCGTCAATCACTGTATGGCTTTACACGGCCGGCACTGGAATCGTGGCTGGCAGAGCATGATGAGCCCAAATATCGAGCGAGGCAGATTTTTCAATGGATCTATCAAAAGCGCATTCGCCACATCGAAGACATGACGGATCTGCCGAAGGGTCTGCGTGACACGATGGCCGCGGAACTGATGCTATCTTCCATGAAGGAAGTCACGCGTCAAGTTTCGGCGAAAGACGGCACAACTAAGTTTCTGTTTTCTCTGGTAGACGGAGCTACAATCGAAACGGTTATCATGCGACACGACTATGGCAACAGCGTCTGCGTCTCTACTCAGGTGGGATGCAAGATGGGCTGCCGCTTTTGCGCCTCGACGCTCGGTGGCTTAGTTCGGCACCTGCAGGCAGGGGAGATCGTGGAGCAGCTTATGATCTGTCAGCAGCTTCTGGATCAGGAGCGAGTATCGAGTGTTGTGCTCATGGGTTCAGGTGAGCCACTCGAAAACTACGATGCGTCGCTTGCGTTCGTGGATATCGTTACAGACCCTCTTGGATTAAAGATTGGACAACGCCATATCACGATTTCGACGGTTGGCATGGTGCCCGCCATCTATCGCCTGGCTGACGAAAAGCGAGGCATCACACTAGCGATTTCGCTGCATGCGGCAGATGATGAGACGCGCTCTAAGATGATGCCTGTGAATAAGGCGTATAATATTGCCAGTTTGCTAGAAGCATGTCAATATTATTACAAGCAGACAGGTAGACGCCTATCGTTTGAATATGCGCTGATCAAGGATCATAACGACCATTTGGCCGATGCGCGGAAATTGGCGAACCTTTTAGGGAATTTGCCGTGTCACGTCAATCTGATTCCGGTGAACTACGTGCCAGAGCGCAATCTCACACGT
>JAKACY010000061.1 GCA_021821025.1 Bacillota bacterium | reverse complement strand
GTCCACCTGCGTCAAACGCTGCGCCACTCACCGTTCAAGTCACATCTTTAGACTGGAAGTGGCTGTTTCAATATCCTGGGCAAAACGTTGCGACGGTGAACTATGCGGTGATCCCGGCTGGAGTACCTGTTCAGTTTGAATTAACTGCAGATGCCCCGATGAACTCATTTTGGGTTCCGCAACTCGGTGGTCAAGAATACAGCATGCCGGGCATGGCTATGCGCCTTTGGCTGGAAGCTGATCAGCCAGGTAACTACTATGGGCATGGCGCGAACTTCACTGGTAAAGGTTTTGCACAGATGGCATTTCGCGTGATCGCGAAGCCTGAGTCGCAGTTTACACAGTGGGTGAAGCAGGTAAAGGCCACTGGCACACCGCTTTCCACAGCAGGATTTCAAGCGCTGGCGAAGCCTAGCGTGATGGGTACGAAGTCTTATTCATCATTCCCGGTCGGCCTGTTCCCGAACACCGTCTGGACAGATGGCGGCCGTTATATGCCAAACACGATGGCTAACGCCATGCCAGTGCAAGGCGCAATGGGTACGAAAAACTAACCTGCGAGAGAGGAGTTACAGCCGATGCTCTCTGGAATTGGGAACTTTGCTTCCCACTTCTTCGTCACTGGTGATCCGATGATTTACGGCGCGGATGCATCGATTTTGCTAGTCAGCCTCGGCATTTTGTTCGTCCTCACGCGTTACCGCAAGTGGGGGTGGCTTTGGCAAGACTGGTTGACCACCGTCGATCATAAGAAAATCGGAATTATGTATTTAATCGCAGCTTTGTTGATGTTTTTCAGAGGTGGCGTGGATGCGCTTCTCATGCGCACACAGTTGGCCGTTCCCAACAACCACTTCTTGACGGCAGAGCACTATGATCAAATCTTTACTACTCATGGCACCATCATGATTCTCTTCATGGCTATGCCACTTATCTTTGCACTATTTAATATTGTGGTACCACTTCAAATCGGCGCACGAGATGTCGCCTTTCCATATCTGAACGCAGTGTCATTTTGGTTGTTTTTCTTTGGCGCGATGCTCTTCAACTTATCGTTTGTAATCGGCGGATCGCCGGACGCAGGCTGGGTCAGCTATCCACCGCTCTCTGAGCTTCACTTTGATCCGGGCCCTGGAGAGAATTATTACCTATTGGCGCTACAAATATCCGGGATCGGGAGTATTGCGACAGGGATTAATTTTATCGCCACGATTCTTAAAATGCGTGCACCAGGTATGAAGCTGATGCAGATGCCGCTTTTCACATGGTCGGCGCTTTCTGCCAGCATCGTCATCATCTTCGCTTTCCCAGCGCTGACCATCGCTTTGGCCTTGTTGATGCTCGACCGTATCGTGGGTACGCACTTTTTCACGATTTTGCATGGCGGGGATCCGATGATGTTCGTCAACCTGTTCTGGGTTTGGGGACATCCCGAGGTGTATATCGTCGTCTTACCGTCGTTCGGTGCCATCTCTGAAGTTGTAGCGACATTCTCACGCAAGCGCATCTTTGGTTATACATCCATGGTGGCATCGCTCTTGTTGATTAGTGTCATCAGCTACTTCGTGTGGGCACACCACTTTTTCACGATGGGCGCGGGCGCGGATGTCAATACATTTTTCGCGATCGCTTCCATGATGGTCGCAATTCCGACCGGTGTGAAAGTGTTCAATTGGCTATTTACGATGTACAGAGGACGAATTCGGCTTGAACTTCCGATGTATTGGGCCCTGGCGTTGATTGTAGGGTTCCTAATGGGCGGGGCCACAGGCGTCATGCTTGCGATCGCCCCGGCTGACTACCAGTATCACAACAGCTACTTTCTCATCGCGCACTTCCACCAGACGCTGATCGGTGGGGTTGTGTTTGGGCTCTTTGCCGGCATGTACTACTGGTGGCCCAAGATGTTTGGCTTTAAGCTCAATCACCGCTTAGGCGTATGGGCCTTCTGGCTGTTCAATATCGGCTTTTACGTATGTTTCATGCCGCAATATGCACTCGGCTTTATGGGCATGCAAAGGCGGATGTACACGTATCCCGCAGGTATGGGGTGGACGGACTTGAACTTCATCTCTACCATCGGCGCGTATCTGATGGGGCTAGGATTCCTCTTTATCGTGGCGCAGATCGTGTACAGCATCAAATTCGGTGAGCGTGATCTCACTGGTGATCCATGGGATGCGCGTACGCTTGAATGGTCTTTGCCAAGTCCTGCACCGCACTACAACTTCGCCGTGCTACCGCAGGTGACAGCACGCGATATGTGGTGGGAGTTAAAACAACAAGGTCGCACGGGTGATTTGCGGCCAACATCGGAGGATTTAAAACCGATTCATATGCCGAAAAACTCTGGCCGACCGTTTATTATGGGTGTCTCATTTTTTGTGGCGGGCTTTGGATTTGTCTTCAACTGGTATCCGATAGCAGTCATTGGACTTTTAGCGGTTGTCGTCACGCTGATCACGCGTTCGTTTGAATATGGTGATGAGTACCATGTGCCAGTTGAAGAAATACAGCACACGGAAGCCGCGCTTGGGAGGTTGTCATAATGGCGATTGCTGCACACGACGCAAACTTGCACGGCGCTATCGCAGGCAAACCGATCGAGTATCAGGATCCACACCAAGCCGTTAAAATTCTCGGGTTTTGGTTGTTCCTGGCGACAGACATGCTGCTTTTTGGATGCTTGTTTGCAACTTATTTGGTTTTGCGCACACACACCGATGGTGGGCCTACGGCTTCGCAACTGTTTGATGTGCCGGGTTTCGCGGCTGAGACGATCATCTTATTAACGAGTAGTTTCACGGGCGGACTTGCGACGCTTTCGATGCGAAATGGCAATAAAAAAGGCGTCATGGCGTGGATCATCGTCACGATTCTGCTAGGACTCGCATTTGTTGGGCTCGAGGTCAATGAGTTTATCACGTATGCCTCGCATGGCGCCACGATGCAACGCAGCGCGTTTCTCTCGTCATTTTTCACGCTGGTCGGTACGCACGGAAGCCACGTGACACTCGGGATCATTTGGATGTTCTCGATTCTGATGCAGGTGAAAAAGCGCGGGATCACACCGGAAACAGCCCGTAAGATTTTTATCGTTAACCTGTATTGGCACTTTCTTGACGTGGTGTGGGTCTTTATCTTCACGATCGTCTATTTGTCAGGGGTGGTGATGTAATATGGCGTTGGATCACAAGTCACAACCAGCCGCGTCCCACGGTCACCACTCGCCGCGGCTGTATATCATTGGATACATCTCCTCGATCGTTCTGACGGCGATCGCGTTCGGCTTGGCACTGAGCCATACGATGCACTTTGGACCGCTCCTGGTGGTTCTGATGATATTGGCTGGGCTTCAAATCATCGTGCAGCTGTTTTTCTTCATGCACGTGACGGAGAGCGATGGGCCTCCGTATCACTCGATTGCACTGGTCTTAGGACTGTTCTTTACCTTCGCGGTTGCGATCATGTCCGTTTGGATCATGTCTTTTGGCTCGCAGGTGTCATAGGAGTGTAAAAAAATCGCCCTCTGATGTTCGTGTCAGGGGGCGATTTTTTATCTTCGACAGGAGGTTATTCGATCGCTACCATCCGATCGATATAGTCTCATTTTGCGTGCTATAATGGAGGCGGTTACAAGGAAGAGATAACTTTGGGGGTGTCCGGATGACATACGCATTGCCGCGCAGCACGCCATCGGAGCAGGGCTTTGACGCGCAAGGCATTCTCGCATTTTTGCGCGCTATGCAAGATGAGAATCTCGAGCTTCATAGCTTCATGCTACTGCGTCATGGTCATGTCGTGGCAGAAGGTTGGTATGATCCATATGGCCCCGATCGGCCGCATTCTTTGTTCTCGTTAAGCAAAAGCTTCACGTCTACTGCTGTGGGTTTCGCTGTGGCAGAAGGCAAACTATCGGTTGATGACTTTGTGTTGTCATTTTTCCCTGAGTACATCACCCCTGAGATCAAAGATAACATGAGTGAAATGCGCGTGAAACACCTGTTATCTATGAGTACGGGCCACAAGAATGATACGACCGGGCTTTTGCGCGCAGAGCCTGAGGGAGACTGGGTGAAGGCTT
Source organism: Bacillota bacterium (assembly GCA_021821025.1). Classification (GTDB taxonomy): domain Bacteria; phylum Bacillota; class Bacilli; order Alicyclobacillales; family SLC66; genus JAKACY01. The sequence goes on along the minus strand of JAKACY010000061.1, from coordinate 7,624 downwards.
TTTTGACTGCCCCCATCGAATATGAGCCGGGCACTCACTTCCTTTATAATAGCGGCGCCACCTACATGCTCTCTGCCATCGTGCAAAGGGTGACAGGGCAAACACTTGTGCAGTATTTGACGCCACGTTTATTTGCACCACTACATATCGAAAACGCCACCTGGGAGACGTGTCCGCGCGGCGTGAACGCAGGCGGTTGGGGACTCAGCATTAAGACAGAGGATATCGCAAAGTTCGGTCAACTGTATCTTGATGATGGTATATGGCTAGGAGAGCAGCTCTTGCCAGTTGGGTGGGTGAAAGAGGCGACGAGCTTTCATGTTTCTAATGGCGATGATGCGAACAGCGACTGGGCGCAAGGCTATGGTTATCAATTCTGGCGTTGCCGTCACAATGTATACCGTGGCGACGGTGCGTTCGGCCAGTACTGCGTGGTGATGCCGGAGCAAGATGCGGTGGTGGCGATCACGAGCGCTGTGGGCAACATGCAGGCCGTGCTAAACGGCATCTGGAAGCATATTCTCCCTGCTATGTTGAGTAGTGCTAAAGATGATGAACTCGCCCAGGTGCTTGCTGGTTTAAACATTGATGCACCAACCGGCACGACCCAGCCAATGCTTGCAACCGTGATATCTGGAAAAAGGTTTGAGTTGGAGCCTTGCGGTGCGATCCGTAGCGTTACGTTTGCGTTTAATGAAGAGAAGTGTGTCGCTACGGTCGACTATGAGGCGGGCAGCCAGTGCATCACGATCGGCCATGGACGCTGGGTTGAGGGCGAGACAACAATGTTCGCAAACGTGACGCGCCGGGTCGTAAGTGCGGGTGCTTGGCGGGACGATCACACGTATGTTGCGATCGTACGCTTGGTGGAGACGCCGTTTTATTATACGATCAAATGCATGTTTGACGATCAGACAGTTCTGATTGACAATCGCGTGAATGTGGGATTCGGTGATCGTGAACCGGCGACTTTCAAGGGTAGGTTAGCCTAGGCGCCTGTTGCAAGTCGTTGAAGATTGGCGATACATGTAGTAAAACTGCGCAGAAGTTGGGGTCTGATTTCCTCAAGCTGCGTATTTTTTGTATAATGATTTGCCTGTTTTTATGAGACGTGCTTTAATGACAGAAAAGGTCTTACGATGGGATGATTATATTGGATACCGTGACTGCTTCATCTAATTTTATTAGAAATATCGTGAGCGACGATGTGAATTCAGGCAAGGTATCGCAGGTTGTTACGCGTTTTCCGCCAGAACCAAATGGCTATTTGCATATCGGTCACGCGAAGTCGATCTGCTTAAATTTCGAGTTGGCCGACGAGTTTGGCGGAACTACCAACCTGCGCTTTGATGACACCAACCCGCTCAAGGAAGACACGGAATATGTGGAAGCGATCAAATTAGATGTACAGTGGTTAGGGTTTAACTGGGATAACCTGTGTTTTGCGTCGGATTATTTTGCGCAGATGTATAAAAAGGCGGAACTGTTGATAAAAAAAGGTAAGGCATATGTATGCGACTTATCGGCTGAACAGATGCGGAGCATGCGCGGCACGTTAACTGAGGCCGGGAAGGAAAGCCCTTACCGTGACCGCTCTATCGAGGAGAACCTCGATCTCTTTGACCGCATGCGAAAAGGGGAATTTCCTGATGGAGCGAAGGTGCTTCGCGCCAAGATCGACATGTCTTCGCCCAATCTAAACATGCGAGATCCGGTGCTCTACCGGATATCGCACGCCGAGCATCATCGCACAGGGGGTGCATGGTGCATCTATCCGATGTACGACTTTGCACACCCACTTGAGGACGCGATCGAGGGCGTTACACACTCGATTTGCACGCTGGAGTTTGCCGATCATCGGCCACTCTATGATTGGGTGGTCAGCGAGTGCGAGATGGAGCACCAACCAAAGCAGTATGAATTTGCCCGCCTTAATTTGACTAATACCGTCATGAGCAAGCGTAAACTAAAAGAGCTCGTCGATAAGCAGATCGTTGACGGCTGGGATGATCCCCGGATGCCAACCGTATCCGGATTGCGCAGAAAGGGCTATACGCCTGAGGCCATTCGCAACTTTGCGCGCGAAATTGGCGTCGCCAAGAACCACAGTATCGTGGATGAAAGGATGCTAGAGCACTTCGTGCGCGAAGACTTGAAGCTGCGCGCGTTGCGGACCATGGCGGTTACCGCGCCGCTGCGCGTGGTGATTACCAATTATCCCGAGGGTAAAACTGAGTGGTTGGAGGCTGAAAATAACGCCGAGAACGAGGAGATGGGTAGCCGTCAGATCCCATTTTCACGTGTCATCTACATCGAACGAGATGACTTTATGGAGACGCCACCGTCCAAATACTTTCGCCTCTTTCCTGGCAATGAGGTGCGGCTGAAACACGCGTATTTCATTCGTTGCCATGATGTCATCAAAAATGATGCGGGCGAGATCGTGGAGCTTCACTGCACGTATGATCCTGAGACGAAAAGTGGGTCTGGATTTACGGGTCGCAAAGTAAAAGGTACGATTCACTGGGTAGATGCGAGTCAGGCGATTCCAGCCGAGTTTCGTTTATACGAACCGCTCGTGGATGATGAGGGTGAAGAGGATAGTGAGTCTTTCCTAGACCGCATCAACCCCAATTCGCTCGTCGTTACACAGGGCTTTGTCGAACCAGGTATGGCGAGTGCAAAACCTAATGATAAGTTTCAATTTTTCCGACATGGTTACTTCAATGTTGATCCGAAGCTGACAGGAGACCGATTGGTGTTCAATCGGGTAGTTCCTCTTAAAAGCTCATTTGAGGTCTAATACGATCGACCAAACTTGTGTGGCAGCACCTAGGTGGACCCGCCGGAAACGAAGGATGCGAAGTGATGGACGTGAGCGATGAGCATATATGGCGTCGTGCAGGGCTACAGGTAAACTCCGTGCTCGAACGGTTCTTGTTTGTCTGGCTGTTGTCGGCGATGGGGATTGGCTATGTACTGTCCGTACATTTGTCCATGTTAAGTGGAGCGATCGTGGCTCTTTTTGCCTACATGACTTTCGTCACTGCGCTCGGAACGAGGCTGCGGGATTTTGTCTACGTATTTGCGCATCCACAAAAGCTTGTGGTGATGTTTTTGCTGATTCACCTTGTGTTGCCGCTCTTAGCATTTGGCGTGGCGCACATCTGGCTCTCTTCGGAATCGATGTATATGGTCGGGGTCGTGCTCGGTAGCTCTATTCCCGTCGGCGTGACTTCTATCATGTGGACTGGATTGGCTGGAGGCGATTTGCCGCTCGCTCTGGCTATCGTGTCGGTAGATACGATGCTTAGCCCCCTCACGCTGCCTCTCACGATCCGCGTGATCTTTGGCAGAGCGGTGGGGATGCCTTTCTGGACGCTGTTTTGGGGCCTGTTCTGGATGGTTGTGATCCCGACGATCGCCGGCATGATCGTTAATGAATGGTCGCGTGGCCGGATCAAACCACTGTTGCAACCTTTTGCGGGGCCCACATCGAAACTGTCTCTACTTTCTGTCGTGGCGATCAATGTTGCGATCGTCGCGCCAGAACTGACCCATGGCGGGCACTTAGCGATGTTGCTTATAACCCTTATGATCATGGCAGCGATGGGATATGGGGTTGGGTACTTCGTTTCCCGAATGATGCGTGCAGAGAACAAGACGCGCGTTACGATGACTTACAATGTCGGGATGCGCAATATCAGTGCAGGCATCGTCATAGCTACACATTATTTTGGCCACGCGGTTTCGATCCCCGTGGTTTTTGCGATGCTGTTTCAGCAGCCCCTTGCCACGCTTTTACACTTCCTGTTTTCGCGTGCGCAAAAAGCGCACCGACAAGATACCACTGAGCAGCTTCCAACTATTAGTGCCCACTCATGATTGGATTATGTTCCCTTTTGCAGAATCTTGCAGGATTATCGCGCTCTATGTCGAACATATTTTGTATCAAGTATGTTTTAAAAATTTGGCGATTTTCTATGAGGTGTTCAATCATTGAAGGCACGACTCAAGGCGGCAACAACCATCGTCGCTTTTTTTCTATTTTCAAGTGTGACATTGACGCAGACTATGGCGGCGAGCCTCTCTAGTACGATTTCAGCTGACCAACATAAGATGTCTCAACTTCAATCGCAGGCACAGCAGACCACTGAAACGATCCAGGCACAGCGCACCAAGATGATCACGATCAAATCGATGCTGGCGCACGATGAGAGCTCGCTGAAGGCGATTGACGCTGGGCTTAGTGAAAACTTGCGCGCCATGAGGCAGACAGAGCGTCATATTGAAACACTCAAACATTCAGTAAGAGAAAAACAAATTGAGATCGATCGGTGTAAGGCGCAACTGAGACATCAGATGCAAACGATGTATGAGAACGGCACCGATAAGTACATAGCAGTTATTTTAGCATCCACGAGCTGGAATGATTTTTTAAGCAGGTTGTATCTTTTAATCACGATTGCAAAGGCTGATCAGGGGCTAGAGCATCGGATGATCACGCTTCGCAACCGCTTAGGCCGTGACGAACGCATGCAAAGGTCATTGTACAGTACGTTGGCGCAGCGACATGATTCTTTCGTTTTGTTAAAACAAGCGAATTTGGTGATTCAGGCACAGCGTCAACGCAATCTTGCACAATTAAGTGCGAGTATTCAATCAGAGACGGTGGCGCATGGGGAGCTTGAAAGCCAGATCCAACTAACTCAAGGCCAGATCCACCAGTTGGAAGTTCAGACAGCACAGGCCGAGGCTTTGATGCAAAACCATACGTATGTGCAGCAGACTGAAAGCAGCATGACCTCGATTAATTTGACCCACTTACTTAGCTATGCGGAAACTTTTATGGGCATTCCGTATGTATGGGGCGGCGAGAGTCCATCTGGCTTTGACTGTTCCGGGTTTACCCAGTATGTGTTCGGACACTTTGGCATCAGCATCAATCGCACAGCGGCAGAACAGTTTGCACAAGGTGTCTCCGTCTCTACTTCGCAGTTGGCGCCAGGTGACTTGGTGTTTTTTAGCACGTATGCTCCTGGTGCAACGCATGTGGGAATCTACATGGGAAATGGCCTTATGATCGATGCGCAAGATTATGGCGTCAGTATCGATCACGTGTTCAATTCTTACTGGGGACCTCGTTACATTGGCGCACGCGAGATTGTCAAGAACTAAGTTTTACAGGGAAATTCAAGGATTGCATGAGAATATGTATCCGAAGGCGATGGTTGTACGAGGTGGGCGGTGGCATGATACACAGTATCGTCTACTCACAGTTCTATCCCCCTCTGTGCCGCCGCAGCCTTGGGTCATAAATCCGGAATCTCATAAATCTCATGGTGTAGGGAGGATATGCATGGAACGTCATGACGGGTCGTTTCACGGTGAGAAAAGAAGCAATGCAGCGATGAAAGCTATTGGCAAGTGGGTTGGCGTCGCAGTACTGTCCGCGGCAGTGGGGTCCGGAGTGACGGCGATTTCCATTCCTCATTCTGCCGGTCAGTTAGCTTCTATAGGCTCAAGTCTTACGAATCCAAAGTTTGTAACCGCGAGCTATCAAGTTGGCTCGAGCAAGCAAGTGGTTAACCTGCAAATCAACGATGCGATTGTACAAGCGGTAAAAAAGGCAACGCCATCTGTTGTCGGCGTTATCAACTTGCAGAATATGCAAAATCCGTACGGTAATGGTTCGAGCTTGCAAGAGGCTGCAGTCGGATCAGGCGTGATCTTCAGCCCACTTGGTTATATCGTCACAAACAACCACGTGGTAGAAGGCGCAAACAAGGTTCAGGTTGTGTTAAATCAGAATAAACGCGTGGATGCCACGGTCGTCGGGACGGATCCCTACACAGACCTTGCCGTTCTTAAGGTGCCATCGTCAGATATCCAACCTCAGAACGTCGCGACATTTGGCGATTCCGCTACGCTTCAGGCTGGTGAACCCGCGATCGCCATCGGTAACCCTGCTGGCTTGCAATTCTCAGACACGGTTACATCAGGGGTGATCAGTGCGACACAGCGAACTATGCCTGTTCAAGATGAAGCGACAGGTCAGACTTTGGGTCAGGAGAAGGTCATTCAGACCGACGCCGCGATCAACCCTGGCAACAGTGGTGGGCCGTTGCTCAACATCTTAGGGCAAGTGATCGGCATTAACAGCAGCAAGATTGTTGCACAGGGATTTTCAGGCATGGGATTTGCCATTCCGATTAACGAAGTCCGATCTATCGTCAACCAGCTGCTCTCGACTGGCCATGCCGCCCATGCAGCACTCGGCATTGAAGGCGACTCATTGGCGACGATTCCTTCGCCATATCAACCGAACGTTCCAGTGAACTACGGCGTGTGGGTTTACAAAGCGGATTCGACTTCAGCCAAAGCGGCAGGTATTCAGCGCGATGACGTCATCGTTGCCGTCAACGGAACGAAAGTCACGGGTGTATCGAGCTTGCAGCAGTTGCTTTCGACAAACTACAAGCCTGGTCAGACCGTTGCCGTGACGCTATATCGGGGGCAAAAGAAACTCACAGTCAACGTCACACTCAGCAATTTGCCACCACTCACATTACCGTCAAACAGCGGTGGATCCGTAGTCGGTTGATGTCGTTGTAAGTGATGGACATTGGCAGCATCATGCAATGTGAGCAAGCGCACATCATCCTCCATTCGAATCGGCCATACTGTGCATATGGTGATTCGAATGGAGGATGTTTTGATGAGGCCGAAAAATTGGTCTGTGAACCTTGAAACGGAAGAATACGTTGAAGACAAGAATCTAATCATTAAAGACGCAAAACAAGCGATCGAAGACACCTTTCCTGGTTATTATGTGAACTTGGCTGTCGCCGAAAATCACGGCAATCCGGATGAATACCTCGTTCCTGTCTTGAAATCAGAATTCGGGCCGGAGATCGATATCCGCTTCATCGATCAGTGTGGTTGCGGAGGATATGTTTATCGAATCGATCGACTATCGTAAAGGCATGTTATAATTACCAAGAAAATCATGATCTTTGTTGGGGGGCATCAATATGCATTTGCGGAAATTAGGGCGAACTGGACTCACCATATCGGAAATTGGGTTTGGCGCATGGGGAATCGGAAACAGCGGTTGGCAAGGAGCCGAAGATGCGGAATCGATTCGGGCGCTGCATAGGGCGATCGAACTCGGTGTGAATTTTATCGACACGGCATTGGTCTACGGCGATGGTCACAGTGAGCAGTTGGTGGGGCAGGTCGTGAAAGAGCGGTCTGAAACCATCTACGTGGCGTCAAAAGTCCCGCCGAAAAATAGGCAATGGCCGGCTAGAGCGGGCGTACCCTCTGATCAGGTGTTTACCAAAGAATACGTGATCGACTCGACTGAGACCAGTTTGAAAAACTTAGGGCTCGATCACATCGATGTACAACAGTTTCACGTCTGGTCGGACGATTGGGTAGGCCATGGCGATTGGTTAGAAGGTGTCGAGCGCTTGAAGCAAGACGGCAAGATCCGCTTTTTTGGCGTCTCAATCAACGATCACCAGCCAGCCAACGCGATTAAGCTGATCGAAACAGGCGTTGTGGACACGGTACAAGTGATTTATAACGTGTTTGATCGAAGTCCAGAAGACGAACTCTT
>JAKACY010000060.1 GCA_021821025.1 Bacillota bacterium | reverse complement strand
CTGACGTTCGATGACGGGCCGGATGAAACATACACGAACGCTGTTCTTGATATTCTGGAACACTACCGTGTCTCGGCAACCTTCTTTTGCCTGGGCTCACAAGTAGAAAAGCACCCCGACGTATTACGAAAAATGGTGCGGGCGGGGCATGTGATCGGCAACCACAGTTGGGACCACCCATACTTCACAAAGGAAACGGATGCCGACATCAGGCGTCAGATCGAAAAGACGTCTGATGTGATCGAGCAAACGACATGCGTGAGACCGCGGTTGTTTCGCCCGCCATACGGCGATGTTGACGATCGGGTTACAGGCTTGGTGCAAGGACTCGGCTATCATGTGGTTTTGTGGGACGTGGATTCGCGGGATTGGGCCGGAATCCCAGGGCCTACGATTGTTGCAAATGTGGTTCCACGGCTTCGCCCACAGGCTATTGTGCTGCATCATTGTGCTGGAAATGTAGCAGGGACCGTTGATGCGTTGCCTTATTTGATCGAGACGCAAGAGGCCATGGGTTATCGATTTACGACCCTTGACGCACTCTGGAACATGTCGGCATACCAGCTGTGATAGCATAGTAGAGGCCTGATAGGGGGCGATGGGGCCCCATCGTGATTCTGCTAGAAGGTCAGTTCATCAGGATCAGGGCCTGTGCGCTCATTGGTATTTAGCGCATCGATGGCTTGGATTTCCTGCGCGCTAAGCGTGAAATCGAATATGTCCGCGTTCTCTTTGATGCGATCTGCTCGCGCGGATTTTGGAATCGTGACGACGCCATGATCCAAGTCCCACCGCAAGATGACCTGGGTGGGGGTTTTGCCGTGCGCATGAGCGATATTTTGAATGGTTTCGTTATCGAGCAGTCTGCCGCGCATGAGGGGACTCCAGGCTTCCATTTGAATATGATGTTCCTTGCAATATGCCAGTAGATCCACTTGCGTGAGGCGCGGGTGGTACTCTACCTGGTTAACCATCGGGACGAATTCGCAGTCCTGAAGGATATCGGCAAGATGGTGAGTGTTGAAGTTGCTGACGCCGATCGCGCGAACGTGGCCGTCTTTGTATAGTTTCTCGAGCGCCTTCCAAGTCTCTTTGTAAAGGCTTTTACCAGGCCAGTGAATGAGGTACAAATCTATGTAATCCAGCCCAAGCCGCTTGCGGCTCGCTTCAAATGCGCGCAACGTGTTATCAAACCCTTGATCCGTGTTCCAAACCTTGGTCGTCACAAATATGTCTTCACGCTCAACACCTGAGTCGCGAATGGCCTTTCCTACACCTTCTTCATTATTATAAAGCTTTGCTGTGTCGACACTTTTATATCCCAATTCGATCGCGGCGCGCACCGCATTTTCCACTTCTGTGCCTGCTTCGGTCTTATAGACGCCAAGGCCGAACCATGGCATCGCAACGTTATTGTTCAAAATCGTACAATCATTGATGCTCGAAATCACGCATTGTCTCCCCCTTCATGGAATTGCTGACTATCCTGGATTATCGGCGCAGCCGTATCATCTTCTCGAGTTTGGTCGCGCGAAGCGCCATGGAAGTCTATTCGATTATACCGCAATCAGCTAAGCTAAAGCATGCTGTGGTATGGTTCAGGAGAACGCGCGCTAGTATGCTGTTGTGCGGAGGATGAGAGGCAATGTTTAAGCGGATATTTCGTGGGCTTATAAGGCTTGTCATCGTGGCGCTGATGGTGGCGGGTGGACTTGTTGTGTATTTTAGATACTTATCGAACTTTCGCGCACAGGTGTTGGACGCTGTTCAGGCTAGAGTAGCCAATTTCCAAATTCATGAGCTGTCGTATGGGGAAATTCCTGTGATGTATCGAAATGCCGTTATCGCGACAGAGGATCGCCGTTTCTCGTGGGATCCTGGCGTTGATCCGGTCGGCATCGTTCGCTCACTGATCGTGGATGTGCAAAAGGACGGCTATGTGGAGGGCGGCTCGACGATCACGCAGCAAGTGGTAGACAATACGCTGATTCAGCGGCAAAAGTCGCTCAGCTACAAACTGCAGCAAGCTTTCTATGCGATTGGAATCTATGATACGTTTAGCAAAGAGCGAACATTTGCGATGTATGCCAATATGATCTATTTCGGACAGGGCGCGTATGGGCTGTATAATGCGGCGCAGACGTATTTCGGAAAGGTGCCGCAGGAACTTTCGGCGGGCGAGTTGACGCTGTTGGCGGGCTTGCCAAATGCGCCGAGCACGTATGACCCTTTTCACAATTTTGCTTTAGCGCGGCAGCGGCAGGCCGTGGTGCTACAGAATATGGTGGATGCTCAAGTGATTACGAAGGGGCAGGCGGCGCAGTTCTATCGGGAGCCTATCGTGCTGAAGTGAGCCCCGCTTGGAGGGCTTGGAAGATCATCGTTAGATGAGGAAATACCACGCGGATTGGTCTGCGATCTTTCAGGCCTTAAGTACGATGGAAACTCCGGCATTTCCATGGGAAACGCAGCCTCGTTTCACATTAGATACAAATATTCAAGCTGCGCTCTCTGATAAAACGTCGCCTGCTACGGCTCTAAGTACGGCTGAAAAGCAGGCAAATGCCTGGATTGCACAGCAAAAGTAGGGCGGAATCACCATCCAAGTTCGCTAGGTGGCAGCGACATTATATTTCGCATTGTCGCTGCCCGTCATGCTTGAACATAAGGACGTATATCCGCATCCCGTTATACGTGCGTGGATGGAAGGAGGTAGGTGTTTTAGTGTTGGACAACACACCGCAGTCCGACAGGACTGATGACAGAATGTACTGGGTTTGGGCACTGCAGAGAATTGCCCGTCCGGTTCTCGAGGCGGGCGCAGACCAGCAGTTGCGGATAAAGATGCCTGTTGAAGAGCGACCGGGCTCCAATCGACGATTATTTACACACTTGGAGGCCGTTGGACGAACCCTGTCTGGAATGGCTCCATGGTTGGCCTCTAGCGAGCTTAGTGGTGAAGAGGAGCAACTTCGAGAGAGATACGCTGAGTTAGCTCGACGTACCATTACCTCCATTACGCATCCCGATTCACCTGATTTTTTAAACTATACGACTGGTAATCAGCCGTTAGTGGACATGGCATTCTTGGCACAAGGCATCCTGCGTGCTCCCGCAGTGCTCTTGGATCCTCTTGCTGAGTCCGACAGACTGAGACTTGCTCACTGTATAAAAGAGGTACGGCGAAGCTGTAGACCTCCTTTTAACAATTGGCTATTATTCTCGGCGATGATTGAAGTCTTGTTGTATCGTATGGGCGATGACTGGGATCCTGTACGCGTCGATTATGCCCTGCGGATGCATAAAGAATGGTACGTCGGGGATGGCGCCTACGGAGATGGCCCACATTTCCATTGGGATTATTATAACAGCTATGTTATTCATCCAATGCTAGTGGATGTGCTAAATTATTTGGGCCATGTGGACTTGTCGTGGGGAGAGATGAAGGCTATCGTTCAAGAACGCCAGCGTCGATATGCTTCCGTACAAGAGCGCCTCATCGCTCCAGATGGAAGCTATCCTCCACTCGGCCGATCAATTGCCTATCGATTCGGCGCCTTTCATTCACTTGCGCAAGCTTCCTTGATGCATCACTTACCAGAGGGCTTAAGACCCTCGCAGGTTCGGGGCGCTCTCACTGCGGTGCTCCGGCGATTTTTTGCCTATCCGGAGATGTTTGACGAAAGTGGCTGGCTTCGCATCGGACTTTACGGTCATCAACCAAGTCTTGGTGAAGGATACATCTCGACAGGCAGCTTGTACCTTTTTACAACTGGATTCATACCACTAGGTTTAGGGCCGAACGATGAATTTTGGAACGGATCAATTGATGTATGGACGCAGTGTAGGCTCCAACTTGGAGAGGATTTGCACTGTGATCACGCTTTAGACTGAAATCCCACCCAGTTGATCTGATTAAACAGACCTACTCCTTCAGCAAAACCCGGCTGTTTGGCATCCACCACGATGCTAATCTTTTCGATGTAGCAACAGCCCTCCACGTTCTATCAATCGGAGCTTGTAGTACAATAGTTTTACGAATGTCTGGCAAGCTCGAGCTGTATTTGCTGTGGGATCAATTTGATGTGGCCATGCATCATATGGGTTATTTTGGCTGTAGGAGTGGGTTGGGTGGGCGCTTATGTGGCGATGGCGTTTTTGATGTACGTGATGAATGGACTGGCGAACGTATCAATGGGGTCTGTTCTGCCACTTCTTATGAGGCACTACGACGTGTCCTATGCGATGGGTGGACAGTGGGTATTTTTGCAATTCAGCGGATTTCTCGTGGGAGTATGGATTTCATCTCTACTCGTTCGGTGCATCGGACCCAGGATGACACTTATTGTGGCGAGTCTCAGTATCGCTATCGCGGAACTGGCCATCGGTTTTCTTCCTTCGCCTCCGCTTATAGCGATCATGTGCCTGTTAAATGGATTTGGGCTCGCATCCACGCAGACGACGATCGCTACCTCGATCATGCAATGGTTTGAGGGGCGTCGCGCGGTCGTTATGAGCCGCCTTGAGGTGGCTTTCGGCCTTGGTTCACTGCTGATGCCAGTCATCGCGAGTGCACTCATCTCGATGCACATATGGGCCGTGGGTTTTTGGAGTGTGGCGTTAATCTCACTAGCATTAGGAGTATCCTGGTTATTCGTTCCAATTAATCCGGAGTCTGACGCGAAATCCGGTCCCCGGGATGCGCAAACCGTTGTGCCGCATCTCAGTGGTACCAAAGAAAAACTCACCCTGATGATACTCTTTCTCAGCATGATCTTCGTCTACGTGGGGCTTGAATCGTGTCTCAATAACTTCCTACCATCCATATTTGTTTCCTATGTGAAGGTGAATGTCAATACGGCTTCTCTTACAGTCACAGTTTTTTGGATTTCCATGGTGATTGGCCGAACCCTTACGGGTTGGGTAGTGCGTAAGGTTCCTTACGTGCAATTTTTGTTATGGAGCATCGTGGGCACGCTGTTATTGCTGACCGCGCTGCCAATTTGGCATAGCGGATTATTCGCGTTTAGCGCGATCTTTCTGGTAGGGCTCACCATGTCGGGCATTTTCGTCATAACGTTGGTGTACGCCAACCACGCATTTCCCGATCAAAGCGGAGTCATTACTAAGCTTGTCACGGCGTTTGCGGGCATAGGTGGAGCGGCAGTCCCTGGCCTTTTCGGATGGCTGATGGATCGCTTCTCGGTCAGAGATAGTATGTGGTTTTTGACCGGTTTTACACTGATCCTTCTTATACAGCTGATCGTCATCATTCGTGTGCAGGTCGTGACCAAGCGCAGCATCTCTGTAACAGTGTAGCGCGTTGACGTACCATCGATCTTGTACGCGTCGTATGACTCGGATATATTGGCACGAGTTCGCACGACTGATCACGTGCACAATGTCAAACCTGACCCGGAACTGTATCTTCAGGCGCTACTGTGCCTTGGGGTTGACCCTTATGATGCCATTGCGATTGAGGATTCGCCAAATGAGACTAAGGCGGCCATAGCGGCTAGCATGCGAGGTTGACATAGATCCGATCGGCGGCGGCCAGGCGTGGAACGACACGGTTGTGCAGATGCAGCGGCGGTTATAGGCGGGAATCATAATAACACAGAGCCCGAAGTTTACCTTCGGGCTCTTTAGTCTTGCCTACGCTCACTAGCCGTGCTAACTGTTTAGTGCTTTGTGATCCAAATCGCTTGTAGCGGGTCAACCAGGTTCGGGTTAACGTAGTAACCTTTAACCCAAGGCTGGACAGCCGCAGTAAACGTCGGGTAAGCGTATGGAATCCACACCGCTTGGCTCATGATGATGTTCTGAGCTTTTTTGTAAAGCGCATCGCGAGCTGGGCCATTCGGCATCGTCGCGCCTTTATTTAAGAGTGCATCCACCTGTTTATTGCTGAAGTCAGTCGAGTTATTCGTCGGAATCTGATTCGAGTTAAACAGCGTGTTCAGAAAGTCTGATGGATCGGGGAAATCCTCAACCCATGCCAACGTGAAGATGTTCTGTTTGCCAGCTTCATTGTTTTGCAGGAAGGTACCCCATGTTTTTTGATCAACAGTGGCTTTCACGCCAACGTTGGCAAACATCTGCTGCACCGCTTGTGCGACACGAAGATCGTCTGGTGCGCTGTTATCTGTATAAATCGTGGTAGAAAATCCGTGCGGATATCCAGCTTGAGCCAAGAGTTTTTTCGCCAATGTCGGATTGAATGAATACGTCGCGTTAGCTGGGAGTTTCTTCTCATAGGCAGACGGCATACTCACAGGGATGGGTTGGTTTGCAATTACAGCGCGACCATCCAAGATGCGCAACAGTTCCTGTTTGTTCACTGCGTATTCAAGGGCACGGCGCACACCGACTTTGGCGGTCGGACCGTACTTGGTATTCAAACCGATGTAGTTGGTTGCTACCATTACTTGTGTAAAGATATCCTTTTTCAGTGTTGGTGAAGTCGTAAACATCAGGTAGTCTTGTGACGGGATACCATTACCGCCTTGGTTATAACCGATGAGGCCTGTTAAGCCTTGTTGGAAATGCAACCGCACTGCTTCAGGCGAACTGTTGTTGGTAAACACGATCTTGTTTAGATATGGAACGCCAGGCTTAAAGTAGTGTGGGTTTTTCGTAAATGTCCACTGCTGGTTCGGTACATAACTGGCAAGCTCAAACGCGCCCGTGCCCATCGGATGATAATCTACATAAGATATAGAGTGGCTCGCGATGTATGCTGGGTCAACTGCCGAAAAGAATGGCATCGCCATGACGTATAAGAAGGTCGGGCTCGGTTGCGTCAACGTGATCTGAAGCGTTTTGCCGCCATTTAGCGACTTGATGCCAGAGATCGTCTTCGCGTGGCCAGCGGCGTACTGTGCAGAACCTACCACGAGTGGGTTGATAAAGCCGCTGCCAAGAGAACTCACTTTACTGCTTAGTACACGCTCAAATTCCGTGATAAAGCTGTTGGCTGTGACGGGCGTTCCGTTCCAGAATTTGGCCTTCTTCAAATTGAAGGTATAGACTAATCCGTTCTTGCTGACCGTATAATTAGAAGCTAGGTCTGGGATGAGGTGATTCGTCGCACCTTTATAGGTTACCAACTGATCATACATTTGCAGTACGGCTTCATAAGATGTAGTATCGTATGCCTTTGCTGGATCTAAATGCGGAAATGCTCCTGCCACATCAAGTTGCAAGGTTCCACCATACACCGGCTTGTCCCCTTGCTGTGCTGCCGTTCGGTGTTTGATAGGTGTACTGGCTGCTTGCGCACTACAGCCTGCAAGTGCAGCGCTGAGGGCAGTGATAGACGCAACTACGCCGAACAGTCGCATCGACTGTGTGATCTTCATTTCTCTTCCCCCTTTTAAATAGCAAAATTTCCGAAATGCTGGCTCCTGCCAAGAAATTTATATGTATCTTATCAGAGTGATATTGATGCGGTCAATAATTTAATAAGTAGAGATTTTTGTCGAGTATTGTTAACAAAAAATTCACATTAATGTGCAGATTGTTTCAGGATTGATGCAGGATTGATGGCTACGATGTCGAATAAACTTTATGACTAGATTTATCATATTGGTTGATCAGCAGCGTTCGGGGTGATCTGATGTCACGTGGTAAAAGTGTACTTTTGAGCAGGGAGAGTTCAGACGTCTTAAACGATTCGGGATTGGTACTGGTAGTTGATTCAGTGGGAAATGTACTAGCGGCAAACGATCGTGTGTCTGAGGTTTTTCATTATAGTCAAAATGAGCTGCTTGGTCTTAATGTTAGTTTGGTATTTCGTGCTTCAGAAAATGATGCGTTGATACGTAGTATGATAAGCGGCGGCCAGGTTTGGCATGGTGAGGTTTGCTGTCATTCCCGTTATGAAAGCGCTATCTGTCTGCTTGCAACAATTATTCCGTATTTTGATAATAGCACCAAGTGTATCAGTCATTATTTAATCACCGCTACCGATATTACGCATTATAAGCATGCATACGAATCGATGGTAACATGGCAACAAGTCAAAATCATGAGGCGATGGGTTTCGGGAATCGCACATGAGATTCGGAATCCACTGGCTACGATTCGGGGCTTTCTACAGTTAATGCAGATTAAACAGGGTGAAACAGCCCGGTTTTTGTCCGTTGTGCTGTCGGAAGTGGACAGAGTAACAGCTATCCTAACCGAAGTCCTTTCCATAGGGAAACCTCAGCTGGATGCTGATTCTTATGTAGATACAGAGCGCGTACTTGGGGCTATGGGTCCGCTTTTACAGGCTCAGGCAGTGCTACGCGATGTGAATATCACGATCGCTACAGAACCAGATTTGCCGAAAGTTACATGTTTTGAGCACGAGATGAAACAGATCATACTTAATGTTGTAAATAATGCCATTGAAGCCATGCCGCGTGGCGGTGTTTGCGAAATTGTTGTCGAAAGGCAAGGGGCTGATCAGGTCGTTCTTCGTTGCTCGGATACGGGCATTGGTATCCCCCAGGCACTTCTCTACCAAATAGCGAATCCATTTGTAACTTCAAAAAAGGATGGTACTGGATTAGGGTTATCGATTTGTCAGTCGATTTTGGCCTCACATGGGGGGCATCTCCGTATTCGCAGTCAAGAAGGGATGGGTACGACTGTTGAAGTTGTATTCACGGTTTTTTCGTGATATATGACATTTTCCTGAGGCCAATCCCGAAGTATGAAGACGCCGGAAAACCAACGCCAACCGCACGATGATCTTGCCAAGCCACTTCCCCAAAATACGTTGGCTGTATTCGATGAAAGTCAGGTCAGGGTAGAGAAGGCTGAGTTTGGTGGCGATAAACGTGGTCGTAATGGCAAACATAGACGCCAAGATCATGGATATCCAGGTATCCTGTTTGGTGTCGGCAATGGCACCAGGTAGCGTCAAGAGTAGCGTCATGCCCATTTCCATCGAAAACATCAGCCAAAATATCTGCAGCCCGGATACTTTCATGTGGTTACACCTCCTTTTGTGTTAAATTTCCCAGAAAAAGGTCAACCCATTCGTGATTTTCATCTAAATGGACTAGGCAAATAGTAATGATGAACCTAGCTATATAGTCCAAAGAGACATATACTGACTCCATTTAGTAGACGCGAATATCGTAAAGAGGGTTTCTGATGGGAAATAATTTGATGCCGTCTCGTTTCAATGTGCATACATACACCGATTCAGGAGAACTCCTTGTGTATAACAGTTACACAGGTGCTATTCTGTCTTTTTCCGATGGGGAGCAGCCGGAGGTTCTCGCTGCGCTGAAAGATGGCATCGTTGCACAGGGGTCTAGCGTAACAGCTCACCTTCTGGCGTCTGGCATACTTGTTCCTGCCCACGTGGACGAATTTATGCGTGCCAAACTCCTTTACCAGTCTTCGCACCGCACCGATCTGATGCACCTGATCGTGATGCCTACGGAGGCTTGTAATTTTGGTTGTACATATTGTTATCAAACGTTTCCTCGCGGGAAGATGACACCACAGACGATTGCAGGTCTCAAACAGTTTGTAGACCATAAAGCCCGCTTTCTACAAAGCGCGTCGATCAGTTGGTTTGGCGGCGAACCGCTTCTCGCCCCAGAAATTATCGAGCAACTTTCGGACTCATTCTTACAGTCGTTTGCGAGATATGACGTAGATTACAGCGCGGATATTGCAACAAACGGATACTATTTGACGAAGGAAATGCTTACGAAGCTCGTTAAGTGGAAAATTACGCGTTACATGGTTACGCTGGATGGCCCTGCGATCGTGCATGATAGAAAGCGCGGTCTGCGCGGCGGTGGCGGTACTTTCGAACGCATTTTTGTAAACTTAAAAAATGCCAGGCTGTTGGACGAACAATTTGAAATATATATAAGGGTAAACTTTGATGAAGAAACGCTCTCTGATGTGCCGGAATTGGTGCACATGCTCAAAGAGCATTTTGCAGGTGATGAGCGGTTTCAGTTGCTTTTTAGGCCTGTGGGACGTTGGGGTGGGCCGCATGATGATCAATTGCCAATTTGCAGTGATCGAACGGCGAATTTGAAGATCTGGGAGTTTGCGCAACTCGGGCTAGATCATGATATGCCCATGGCCTCGATTGTTGAAAATTCCATGATGCCCGGTGGATCCGTGTGTTACGCCGCCAAGCCATATTCTCTAGTCGTAGGAGCAAATGGGCAACTATACAAGTGCACCTGTGCTTTTGAAGAAGAGGATAATCACGTTGGTCGCTTACACGATGATGGTCGAGTAGATTTGGACTATGATAAATTTGCGAAGTGGGTTAGCTCTGGTGATGACACGGACCCGGTATGTGGCGCCTGCTATTATAGACCAGCCTGTCAAGGAAATCACTGTCCACTCTTTCGGATGAGGACTGGTAATCGGCCGTGCTCGTTTGAAAAGCGGAAAATCAGGACTGCACTCGAAACGGTCTGGCAAGACGCGACTCGGGTGAGGAGGTGATGCTGTGAAGGTAATCCGCAAACCTGTTTCTCCGATTGGGGCAACTACAACAGGACAACTCGTCAAATCTGTGCCGGGTAATCTAAGTGCCAGCAGGTAAACTGTATACTAGAACCGGGGCCGCTCCAGCGATGGGCGGCTTTTGTCACGAGACGGCTATTTGCGCAAAAGCCACTTACCCAGTGGCTCAAAGACGGTCTCAAGAGGAACGACAGGGCTCGCAAGGGTGATTCCGCCTATTTGTATCGAGCCTATGATCGCGCCAAATAGCATCAGCCCGATGTAGATCCAGATCTCTTTGTACATTTTATTTTTTACAAACCTCTTCACCTGGAAATAGGTTAACATGGCTCCACCTAACACATAGAGCGATATGGTCACGATGATGGTTTTTTCACCTCGTCTTCTTTCATCTGCAGTGGCGGCCCAATGATACCCGGCCGCAGCGGTTTTATATCCACTCGCAGATGCAGTACTGCTTCTCGAAATAAGGTGTCCCACTTGTCTTTGATCTTGTCCCATCTTTTCGGGCTATGTCGGTCTATCTCCAGGCCGAATCCGAACACATCTGCATCATAGACCTGCGCCATTTTAAAGCTTCTCAATACGTATTTGAATACCTGTCGATCCAGGGCTTTTTTGACGATCATCATGCTTTTTGGATCACTTAAGTTTAAATTCGTATCGTTTTCCTCGATTTGCCCCTTCCCTTCCAGCTTTACCTCAAACACAATATGCCCCTTGTCAAATATGGGTTTCACATCACGTTTTGCTGAGGTGAGAGAAAGGGTTACGCTCCCTCTGCCTTCCGGAATATAGGCCGTGATAAAGCCTTTGTGCATCTTGCCCGTCATCCATAAAAAGCCCCGTGTTTCTTGATTATTCAGGTACCCTACCAGTTTCAAGTCTTTAAATACAGCGGTTCCAGCCAACATGAGTTTCTGCTGTCCTTGTTTGTTTGTTCCACCTTCGACGGTTCTGATCGCCGGAGCAACCGGAACCATTCCCTCACTGGACGATGCCATCATAAAATCCAGCATGGTGATCATCGTTCCGGTTTCCTGCTTTTCGATTTGCTTGATCTCTTGTCCAGGGATTTTCTCTAGCACGGTGGACACCGCCAGTACGTCAGCCGCTTTTTCTCCTTTTGCCACCAAAATTAAGTTTCTCATCCGATTTTCCGGATCACGGGCAAATTGATCCAAAATATCAGAAATGCCGATCTGGGCTTCTCTCTCGCCCACGATAAAGACCGCGCGGTGTGAAAAGTACAACTCCCGAGGTACCTTTTCTTGTAATCGCTGAATCATGTCTTTTATATTGCGTCCACTTTCTGAAACTAGC
>JAKACY010000059.1 GCA_021821025.1 Bacillota bacterium | reverse complement strand
ACGTCTGCTGCATCTGCGGTCGGCGCAGATCCAGGTAGCGGTAGCGCAGGCGTGCATTCTCATCGATCGTCACGTCATCTTCAATCGGAAAAGGCGGTGTTTTGGCAGCGTTCAAAATCGTGAGTTCCTCTACTTCGATCTCAATCTCGCCAGTCTCAATCTTTGGATTGACTGCATCAGCGTCGCGCAAGACGACGTCTCCGGAAACAGTAATCACATACTCACTGCGCAGGCGATCCGCCAAAGTCAGCGCTGCAACGCTGATGTCGGATCGAAAGACGAGCTGCACGATGCCTGTCCGATCACGCAAATCGACGAATATGACACCACCAAGGTCTCTTCTACGCTGCACCCAACCTGAAAGCAACACCTTTTTCCCCACGTGTTCCTTTCGTAACATCCCTGCATGACCTGTTCTATACATAGCCATCATCTCCTTGTTTTCATGGTTAACTCTGCAAAATGTTAAGGATTTTCGCTACTGTATCACCTTGCGCCACGAGTATCTGTTCACGCGTCGACAAATCTCGAACCGCTAATTGACCGCTTTTCACCTCATCCTCACCGATTAAAACGGCTACTTTCGCGTTCAAACGATCAGCAGTCTTCATCTGCGCTTTGAGACCCCGCCCTGTGTAGTCGGCATCCGCTACAACGCCCACCACTCGAAGGTCGCGTAAAATATTGACCGACATCGCATGCGCCTCGTTACTCAGTGCCATCACGTACACCTCTACTTCATCAGGAACCTCATGCGACACGCCGTTTGCAGCAAGTGCGAGCAAAAGGCGTTCGATCCCGCCTGCAAACCCGATGCCAGGCACATCCGGTCCGCCCAAGGACTTCACCAAGCCGTTGTACCGTCCGCCGGCTAAGATCGTACTTTGCGCCCCAATGCTACCTTCCACGAATTCAAAGGCGGTCTTCGTATAGTAATCGAGTCCACGCACTAATTTTTTATTGACCACATATGGGACCTCAAGCAGATCTAGATAGTTTCTTACCGCCGCAAAATGCGCCGCGCAATCGTCGCACAGGTGATCCGTGATCATCGGGCTCGATTCCACAACCGGGTGATGCGCATCGATTTTACAGTCGAGGATGCGCAGCGGATTGCGAACGATTCGAGACTGACAATCCTCGCAAAGTTCATCTTTGATCGGCAGCAAGTGCGCTACCAAGGCGTCTTTGTGCGCCACGCGACAAACCGGGCACCCAACGGAGTTTAGTTCGAGCGTCGTTGACGTCACCCCCACAGCACGTAAGAAGTGGTCTGCCAACTCGATGACTTCCGCATCCACGCGCGGATCATCCGATCCAATCACTTCCACTCCGTACTGGTGAAATTGCCGTGTTCTGCCCGCTTGCGGCGTCTCATAGCGAAACATAGGTCCAAAGTAGTAAAGCTTGGCCGGCAATGGTCCACCGTACAGTTTTTGCTCCACAAACGCACGCACGACGCCTGCTGTTCCCTCCGGTCGCAGCGTGATGGAACGGTCGCCGCGGTCTAAAAACGTGTACATCTCTTTTTGGACAATATCTGTCGTGTCCCCCACGCCGCGTTCAAACACTTCCGTGTGCTCGAAAATCGGTGTGCGGATTTCGCGATAATGGTAGGTGGCAAACACTTTTTGCACCATTTCCTCGACATACTGCCACTGCAGTGCAGCGTCAGGCAAAATATCCGCCGTACCGCGCGGTTTAAAATAATCGGCCATATGTATCCTCCTTTGATTATCGGAACGCCCCAGAAAATAAAAAAACACACCTTCCATCCCGAGGGACGGACGATGCGACGATCGACCGCGGTGCCACCCTGCTTCTAGTGAGGATACCCGTGGGCCCTCAGCATGCGCTCTCATTCATATAACGGAAATGTTAGCCGGTCACTACTTTTGCATATCGCGTTTGTAGGACGTCTCACAGGTGTCCTTCCTGTAACCATCGTGTAAAGCGACTTTCAGCCAAGGCCGCCTCTCTCTGAACACCACAAGAAACAGTACTTTCCTGATCACAGACACGTATCAAGTTTACAGATTACATTACTGAATCTGACGTTTTTTGTCAAGTGCGTTTTTTCGCGTGCGTTGGATTCGGCAACTCTCCTGCAGACTGCATTTGATCTTCAAAATCTTGCGCTTCCGCCTCCGTCGCCACGCGCTGCCCGTATCGCTCCTCTTCATAGCGGATCACGAGATCGCGGCGCAATGAGAGGGTTGCACTGGGCTCACCAGGCGTGGCCAGGTCCGCCAATCCCAACCTCCTAAGGTATGTCCGCAGCGTCTCACCCGGCATAAGCGCTGTGCGCTCGCGATGAAAGAGCAGCCAGCGCACGACCAACTTTCGCAGTGGTGTAGGCGCAACACCATGTCTAGCTCTGTTCGGCTTCAAGCGCGTGCGCGTGATGACAGGCGCGACGGATGAGTCGATCACCTTTTTTTGATCAGCCTTGTGTTTGAACGCCCAGATGGTGAACGCGATCATGCCGATCGCAAGGAGCACATATCCGATGATTTGTCCGAGATTTTGCAAATTGGCCTGATGAATCGCGTGCTGCGTCTTCAGGTGAGCGAGGCCATGAAGATTAATGTTCGGCACCATCCCTTTGACGGCCGACGCATTCGGGCGGACAAATAGGAGCAGCAAGATGAGCAAAACGATCAGCAAACCGGCTTTATTTTCCGATTTCAGCCATACCCATGCGATAAATAGTAGCGCACCCATCAGAACAAGCATCCGAAGCGCAGGAAAAGCCACCAACGCATAACCTGTGATGAACAAGATCGCCAGCGCACTAAAAAGCGGAACGCGCAAAGAAGGCACATGCGTGATACCCTCCTCTTTGGCGATTGCAATCGTCGCACTGCGCATGGCAAAAAGCCGCAGCAAGGTACCTAGAGCCACGATCGATGTGACCAGTGACAGCGTTTCTGATCCAGATAAAGACAATAAAAGCGCCACGCCAGTCGGGATCAAATCCAGCAAGAGGTATCGCACCTGCACATAGGACTCCATCTCCCCACGAAGTAAGCGGACGCGCCGCACCACAAACCAGTAGTAAGAGAGACTCGCTGCAATCGCGGAAAATATGCCACTATAAAAGACCCAAAACAGCATCAGCGCAACGCTCACAGCATAAAGAGCAACCAGGCGCAGGCGACTACCGCGCATAAGAAAATACAGCCCGAAGTATATGAGCGCCGCGACTACGACCGCCACCCCAGCAAGATCCACAGATCCCCCTTGTATAAAAGACATGATCGCCGTGGCGGCTCCGGCGCTGATCAGCGCGTCAGCAAAGTATCCTAGCACGTTCATGACACAGTCACCTGCTTCACCATGGACTGTAGTTGCTCTGACCATAAGACATCCGGCTCCTGCGGTATAAAAAGCGGGACGACGCGGTGCCCTTGCCGCGTGAGCTTATCGAGTCCTGATCTGATCGCTTTCGTTTCCATCGCCGTGATCACGATCATATGAGAAGGTGGAAGATGAGTAGCCGTGAGTTCTTGCAGCAGATTGACAAACGGCACATGTGGATAAAGAGGCAGCTCGCCTAGCGAATGCCCGATGCCATGAATAATGCGCGGCGCGGCTGGCCCGGACACGGACCAAACGCGGTGATCTTTGCGACCAGTACGCTTGGGCCAAGATGAATTTGCATATAAACTTACACTTGCCTCGTCTTGCAAGAGAGTGCAAGCGAGGCTCATCCCCGCTTCGTAAACCCTTTCAACGACATTAGGAATCGTGTGGTACCACTGATCTTCAGACATTTGCACATTTAGAACAAGAATCCATTCGTGCGAAATCGCCAAGGATCGCTCGAGGACGATGAGTTCCCCCCGCTTGGCGCTCATCATCCATGAGATGTCGCGCATCGCGTCTCCCATCTGATACGGCCGCATGTCGATCCAATCCAAGGATGTCGCAAACAGCTTTCGCGCAGTAGACATCGTGCCCAGCCTCATCGCCTGCATGCGGGCGCGATCGAGGATATCGTAGCGCGGATGCACGGTGCAGGCAATATCCGCCATGATCGTGATGCTCTGACGATCTGTGCTAAGCCCATTTGAGAGCGTCAACGATACATCGTTGATGCGAAAGCGCCCACGCTTGGCTCCATACACCGTGAAGCGCACATCCACATGCTCTCGTGGCTTTAAGCTAAAACTCAACCCGAGCCTGCGCCCCCGATCGTCTGGCAACACCTGCCTTGGATCGTTGACCCGATCCGAACCGCCAAGCTCATCCGTCTCGCTGCGCACTGGCATGCCATCTGGTGACGGCTGCGCAGAAGACAGCCCCTCAGGCAAAAACACTTGGCACTGCACAAACGGCGCTGGAAGCATGACGGGATTTTCCACCGCTACGACCAGTTCCATACTTTCGCCATATGCGATCGATGATTTACTAAAAGAGAGCGTCGCGCCAACGTTCGGTAAGACGGTTTTGCGCCACACGATGGTCCAGGTGACAAACACCGCAAAAACCAACAAGATCACGATGAGGCTCACGATCGTCCCTCATTTCACAAAACCTCACTGCAACTCTCTCACACTTGCGATAGCCTCACAAACGTCCTGCAGATCGCGCGCTTTTTTCGCGAACACCTCGTCGAGCGTCTCCACATAAATGCTAGGCTCACGAGGGTTCTGATGCCGTAAAATCGCTGCTGTGCCAGGCTTTACCCACTTGCTGGAAGCCCCGCCGCCAAGCCCGATGATGGTCTGCACTTCTTCGATGATGCTGATATTATACAAACCTTCTTTTCCAAATACAGAATATCCGATATTTTCTAGGTTGCCGAGGATATCTCTCTGCCGATATAGATAATAAGGTGAAAGGCCTGCCATCCGCACTTCATGATCCACGTGCTCCATCATCCGCACAATCTCATCGTCAGGTGCTATATCGTACGAATCGCGCTCGCGATTAACCACGGCCGCGCGCTTTAACGCCAGCGTGTGAATTGTCACCGCATCCGGCTTTAGCATCAAAGTTTTTTCAACCGATCGCTTGACATCGTCAAGCGTCTCACCGGGTAGCCCTAAGATCAGATCCATATTAATATTTTCAAATCCCGCTTCTCTGCAAAGTTCAAATCGCCTGGGCACAATGTCCGGAGCATGTCCGCGACCGATCGTTTTTAGCGTCTGTGCGTTGAAAGTCTGAGGATTAACACTGATGCGGTTGACGCCATACTCGCGCATCACTGCGACGCGATCCGGCGTAATCGTGTCTGCGCGACCTGCCTCGACAGACAGCTCTCGCCACGAATTGGCCCCTGGAATGTACTCGTAAATCGCCTCGAGCAGCTGCCTTAGTTCGCGCGCCATCAGGCTAGACGGCGTTCCCCCACCCACATATACGGTCGTGACCGGGATCCGATAAGCAAAAAGCATCTCGCCTGTCATCCGGATTTCCTTGATCAGCGCATCCAAGAACTGATTCGCATACCTCGCTTTGTCAACCATCGAATACGCAGGAAATGTACAATACGCGCAGTGCGTCGGGCAAAATGGAATGCCAATATAAATGCTCACTTCTTGATCGAGTTGGTATAAGTCCGGCATAACTTGAAGCTCACGCTGCGCCACTTCGAGAAGCAGGTTGGCCCGATCCGGCGCCATCAGAAAATCACTTTGCAGCTTAGTAGTGATGTCGGCATCACTCGCACCACTCGCACCACTCGTCCTGCGCAGTTCATCGTGCGCTAACTTAGTTGGGCGAACGCCACCCAAGACACCCCACGGCAGTTTGCGGTCAGTATGGTGAGACAATGCCCGGTAGAGCGCATGCACGACGGCGCGTTTGGCTGATTTGCGCTGTATAGCTGAATCATGAAAAGGTATTGCGGTCGATCTTGCAAAGTGGGCAGATGCTCCGATCTGCACAATCGCCTCGACCACATCATCAGCCAATTTCGTGGTGACATGGATGAGTAGATCGGAATTTTTATCAACCTGATCAGCAGATGCGAAGATCGTTTCCACGTCCGGATAAAACAGATGAATCAAGCGCGTGATCTCGGTCTCATAACGAGGCCCCGCACATTCGATATGGATGCGCAAATCGTAAAATTCCCCCTTATATTCTCACATAACTGCAAACGTAGCAGTTTGGAGACGCCACACATCAAGGTCACTTGCGGTATGTGCTATCATGTCACTTTGTGGTAACCACGATGCCCGGAGCATCCGCATCAGCAAATACGCCGATGCGAGTGGCCTGTGTCATCCCAGCTGCCTTTAACTCTGTGAGAATATCGTCAGCCAAGCTACGCGACACGGCTAAAAGTAGTCCACCCGACGTCACGGCATCTGCCAATACAGTTCGCAGATCCGCTTCCACCTCTTCTTTAAAATCAGTCGCCTCAGATACAAATGCCAGGTTGCGCTTGCTTCCTGCCGGCACCAAACCTAAAGCGGCATAGTCCAGTGCACCCGTGCAAATAGGGACGGTCGAAGCATCGATCGTGAGCAATAGATTCGAGCCTCGCGCCATCTCGAGCGCGTGCCCAAGGAGGCCAAACCCGGTCACGTCCGTCACCGCGTGAACATCATAGCGGTGAGCGATCTCCGACGCGGCCTTATTTAACATTTTCATCCAATGCGTCGCCTCAGTAGTCGACGCATCAGTCGCTACGCCTTCTTTGATAGCTTTGGCAATAATCCCAATACCGATCGGCTTCGTCAAGATCAGCACATCACCACTCTTGGCGCCCGCGTTCGTCCAAATCTGGTCGGGATGAATGAGACCGGTGACGGCCATACCGTACTTGGGATCGACATCATCAATCGAGTGCCCCCCTAAAAGCGTAGCGCCTGCTTCCTTCACCTTATCGGCGCCGCCTTGTAGGATCTTCGCCAAGACCTGCTTGTCGATCTTACTGATTGGAAAGCCCACGATGTTCAACACGGTAATCGGCTTTCCACCCATCGCATAGATGTCACTCAGCGCGTTAGCCGCTGCGATCTGGCCGAAGTCATACGGATCATCCACGATCGGCGTAAAATAGTCGACCGTCTGCACGAGTGCCAGGTCTTCGGACAGGCGATATACCCCTGCGTCATCACCCGTTTCAAGCCCCACGATCAGGTCAGGGTGACGTTCGGTTTGTGGCAAAAATGATAAGACTTCCTGTAGGTCCGCCGGACCTATTTTGCACCCTCACCCAGATTTATCCGTGAGTCTAGTCAGCCGAATCGCCTGCCGCTGATCGGTTGATGGCTCCTGTAACTCCAGCGACAAATTCAGCATATTGTCCGGGGAAAACGGTTCGGACATCAAAGATAACCTCCTCTTTGGCGATGCGCGCGACGATCGGAGTTTCTCCCATGCGCAATTCTCTTAAAAGCAACTCTGTGCTAAATCCTGTCGAATGAATCGCAATCGCCCATGTTGGGATCTGTTCGGTCGGCATTGCCCCACCGCCGACTTGCGATGTCGTCTCGATCGCAAGGCATGTCGCTTTGCCACCGATTTTTGCTGTGATCTCTTGCGCCAAATTCTCTGCCACATGCCTGAGATCGGACGCCGGCGTGGTCAGCATGCGCAAGATGGGAATGCGCGCATACGCCACCGCTTCATCGCGATAGAGGCGAAGCGACGCCTCAAGCGCTGCAAGCGTCAGTTTGTCGACGCGCACTGCGCGCGCCAACTGATTTTTTTTCACTCGCAAGATCAGGTCACGCCGTCCGCAGATGATGCCGGCTTGCGCAGCGCCGAGCAATTTATCACCAGAAAAGGTGATGATATCGACCCCAGCCTGCACACTCTGCGCGATCGTCGGCTCATCCCCGATGCCTTTTTCCGAAAGGTCGAGCAGCGACCCGCTGCCGAGATCCTCATAAATCGGCACGCCGTACTCATGCGCTAAGGCGACCAGGCTCGCGAGCGGCGGCTGATATGTAAATCCGACGACGCGAAAATTGGACGTATGCACGCGCAACACGAGATCAGCGCCCGCCTTCAACGCCTCTTCGTAATCCCCTTCATGCGTTTTGTTGGTTGTACCCACTTCCACGAGCTGCGCCCCGCTCAGTCGCATGACCTCTGATACGCGAAAAGAGCCGCCAATTTCCACTAATTCGCCTCGAGAAATCACGACGCGCTTATCTTTGGCCAGTTCCTGCAACACCAAAAAGACCGCTGCCGCGTTGTTATTCACAACGGTGGCAGCCTCTGCGCCCGTCAGTTCGCAGATGAGCTGTTCCACATGGTCATAGCGATGCCCACGAACGCCCGCATCCAGATCGAACTCGAGATTGCTATAACCTTTGGCAACCTCACAAACCGCATCTATCGCCTCAGCCGCAAGTGGCGCACGCCCCAAATTCGTATGCAGCACTGTACCGGCGGCGTTTATCACGGACCTAAGGTGCGGGCGCGATCGCGCATCCAGACGCAACTCGGCCAAAGACAGCACATGATCGATGGATAGGTCAGGGGTATATCCTTGGCGCAGGTCATCGCGCAGACGATCAAGCGTCTCTTGCAGTGCCGCCACGACGTCTATGCGAAGGTAATCTTTCATCCACGCCTTACAGGTATCTGTATCAAGCAGGCGGTGTACGGCCGGCAAATCACGAAAGCCAGCTTCTTTCATCTAGACACGCTCCAACAGATGGATTCCATTTTTGAATGACTATCTTGCCATTTGATTATACACCTTACGCGCAAACGGGGCTCGTCTGGCGATCAACATTTCAATCGTGTATGCTTTTAGACAATCATGGCAGAGAGGACGAGGCACCTTGCAGTACACAGAGTCTGAAAAATGGCACGAGCGAGCACAAAGTGTGATCATAGGCGGCGTGAACAGCCCTTCGCGCTCATTCAAATCCGTCGGTGGAGGTGCGCCTGTCACCATGGTGAAGGGCCTTGGCGCCTATATGTTTGATGCGGACGGCAATCGCTATATCGATTATTTGGCGGGATATGGGCCAGTGATCGTCGGGCATGCCAATCTCACCATCAAAGAGGCCGTGGACGGCGCGCTGTCAGATGGGATTTTATTTGGTACGCCCACGCCTTGGGAGACACTTTACGCACAAAGACTACAATCGCTTATCCCGCAACTAGAGCGCATGCGCTTTGTGAACTCTGGCACGGAAGCCATGATGTCGGTCATCCGAGTCGCGCGGGCATATACGGGGCGCACCAAGGTGCTAAAGTTTGCTGGGTGCTACCACGGGCATTCCGACCTCGTGTTAGTCGCCGCAGGGTCCGGTCCATCGTCGATCGGCATACCGGACAGCGCGGGCGTTCCCGCTTCGATCGCGCAAGAAGTCATCACGGTTGCTTTCAACGATGAAGCAGCGTTTGACGCGGCGATGGAGCGCTACGGGAGTGAGTTGGCGTGCGTTTTAGTGGAGCCGGTAGTCGGCAATTTTGGCATCGTGGTGCCAAAAGGTAGGTTTTTAGAGCACCTGCGCGAAAAGACGAAAGAACATGGCGTCCTGCTGATTTACGATGAGGTGATCACGGCGTTTCGGTTTCGGTTTGGCGCAGTCGAGTACGACGCAGTAAAACCGGACCTAACGGCCCTCGGGAAGATCATCGGCGGCGGCTTACCCATCGGAGCGTACGGCGGACGCCAAGACATCATGGAACAAGTTGCGCCCTTGGGCCCCGCTTATCAGGCGGGTACGATGGCCGGCAATCCTGCGTCGCTACGCGCGGGTATGGCGTGCCTAGACCTGCTCGAAGCGCCAGGCGTGTACGACCGGATGGAGCACCTAGCGGCAACCCTTGAGAGCGGCATTCACGAGATCGCCGCCAGGCATGATGTGCCGATTACGATCAATCGCTACAAAGGCGCATTTACCGTCTTTTTCGGTCGTGAGCATGTGTCGCAGTACACGCATGCAAAGCGATCAGACAGCGCGGCGTTCGCAGCTTTTTTTCGCGCGATGCTGGCTCGCGGCGTACACCTTGCGCCGTCCAAATATGAGGCGTGGTTTCTCACGACAACTCATACGGAAAAAGACATCGCAGATACACTCGAGGCCGTAGACGGTAGCATGAGAGAACTTGCAGATAGTTTGCGGAGCAAATTGTGATGCATAGTGAGGTTCATAGCGAGAGCTCGACAAAGCGGTGCAGTTGGGTTAGCCCTGATCGTTTATATATAGACTACCACGATCATGAATGGGGCGTGCCTGTTTATAATGATCGCTTGCTGTTTGAATTTCTCATCTTGGAAGGCGCGCAGGCAGGGCTCAGTTGGCACACCATTTTGAAAAAAAGAGCCCATTATCGTGCGGCATTCGATGATTTTGATCCAAACAAGGTGGCGGGTTACAACGAGGTGAAGATCGAATCGTTGATGTCAGATGCAGGGATCGTGCGCAATCGGCAAAAGATCCTGGCGGCCATTGCCAATGCCCGCTCATTGTTGCATATACAAGACGAGTTCAACTCGTTTCGCGACTACATATGGGCATTTGTAGGTGGCAAACCTATGATCCACCATTTTGCAGAAAGTTCCGATGTACCGGCTCTCAGCGCCGAATCCACAGCGATGAGCCATGATCTTCAGAGGCGCGGCTTCAAATTCGTCGGACCGACGATCTGCTATGCATTCATGCAGGCCACAGGAATGGTGATGGACCACACGACAGATTGCTTTCGCTACGATGAACTCGCCAGACGGATGTTGCCTTAGGTAATCGTAGCAAGGTCTGCCAACACCATAAAAAAGCGCGGTCCGAACAGCGGCCGCGCTTTGTCGCCTGTTTTAGTCTTGTGGCAATAGGTCTTCAATTTTCGCGTAAAGCTGCCGCTTTGGCATGTAGCCCACCAATTGGCGCACAACCTGACCACCTTTAAACACCAACAACGTCGGGATGCTCATAATGGCAAATTGCGTCGCAGTTTGTGGATTGTCATCTACATTGATCTTGCCAAAGTTAATCTTACCGCTTAACTCCGATGCCAGTTCCTCCACGACGGGGGACAACATCTTACACGGGCCGCACCATTCTGCCCAAAAATCAATAATCGTAGGCGTCTCACTCGCCACGAAACTCGCAAAACTTTGGTCACTTAGCGATGTCACGGTTTCCAACTTTTCAACCTCCCAATTAATCACTCTACAAAACACGAACCAGATTGTAAAGTGAAGCAAAATACTATCGATTTGTACCTATGCGAAAAGCAAA
Source organism: Bacillota bacterium (assembly GCA_021821025.1). Classification (GTDB taxonomy): domain Bacteria; phylum Bacillota; class Bacilli; order Alicyclobacillales; family SLC66; genus JAKACY01. Next base: position 688 of record JAKACY010000059.1, on the reverse strand, counting down.
TCACCTAATAGTTTATCATCGGCAAATTCACTATCCACAAAAATTACCAGATAATCCCGGCGTCCTGGAAAGAACCGTGAGGCAGGCGCCATATAAATGCTGCCCTCCTGACCTTGGATCACAACCTGCTGCGCATCAGATAGGCCCACAAGTTCTGCCGTATCGCGAGAATGTTCCGCCAAAGATGTGAAGCGCCGAACCAACTCCTCATCATACGCTTGATCAGACAATCCAACCTTTCCGCTCGGATAGACCGTCAACCATCCAAGTACCGACACATGATCCAACCGCTCCCGCAAGTACTGGTACACGGACGCGTCAGATGATTCTTGAAGCGGCATGACCGACGCAACAGGCAAAGGCAGCGGATCGGCAGACAACTCTTCTTGTGCCTGAAGCTCTTCATCATCAGTTGCGGGCTGCGAGTCAGCCTCCAACACGTCTGCGGCCTCTACGAGAGCCTCGTCATCGTCAATCAAGGCAGCGAGCAACACCTCAGGCTCGTCAGGTTCATTATGCGCGTCAGTATGATTCCCGTGATCACCTGGATCGAGTCGTGAGGACTCTGCATCTTGCGAGGATGTCACCAAGCCCTGCAGTGGAAGCCCTGTGTCACCTTTGTCGTCACTGTCGACGTGTGGCTGATCATTTTGAAGTTGTTTGGTCGTCCAGGCAATCAGCGTCGCGA
>JAKACY010000058.1 GCA_021821025.1 Bacillota bacterium | reverse complement strand
CCTGTCGTGGCGAGTGATGATTGGGGAATTCCTGAGAGTGCGTTCGCCGGTAAGTCGGCAGAATTGGTGTCTGATTATCATAATCCGGAAGCCTTTGCTAATGTTTTTCGAACACTCTTGCGTGACCGGGATCAATACGATTCTCTTTCTAAAGAAGGAGTCATTCAGGCACAAAAGTTTACATGGGATAAAGTAGCAAACCAGTACATGCATTTATATGAAGGGTTAATACTTTAAAGCAGGGTGAGGGACACGCGTAAATGTTAGAGTTATTGACAACTAAAAGCCGTGCGCCTTATAGTAGACTGTGTTATTGTAATTTACAGTTTGTGTAACTATTACTGACGGAGGCGGGATCATTATGAACGCTGGGGATATAGCATGGGTGTTGGTGTCATCTGCGTTGGTTTTATTCATGACACCAGGTCTTGCGCTTTTTTATGGTGGACTCGTTCGCAACAAGAATGTCATTACAACGATGTATGAGGTTGTTGCTGTGGCGTTCGTCATTGCTATTCAATGGGTTTTGTTCGGTTATAGTCTGGCTTTTGGTCCAGATGTGGGCCATATCATTGGTAATTTTCATTTTATACTTTTCAATCACGTTGGGGCGGCTCCAGATAGTAATTATTCATCGACCATTCCATCCGTGCTTTTCGCCACGTTTCAGATGATGTTCGCAATCATCACGCCTGCTGTAATCGTCGGCAGTCTGGCGGAACGGGTGAAGTTTTCATCTTTTTTGGTATTTATCTTGCTGTGGTCGACGATTATATATGATCCATTGGCACACTGGGTTTGGGGCGCAGGTGGCTTTCTTCATCGCTTAGGGTTGCTTGATTTCGCCGGCGGCACAGTGGTTGAGATCGCGTCAGGAATTTCCGGTCTCGTATGTGCCATCTATTTAGGAAAAAGAGCAGGGCATGGCTCACCTGCAATCAAGGCGCATAATGTGCCGCTGACATTGATTGGAACGGCTATATTGTGGTTTGGATGGTTTGGTTTTAATGCAGGTAGTGCGCTGTCGGCGAATGCCGTGGCTGCAAATGCGTTTGTGACCACCAACATCGCGGCAGCCGGGGCGGCTTTGACATGGGTTATCGTGGAGCGGATTAACACTGGACACATGACCTTGGTTGGCGCATCCGCAGGCATTGTGAGTGGTCTGGTGGCCATCACACCGGCGTGCGGGTACGTGACAGTTGGCGGCGCTTTGGTAATAGGGCTCATCGCTGGCGTGATTTGCTACTTTTTCTCCACAGCCTTTAAAAACTTTTTCGGCTACGACGACGCGCTTGATGCTTTTGGCGCTCACGGAATTGGCGGGACGTGGGGCATGATTGCTACGGGTCTATTTGCGACGATCATTGTCAACGCAAAAGGTGGGAATGGCCTATTCTATGGTAACTCCCATCAATTTCTGATCGAGCTTATCGGGATGGTTGTCGCGTGGTTGTTTTCTGGAATTGGGACCTTCGTGTTGCTAAAGCTTGTCGATGTCGTCATGGGTCTCAGAGTTTCTCCCGAAGAAGAAGCGATGGGGCTTGACGTGGCGCTGCATAACGAAAATGCATACCCGGAGACGTTGACCTGGGATAGTGCAAGCAGCGTTCTTGAAAGCCTGAAGCGCGCGGGTATTTCGTCAAATAACATGAAACTGCCGAACTCCACATCAACCACCATCGATCAGTAACTACCGGTAAGATTGTGGTATCATAATAATTGCGTGCCTTAGTGCCGGAAAATCCATATTCATGTTTAAGGTAGGTTGGTCATGGCGATTTATGACATTGTGAAGTTTCCAAATCCAATTTTGACGACAAAAGCTGCTCCTGTCACGAAAATTACGCCTAACTTGCTGCGAGTGCTCGATAATATGGACGAGACCATGCGTTTTGCCAATGGCGTTGGTCTGGCTGGCCCACAAGTCAACATTTTAAAGCGTATTGCCGTCGTCGACGTGGACGACGGCAAGGGTCGGCTCGATCTGATTAATCCAGTGATTATAGACGGTAAGGACATGGAACTTGGCCCAGATGGTTGTTTATCGATACCAGGCCTTTATGGTGATACGGCGAGGTACAAGTGGATTCGCGTAAGAATGTGGAACAGAGAGGGCCAGGAGGTGGAATTTGAGGAGACGGACTTTCGTGCTCGTTGCATTCAGCATGAGATAGACCACCTTGATGGCATCTTATTTACCTCAAAGGCTGTACGCCTGTACCGTGAAGATGGAACACCTGCAGGGAAGCGCAGTAGGGCTTAGAGGTTTGGCAAGCGTGCGAGTCGTGTGCTAGAGTAAGAGAATGGTAGAACATGTGTGATCGTAGCAGGGACGATGCGGAGGTGCGCCGCAATTACGGATCGTAACTATGAAGACGGTGGTCGGCCGTTTGAACTTAAATTGATCCCGCTTATTATTGGCACGCTGACTCTAGTGCTGGCTATTTGGGCGTTTTATCACTATCGGCATGTGATTGAGCATGTCTCGCTCATCATTCAATCGCTCGGTGTTGACGGGATTATCGTGTCGGTCATCATCATGGCCGTACTTTGTGTCTTGCCTGTGCCTTCGGAATTTTTCATCGTGATCGATATGGAGGTTTATGGCGTAGCTTGGGGATTGTTTTACTCATGGATCGGTGCGATCGTTGGCGCGGTTGCTGCGATGTATCTCACGAGGTGGCTGGGACAGCCCTTGGTGCGGCGCATGCTGTCTGCTCAAAGGCAGCAGCAGGTGGATCAGTGGGTCAGTAAACGAGGAACGCTGGGACTGTTTGCGTTGCGCTTCGTGCCATTCGTCCCTTTTCATGCGCTAAACTATGTAGCAGGGCTCTTGAACGTTACGCTATGGCCTTTTATATGGACGACGGCGGTGGGACTCATTCCCTTTGAGCTCTTTATGGGGGGCATATTTTTAGGGATCAGCCATGGTATTGCTTCTGCGTTGATCGTTGGTGTTTTTGTTCTCCTTGCATTGGGGGCAGTTACTTACTTTTTTCGTAAGAAGTGGCTTGCTGCCTTCTCGGTGAACTCTGATGGGCAAGAAAAGCCTCACGTTTTTCGAAAAGACTGAGCATCACGGCTGCGCAGGTGTTAACCTGCGCATATTTTTGGTAAAATAACCGCATCTGAGAGGCGTTATTTTTTGTCAAAAAAGCTTTTGATGATGCCGTGCCACTGCATCGCCTTTTGCATATTCTCTGGTGTCACGTACTTCATCGCCTGCTTGATCGGCACGTTTGGCATTTGCGAAGGGGTGATATGTGGTTTTGCGGGAGGCTTTCCTTGCTGCCTAGGCCCCATCGCTTGATTATACAATGAGTTAGCATATGGTTTTGGCGCGCTAGGCTGTTTTGCAGCTGGCTCACCTGTCTGAGAACGATATAGGTCAGCGCGCCTTTTGACGCCACTGCGAACCAGGTCAGACAACTGCTGTGCAGACTTATGATTGATGATGTCTACAGCGAGTGTTCCTGCCTTTAACAACGTCCCTAGTTTCATCGAACCCGACCCCTTTTTTCGCTGGTCACGCGCATATTTTTCAATGTCATTGTATGAATTTCTGTACGTTCAGCAACCGGACAAACGCCTCACAGCGCAAAATCTTGCGATCAGGCGCAGGGAAGCAAGCGTTGGCCATATGGATACAACAGATCTTCATGGGAAAAGGCGTGATATTGCGTGAATTTGCTGTCGATACGCGAAGCGACCACGGTGGCGCAGTTAAAAAGTTTACATGATAGTCTGCCTGAGGCCGTCGCCAGAGATATCGTTGGCAAGCCCGTGATGCAGGTCTTTTCGACGTTGTCCGAGTTTCATCGCGCCATGTTTAAGAAAGCACTATATCTCGCGGATAACTTGGTCGGGAGGCAATGCTCTCTGGCTAGGGTACCACGCTTTGCCTTCGTTATGTTAGGCAGCGGCGCTCGCTCCGAACAATCAATCAAAAGCGACCAGGATCATGCTTTAATTTACGATGGCATCAACCCCGAGGCGCAGTGGCAGGGATATTTTGAAGAATTGACTAAGCTGACTTCTGCGATGCTGCACGAGATCGGATATCCATTATGTACGGGCAACGTCATGGCGAGCAATACTAGGTGGCGCGGCACGGAAACGCAGTGGCAGGAGCGGTTGGCTCGGTATAACGAGTACCCGGATTGGGATCATATTCGCTTTTTGCTGATCGCCTCTGACGCCGAAATCATCTGTGGCGACAAGCGTCTTGTAGAAAGATTGCGGGGACAAGCCATTCAATATATCGCGCGATCACCTTTCATGAGGTGGAAGGTAGCAGATCAAGGTCTTTCTGCCAAGGTGGCGCTCAATGTGCTGGGTAGCATAAAGACGGAGATTCTGGGAGACCATCGCGGTGCGTTGCAGATCAAAGAAGGCTTATACACGCCACTTGTCAACAGCGTCAGGCTGTGGGCGCTCAGCGTTGGAATCGAGGATCCTACGACGTGGAATCGGATCGACCGCCTGGTTTCTAACAAGGCGTGGAACGATGAACTGGCAGAAGATGCTAAACAGGCGCTCTTGACGACGCTTGAGCTTCGTTTAAAACACCACATACAGATGGCCTTGTTGGGGCGCAGCATCGACGACTATGTGGAAGTGGAATCTCTGTCTGATGGAGAGAGGGAAAAACTGAAGCGGGCGCTACGCGTCGTACGGCAGATCCAACAGTTGACGGCGCGGCACTTCCCGAAATCGGGGTGATCTCATGGGCTTTGAGCGAATTCGGGTTTTGCGCCATCTGTTTGGCGGGCTTGGTGATCAGTATAGCGGCATCGAAGATTCGCGTTCCCTCCAGGCCGAGGTAGAGCTTCGAGCCATGCTAAGTGCACTGCATGAGCATGAGATGTCTGATCAGCGTTTAGCTGACTTGTCGTATGCGGTAATCGATACTGAGACGACGGGTTTCTCTCCGCAAGATGATGTCTTACTGTCTGTGGCGGCAGTCTTGCTTGGTCAGGTGCCGGAAGACTCGCCGGGATTTCCAGAGTTTTATTCGTTTGTCAGGATTCCCAAGGACCGTGAAGTGCCTGAGTTGGTTTCAGATCTTACCGGAATCTATAAAGAACACGTGTTACAAGCGCCTAAAGTTGATGAAGTCTTGCAAATGTTTCTTCAGTACATCGGCGATCGTATCCTCATCGGGCATCATGTGGGTCATGATATTCGCTTTCTAAATGCGGCATTGCGAAAAAACTGGGGGATCGAACTGCACTCTCAGGTGCTGGATACTGGGAAAATCGCGATGTGTTTGCACCAGATGAAAAAGTACCCGTCTCTCGACATGTTGCTATCCTTATATGAAATTTCTGTGAATGAACGTCACACCGCACTTGGTGATGCCAAGATGACGGCTGCGGTGATTGAACGGCAATTAGCCTTACTGCAAGAACATGGTATCTACACGCTAGGTAAGCTGTGGGAGATGCTGCTGGTTCTAGAGCATAGTCAGCAAAGGTCATAGGTCATCGCTGATTTTTTTCATAGCGCGGTGGCAGCCTGTGGCGGTATACTGAGCAAGAGCCAGTACTGTATCATGGGAGGTTTTTTGGTGAGGGCAATCGTAACGGGCGGCAATGGCTTTATCGGATCGCACATCGTCGATGGATTATATCAGGATGGACATGATGTCGCGGTGATGGATATCGCGCCGCCGCTTCCATCGTGGGATGTACCGCAATCGGTGGTTCAGGCGCGGCTTGACGTAGCAACGCAGCAGGCGCAAGACTTCATCGAGGATTATCACCCTGATGTTGTCTTTCATCTGGCGGCGAAGGCGTCGGTTCCTTTTTCTATCGAGAACCCGGTGGAGGATGCTAGAACCACTTTGCTTGGATTGATTCACGTGCTAGAAGGCGCGCGACGGGCCAAGACGCGAAAGATCGTCTATTCTTCGTCGGCTGCCGTATATGGTAATCCTAGTGTATCCATGCCGATTCAGGAATCCGTTGACAAGCGCCCAATTTCCCCTTATGGCGTTTCTAAAGCGTCTGGCGAAGACTACTTGCGCGTGTTTTCGTCCTTATATGGGCTGTCCTATGCTGCGCTGCGCTACGCGAATGTCTATGGACCACGCCAGGGTTTAAGTGGTGAGGGCGGCGTCGTTGCCATATTCTCTAAAGCGTTCGTGAAAGAACAGCCTGTTCATTTGTTTGGCGATGGACTTCATACACGTGACTATATTTATGTACAAGATGTTGTGCGAGCCAATTTATTAGCCTCCGAATATGTTGGAGACATCGTGTGCAACGTTAGCACGGGCAAGCAGACGAGCAATCAAGCATTGATCCAGACGCTTGTTGAGGTATGCAACAGGCAGGTTCCAATTTTACATGAGCCTGAGCGTTCAGGCGATGTGCGTCACAGCGCGCTCGATCCTAGCCTTGCTAAAGACACCATCGGTTTTGAGAGTGGAGTTTCACTTTTAGACGGCATTTTTGAAACGTATTCTTGGATGAAGCGCATGATTTAGTTGACATGAATTGTTGCGGTAGAATATAATCTGCGTTGATACTGGTCGTGGATTCCATTAAGCGTAACTCTTCCAGATACCGTTTATAGTGGGCTTGAGGTTAGTGCATTCTGGGATACATTGCACCAAGTGTCGGTGTTCTTTTACCATAGAGTTCGGTGGAGGGAGGGAAAGCTGTATGTCCGAGATCAAGATCCGTAAGAACGAATCTTTGGATAGCGCGCTGCGGCGGTTCAAGCGTGCTACTGCAAAGGACGGCATCCTCGCCGAAGTCAGGAAACGGAAGCAGTATGACAAACCGAGTGTGGCCAGAAAGAAGAAGTCAGAGGCGGCTCGCAAATTCAACAAAAAGAAAATTTGAGCTCGGGGCTAGAGAGGTCGTTTGACCATTGACGGTAAGGAGTGTTTTTCATGGGGTTATTGTCTGACCGTCTTCCTGAGGAGTTAAAGCAGGCCATGCGGGATAAGGACAAAGTCCGTGTCTCCGTGCTGCGCATGGTAAAGGCCGCTGTTAAAAACTCCGAGATCGAGTTGCAGCATCCACTCAGTGACGATGAAGTGCTCGCGATCTTGCGCAAAGAGGTTAAGCAGCGCAAGGACGCCATGGACATTGCTATGGGCAGTGGGCGAACTGATTTTATCGCATCACTGGAAGACGAGTTGCGCGTACTTGCATCCTACCTTCCTGCACAGCTTAGTGAAGATGAAATACTTGCTGCCGTAAAAGACGTAGTGGCTGAAGTAGGTGCTCATTCTAAAGCGGACATGGGCAAGGTTATGCCAGTTATCTTAAGCCGTATCGGTTCTTCCGCTGATGGCAAGACTGTCAGTCGGATCGTATCGCAGGTATTATCCTGACGCGTCACCGCCTGCGAAAACGGAAGATGAAGTGAAGTAAAAGCAGCTGCCAAATAGGTGGCTGCTTTTTGCATGTTTGAGACCTTGCCTGTAATATCGACATCCCTCCTCGCATAAACGTGATGCAGGAGGGATGTCCTGTGAAGCGAAGGTGGCGGGAAAGGACGGAACGCATCGCGGCGGAGGTGTTTGAGGTGCCCAAAGACACACTGGAGCATGTGCCACGCATCACGGTGATCGGAGATGTGCAGTTGATCGCTGAGAATTATCTATCCATTATCGAGTTTGCAGGGGATTTAATCCGCATTTCCCTCACTAAGGGGCAAATCGCGATCCGTGGCGAAAACCTTGTGATTAAGACGATTGTGCCAGAACAGCTCGTGGTTGAAGGTGTGATATCTGGGATTGACTTTCAGTAGGGGGAACGATGAATGGCATGGCGTGTGACAGAGATCCTGGTCGGTTACGTGCGACTCACGGTTGTGGCGGACCCCTATCGCAAAGTGATGAAGGAGTTAGTTGAACGTCGCGTCTTGTTGTGGGATGTAGAATCGCAAAAAGCAGGTGATTATACATTTTGTGTCGGCGTTCGGGACCTTTCGGCTACCATTCGGTCAGCAAGGCGCAACAGGGTCAAACTTCGCTTCACGAAAAAGGTTGGCCTTCCGTTTTGGTTGTGGCGAGCCCAAAGGCGTAAAGTCTTCGTCGGTGGCGCAGTTTTTTTTATTTTGGCTCTGTATACACTCTCTGGATTTATTTGGCACATTCGTATAGATGGCACGGATCAGCCTGAGGCGGTGATGGCCGCATTGCAAAAACTCAACATCCGTCCGGGCACGTGGCTTTATCAAGTGATGGATCAGGACTCGATACAACTTGCGCTTTTAGATAAACTACCGGACATCTCGTGGGTGGGCGTACGTATTTCCGGAACATCCATGTATATCCATGTTGTCTTACGGGTTGCGCCCAGTCCGCCACTAAAGAAAGGGCCGCAGAATATTGTGGCGCGAGTACCTGGGATTATCGCCAATGTGCTGGCTGATTATGGACAACCTACTGTTAAGCCTGGACAGTACGTGACACCTGGCATGGTGCTGATTTCTGGGGAGCTTGAGGATGGGCAATCTGTATTTGCGAGCGGGCGCGTTCATGCGATTGTCTGGTATCGAACCGACGTCACGCTACCGCAAGAGACGACAGTGAGTACGCTCACTGGGGAACAGGTTGTGCACGATTACATCGTGATCGCCGGAATGCAGATTCCCGTGTGGGGATTTTCACACCCACCATACCCACACCAAACAGTCGTACAAAAAGATACGCCACTTGTGATCGCTAATCGCGAATTTCCGTTCGCTTGGCGGGTGGACACGGTTTATGAAGCGAAGCCCATAAAAGAGAGGTTGAGTCCAGATAAACTGATTCAGCGCGGCCTATCGTTTGCAGCCCGTGATGTTATATCACATACAAAGGGGGATGATGCCAAAGTTCTGAGGCAAAATATTTTACAGAAGAATCTAGAGCATGGTAAGCTATACATGACGGTCTGGACCGAGGTTATAGAGAATATCGGACGACCGGAGCCTATAGTTCCTAAACCCGTGAGTGTGCAGCCACCGGCAAAAGGTTAACGCGTGCAAAAGTCGGGCAAGGGTGACTCGTGCATCTGCAGCCGCAAGGAGATGGCCACTTTTTGGGTGACACCAGCGCAATTTCACGAAAAATCATCTTGCGAGATAATGAAGAGGCGCGAGCTGTGTTTGGGCCGCAGGATGTGCATATCAGGTTGCTTGATGATACGTTTGCTTGTAAGGTGATTAGCCGCGGCAATGAAGTGTTGCTGCAAGGCGAAGATGAAGACGTTTCGCGGGTAGAAGAGTTGCTTCAAGTGCTGATTCAGGTCGCGCGTCGGGGTCACACGGTGACAGAGCGTGATGTTCAGTACGCCATTGTACTTTTGATGGAAGATCGTTTGCCTGAACTGATTGCCTTGTATGCCGAGGATTTGGCGGTCAATTTCAAGGGGCGCGCCATCAAGGTTAAGACCATCGGTCAACGCCAGTACGTAGAAGCAATGCGCAAACGAGATATCGTGTTTGGCATTGGACCGGCTGGCACAGGGAAAACCTACCTTGCCGTTGTGATGGGATATTTGGCGTTAAAACGCGGAGAGATTAAGCGGATTATTCTGACTCGGCCAGCAGTAGAAGCAGGTGAAAACCTGGGGTTTTTGCCAGGCGATCTACAGGAGAAAGTCGATCCGTATTTGAGACCGCTGTATGACGCGCTTCATGATGTCATGGGCCCAGAGCAGTTGGCACGTTCGATGGAGCGTGGGCTTGTCGAAGTTGCTCCACTTGCCTACATGCGTGGGCGCACGCTCGATGAAGCGTTCGTAATTTTGGATGAGGCGCAAAACACGACACCAGAACAGATGAAGATGTTTTTAACCCGCCTAGGCATAGGATCGCGCATGGTGATCACGGGCGACATCACGCAGGTGGATCTGCCAAGAGGTAAGCGCTCGGGCTTGCGTGAAGCCCTGAGGATTTTGGCGGATATCACGGAGATCGCCGTGGTAACGCTGGATGAATCGGACGTCGTTCGGCACCCTCTCGTAGGGCGCATTATTCGCGCGTATGCGGAAGACGAATCTTCCGAAGGATGAATTGAAATGAGAAGGCAGAAGTCACACAAGTCATCAGTCTTGTCATTGTTGCAAAAGTATCATTGGCGTTCGAATGTCCGCTTTCGCTTAGGTGTCTACGGGGGCTTAGTTGCCGTACTATTTTTGGTCTTAATCGGCACAGTTCTGCCACAGCGATACAACTTAACAGTGGGCCAGGTGAGTCAAGTACTGATCACGGCGCCATCAGACACGATCGATACGCGTGCCACGCAGGCTGCACGTTTGGCTGCTGCTGCCCTTGTGCCTCCGCGATACGATATCAATCCCGCGGTGGAAGAGAGCGCGCTCTCCTCGCTTGATCGCATGTTTAACATGGCGCAATCTCTGCGTGCCACAAAGGGTATGCGGCTAACGGATAAGGTGGGGAAACTGCGTTATGTCTCACCAATCGGAATTCCGACTTTCACCCTTCAATCGCTCCTTCTGATGAACAGCGGTCAATACCTTGTGGTAAACAGCGATGTGATTCGAATTGCACAAAGGATCCTTCAATCCGAGTATTCTTCGAGCGATGCAAAGCATCCGAACATGGTTATCGACCAGCAGTTGGTCACGCTTGACGCGGATCGTCCGACACGCTTTGTGATCGGGCAAATCGTACGTTCCGTGCTGCGCCCTAACCTGTTATACGACCCTGTATTGACGCAGCAGGCTCGCCTGCAAGCGGAGCGCAGCGTGCCAGATGTGTGGATCAACCGGGGTGACGTGATCGTGCGCCGAGGGCAGCTCATCACACCATCGATCATGAATCAATTGAAGGATTTAAAACTTCTTAAGACTGAGCCTGACTATAGCATGTATGCAGGATTTTTCTTATTTGTGTTACTGTTGGTTTTGGCGACGGCCACGTTCATTCAACTTCGCAAAACGCGCGTAGCTAGGGATAATGTGCATTTGCTGTTGTACGCTTGTCTCATCGTATTTTTAGGTATCCTCATCCGTATTGCAAAAGCCGGGGTAGATGCCGGTTTACCGTCTGGCGTGATCTTTGCGCTTCCCACAGCCATGGGGGCGATGATGATTGCGATGTTTTTCGGCATTTCACTGGCGATGTTGTCGTCAGTATTGATCGCAGTGTTGACCAGCGCGGCATTTGGGTTCGAATTCTCTGTGTTTTTTGTGACGCTTATGGGATGTCTGGGCGCTACTATGGCCGTCAGCAAAGTTCAACAACGGCGCGTGTTCATGCGTGCAGGCTTTCTAACGGCAGCCCTCAATGCGATTACGATCGCCATCATGCACCTTCTTTCGACTAGGTTAAACTCTGATTGGCACGGTTTTGCGATTGACATTGTCTACGGAATCGTGGGTGGGCTTTTGTCGTCGGTATTTACGATTGGACTGCTGCCGTTTTTAGAGACGGCATTTGGCGTGATTACGCACATCGGACTGCTTGAACTGGCCAATCCTAATCATCCGTTACTGCGAAAGCTCTTGCTTGAAGCTCCAGGCACGTATCACCACAGCCTGATCGTTGGCAATTTGGCTGAAGCTGCGGCTGAGGCGATCGGAGCAGATCCACTAATCTGTCGTGTCGGCGCGTACTATCACGATGTAGGAAAGATGAAACGTCCTCTGTTTTTTATTGAAAATCAGATGGCGGGGGATAATCCACATGATAAGATTGCGCCAAATCTCTCGCACCTCATCGTCACCTCCCATGTGACAGATGGGCTTGAGATGTTAAAAGAGTATAATCTACCTGAACCAGTTCGGGCCATTTGCGCAGAGCATCATGGCACGACTGTGTTGTGGTATTTTTATAACAAGGCCGTAGAAGAAGATAAGCACCAGCAACCCGATATTGACCAATATCGCTATCCTGGGCCTCGTCCGTCATCTCGCGAGTCTGCTATTGTGATGATGTGCGACGCGGTAGAGGCATCGGTTAGATCAATGGGTAAACCAACACCTCCGAGAATTGAAGCGATGATTCGC